>NZ_JBGQQS010000002.1:0-234474 GCF_045528365.1 Desemzia sp. FAM 23988
CCGTGCCGGTTCGATTCCGGCCCTCGGCACCATTATTAGCACCCATAGCTCAATTGGATAGAGTACTTGACTACGAATCAAGCGGTTGCAAGTTCGACTCTTGCTGGGTGCATCTCTTTTAAAGAGTTTTTACTAACGTATACGGGAATTAGCTCAGCTTGGTAGAGCACTTGGTTTGGGACCAAGGGGTCGCAGGTTCGAATCCTGTATTCCCGATTTTATTTAGGGGCCTTAGCTCAGCTGGGAGAGCGCCTGCCTTGCACGCAGGAGGTCAGCGGTTCGATCCCGCTAGGCTCCATTGCAACAAGATTTCTTAATTTAATTATGGCGGTGTAGCTCAGCTGGCTAGAGCGTCCGGTTCATACCCGGGAGGTCGGGGGTTCGATCCCCTCCGCCGCTACTTTAATTGAATAAAAGAACTTGGACCTTTAGCTCAGTTGGTTAGAGCAGACGGCTCATAACCGTCCGGTCGCAGGTTCGAGTCCTGCAAGGTCCACTTTGATCTTTTCGATTAGAATTACCTTGTATTTCACGGAGGATTACCCAAGTCCGGCTGAAGGGAACGGTCTTGAAAACCGTCAGGTGTGTAAAAGCACGCAAGGGTTCGAATCCCTTATCCTCCTTATTGTGTCTGTAAGCAGTCATGGAAATTTATATTTATTATCGCGGGGTAGAGCAGTTGGCAGCTCGTCGGGCTCATAACCCGGAGGTCGCAGGTTCGAGTCCTGCCCCCGCAATAGTGCAACAATGCACTGAAAGAAAAATTAAGCTGATTTTGGTCTCGTGGTGTAGGGGTTAACATGTCTGCCTGTCACGCAGAAGATCGCGGGTTCGATTCCCGTCGAGACCGTTTTATGCGGGTGTAGTTTAGTGGTAAAACCTCAGCCTTCCAAGCTGATGATGGGAGTTCGATTCTCCTCACCCGCTTTTATGGGCCTATAGCTCAGCTGGTTAGAGCGCACGCCTGATAAGCGTGAGGTCGATGGTTCGAGTCCATTTAGGCCCATTACACCAATTAATTTATTGGTTTGTAAAAAGTAAAATTGTGGTTTGGGGAAGTACTCAAGTGGCTGAAGAGGCGCCCCTGCTAAGGGTGTAGGTCGTTAACGCGGCGCGAGGGTTCAAATCCCTCCTTCTCCGTTAGTTTTAGCACCAATCCATAATATTTCTATCAAGTTATCTGGCCCGTTGGTCAAGCGGTTAAGACACTGCCCTTTCACGGCGGTAACACGGGTTCGAATCCCGTACGGGTCATGAGGTTTTAAACCTCTTCAAAATAAACAATTGTTTATATCGGAGGATTACCCAAGTCCGGCTGAAGGGAACGGTCTTGAAAACCGTCAGGTGTGTAAAAGCACGCAAGGGTTCGAATCCCTTATCCTCCTTATCGTGTCTGTAAGCAGTCATGGAAATTTATATTTATTATCGCGGGGTAGAGCAGTTGGCAGCTCGTCGGGCTCATAACCCGGAGGTCGCAGGTTCGAGTCCTGCCCCCGCAATGTGCAGCAGTGCACTGAAAGAAAAATTAAGCTGATTTTGGTCTCGTGGTGTAGGGGTTAACATGTCTGCCTGTCACGCAGAAGATCGCGGGTTCGATTCCCGTCGAGACCGTTTAATTGAATATTTGGCCCGGTAGCTCAGTTGGTAGAGCACTTGATTGAAGCTCAAGGTGTCGGCAGTTCGACTCTGTCCCGGGCCATAACTAAAATGCGGGTGTAGTTTAGTGGTAAAACCTCAGCCTTCCAAGCTGATGATGGGAGTTCGATTCTCCTCACCCGCTCTTTTTTTATGTCTTTTGGGCCTATAGCTCAGCTGGTTAGAGCGCACGCCTGATAAGCGTGAGGTCGATGGTTCGAGTCCATTTAGGCCCATATTCTTCTTAGAAAAATAATTAATCAGGCCCGTTGGTCAAGCGGTTAAGACACTGCCCTTTCACGGCGGTAACACGGGTTCGAATCCCGTACGGGTCATTAAAATACAGAATGCTAAAAAGAGCTGTTCACAGTCAAATGACGTGAACAGCTCTTTTTGGTTGGTTTGACGTACGCAGGGGCAGTAAGATACCTGAGACAGCACCTATCGTTTCTTGAATAGGTTGGACATTCTATGCTAGCTGGACTCTATGCTGGAGAAATTTATTATCTCAAGTTCCATATTATCAGCTTATTCCCATTTCAGCTGTTCTACATCTTGGAGGACGGTAGTTTTATGAGGAAGAAAAAGATTTTATTTCTCATACTGGATTAAACGTTATTACGGATACTTTGCTGATTGCTCATTATGAATTGTAAATAAATAGAATATAAAAAAGAGAATTTTCGAATATAAAATCAGCAAAAATACCTTCATTAGAATGTGGTATTCTACCTTCATGCTAACAAAGTTATTTTTGCTGGGTGTATTCATGTTTTAAAGATTTGCGAAATAGAGGATTTCTGCAAAAATAAAGATTACTGTATACAGAAGTTGGAACAGCCGGAACGTTTTCAGTGTGACAGATTTGGAGTCTTTCCAACTATGAGTGATAAATAATCTGGCCAGACGGATGGCTAACGGGAGAGTTAAAATAAAAAGAAACAACTCCATACGAAATGTACTATACAAAAATAGTCCTGTACTTAGATAAATGAAAATCAGTAGGGTTACCAATATATAAGACTGGCCTATTGCAACACGAGGAGATTTTTTTTCTGCTAAATAACTGCCGATTTCAATAAACAAATGTAAGATGACCAATGGTGTACTCCAGACAATCAGTATTAAAGGAAGAAATTGCGCTTGAATAAAGAAACTTAAGTAGGTCAGCATACCACCTTTGAAAATTCCTAAAATCAAGACAGCAACAATAGGAAACTGGTTATCTTTAAGAACTTGTTGGAAATGAATGATTAAACTATATAAGATAATTAATAAAGCAATAGAATAATGGGATTGAAAGCTGAGAAATGCTATTAACAAGATATTCATTAATTCCATAAGATAAAACGGACCTTTAAGTTCTGATTTATTGAGAAACGAGTGCTTTTTTAAATAATTTTCAATACAGTAATTTACGAAAAGCAGTAAATAAAAAGCGATAAATTTTCCAATATTCAATGGGACATATTGAACAGCATAAAGGGTCCCTATCAGGAGATAGCTGAATGGAGTGAAGAGTACCAAAACTATTGGATTATATAAAAAGGTTTCAATGGTATTTTTTATGGGCATAAAAGACTGGCTCCTTTCTTCTAATTCCTATCTATCATACCAAAAAAATTAAAAGGAAAAAGAAAAAGATTTCAGTTTTTATAAGGCGTATCATTTTCGGAGAAATTGTGATAAACTGTATAAGGTTTGCAAAAGGATTCCCGATAGGATTCACTTTTAGTAGTGGAGAAGCCTTGTAACCGAAAAAACAAAGGGGGATATCTAATGTCAGAAAGAAAATTATTCACATCCGAGTCCGTATCAGAAGGACACCCGGATAAAATTGCTGATCAAATTAGTGATGCAATTCTTGATGCCATTTTAGAAAAAGATTCAACAGCTCGTGTAGCTTGCGAGACGATTGTTACTACAGGATTGGTTTTAGTAGCAGGAGAGATATCAACATCTGCGTATGTTGATATTCAAAAAATTGTACGTGATACCGTACGAGACATAGGGTATACAAGAGCTAAGTATGGTTTTGATGCTGAAACATGTGGCGTTCTTGTGGCAATTGATGAACAATCAGGTGATATTGCTCAAGGAGTTAATGATTCAGTCGAGTTTAGAGAACTGGATGATGATCAACTGAATCAAATTGGTGCTGGAGATCAAGGGTTGATGTTTGGTTTTGCTACAAACGAAACGCCTGAACTGATGCCATTGCCTATTTCATTGAGCCATCGTTTAACAAGAAGAATTGCTGCTTTGCGTAAAAACAAAGAAATCATGTATCTTAGACCAGATGCTAAAGCACAAGTAACGGTTGAATATGATGAAACAGATAAACCTGTTCGAGTAGATACAGTGGTTATCAGTACTCAACATGCTCCTGAAGTAGCGTATGAACAATTGAAACAAGACATGATCGATCAAGTGATTGAACATGAAATACCCGAAAACTTATTGGATGAAGAAACAAAATACTTTATTAATCCTACTGGTCGTTTTGTTATCGGTGGTCCTCAGGGAGATGCTGGATTAACAGGACGTAAAATCATTGTAGATACTTATGGTGGATATGCTCGTCATGGAGGCGGAGCCTTTTCTGGTAAAGATCCAACAAAAGTTGACCGCTCAGCAAGTTATGCTGCCCGCTACATTGCTAAAAATATTGTAGCTGCTGGTTTAGCAGACAAATGCGAGGTTCAGTTAGCTTATGCCATTGGTGTAGCTCAACCCGTATCTATTGCGGTAGACACATTTGATACAGGAAGAGTTTCTGAGTCAGCTTTAATCGAAGCTGTTCGCGCTAATTTTGACCTAAGACCTGCAGGCATTATCAAAATGCTTGATTTGCAAAGACCTATCTACAAGCAAACTGCAGCATATGGGCATTTTGGCAGAACGGATATTGATTTGCCATGGGAAAAGGCAGATAAAGTCGAAGTATTAAAAGGATTATTGGAGCACTAAAAAAAACGTTAGGACATTAAATTTGTCCTATCGTTTTTTTATTAGCGTTTTTCAATAGCGAGTAAGAAAGGAGGCTGATTTTGTTGATTGACAAAACCGTATCTTAGAACAGTGTACTCTTTTTGTGACAAATGAGAAGCAAAGTTCAAAACCGCTTCTTTTTCTTCACTTCCGCCTTCATGTCCATAGTAAACGACAACAATCAGTAAGGCTCCTTTTCTCAACATGGGAAGCAATGTTGAGATTGCTTTTAAAGTAGTATGACTTTTGGTGATGATCGATTTATCACTTTTTGGCAAATAGCCAAGATTAAAAACGGCTCCAGCTAGAGGTGTATCAACATTTAACACATCTTCGACTGTTTCATGACCTTGATGGTACAATTCTACTTGAGGAAGCAGGCTGGTGTAGAGTAGTTTTTCTTTTGTCTGTCGAATTGCTTGTTCTTGGACATCAAACCCGTAAACTTTACCATAGGGACCAACTAATTTAGCCAGTAAGACGGTATCGTCTCCGTTTCCAACAGTGGCGTCTACCACAATGTCTCCTGGACTGATGGTATTTATTAATAAGGTATGACTGAATCGCAAAGCATTTTCAATCAAAAGGTTCACTCCTATAACTTCATTTTTTTACTGAATGCGTTTCTCCACTTAGGATAGGTGCCTATAGTGAAGGCAAGCCATGCTGCTCCAACTGAGAAACCGCCTATAACATCTGTAGAAAAATGTACGCCAATATAAATGCGGCTGAGACCCACGATAAAAATCACTGCAGTTCCAATGATGAATAAACTATTCCGATATGTTTTGTGAGTGGATTTTTTGGATAAAAGAAATACAATACCGCCGTAACAAATCATGGCTCCCATAGAGTGGCCACTAGGAAAGGAATAACCGCCCTGTTCTACTAAATGTTCAATCAGGGGGCGAGAACGATGAAATATCAGTTTCAGTCCTTGATTTAACAATACCGATCCGACAATCGATTGAACTGCCAGCCATAGAGCAGCTTGATAATCCCTATACGTCCAAATTAAAAATGCGCTGGTTAATAAAATACTGATTGCGATATAATATACATCCCCAAAATCAGTAACCGCAATAAAAAAAGCAGATAAAGTTGTGTTTCTTAGAGATAGAACTGGATTACCGAGCCATTGGTCAAAAGCGTAAACCATCTCATTATTGATGAAGGCAAGTAATACGATGGCTAGAAAAGGAGTCAACAAAATAAGGCTCCATTGATACCAAGCAAACCGTTTTTTAAAAAATGTGTGTCTATTGTTTTCCATATGTTTCCAACTTTCTGTTTTAACTGTACTATGCAATTATATAGTTTATCACATATTGGAAAAACAGTTCACTAAAAGTTCTCATTTTGTAATATATGTACCAAGCAACAAACTCAATAGTACTAAGATATAAGAACACTTCTAATTGATTACATTCATGTGACAAATGTTAAATTTGATGCAACTTGATTTATAAGTGTTTCACTTATAAATGTTTATCGTTATAATTAAAACAACTATAGCACATAGGCACTTATTTGTTTATTTAATTAGGAGGGACCTACACTTTGGTGATCACTAGAAAAGAGAGAATCTCGTTGTTGGAAGAAGAAAGAACAATACACAAAATGAAACTTTCCAATGCAAGGCTCAAAAGAGGAACTGCACTGTTTAGTACGTCTTTATTGGTAGGTTTACTAGCATTTCCTACATACACTGAAACCGTTAAAGCAACTGAACTGGATAAAGATCAAGCAGAAGCAAATGAAGTAGAAAAAGATATCGAGGTTGCTGAAGGAGAAACAGTAGCTGTTGAATCTGAGACAAGTGGCGTAACTCAAGACAATTTAAATGATGCCTTATCAGAAGAAAAAGAGATTGAAAAAGAACAAAAAATAAATGAATTTAAACAATTGGTTTCTCAAGAAATTTTTGACGCTATTACCTTTGAGACTTTGTCTTTAGAAGATGTTGACCAATTAGTTGACAATGCTCTATTAACGGCTGATGCCAATCAAACATCTGCAGAAGAATCAGCAGATGGAGAAGCTTCTGAAGATCTAGTTGACGAAGAAAGTACTGAAGTTGCGGTTGAAACTAACACAGAAGATCCTGCAGAAGAACAAGCTTCAGAAATTCAACCAGAGACACCGGAAGCTGTGGAAGAAACAGAAGAAGCTGTAGAAGTGATAGAAACTGAAACACCTGAAGCAGAACTTGCAGAAGTGGACTCTGTGCCGGAAGAAGTTAGTGAGACTGAAGAACAAGCAGCAACAGAAGATATCATCGTAGAAATCGAAGAAGGAAAAACTGAAGCCGAAATACCAGAGGACTCTGTTGTAGAAGAAAATACAAAGTCTGAAGAAACAGTATCAGATGAGAAAGCTGCTTCAGAAGAAGCTCCTAAAGAACAAGAGAAAGAACAAGTTGTTGAAGCAGAAGTTCAAGCTGAGGTTCCTAAAGCTAGAATTATGGTAGCTACTACGTCAGCAACTGTTGTGAAGGAAACAACTGCTGAGAAAAAGATCCATGTAGTTAAAAGCGGCGACACATTAAATAAAATTGCCTCAACTTATGGCGTTTCGGTAAATGATTTAATCGGTTGGAACAACATTACGAATAAAAACGTAATCAAAGTTGGCCAGCAGATTTATATCAATCAACAAGCGCCTAAACAAAAGCAACTTGAAAACATTAGTACAGCTCAAACGGCAGAACAATTCATTGCAACTGTAGGATCATTTGCGAGTGAAGTAGCTGCTAAAAATAATCTTTATGCCTCTGTGATGATTGCTCAAGCTGGGTTAGAAAGTGGTTGGGGTTCAAGCAGCCTTTCTAAAGCACCGAACAACAATTTATTTGGTATCAAAGGTTCTTACAATGGCGAATCAGTTACTATGTATACCAAAGAATATTCAACAGCAACAGGATGGGTCAATATTCCGCAAAACTTTAAAAAATACCCTTCTTATGCTGAATCATTCCAAGATAACGCTAATTTATTAAAAAATGGAACATCTTGGAATTCTAATTATTACTCTGGAGCTTGGGTAAGCAACACATCTAATGTATACGAAGCTACAGCTTGGTTAGAAGGTCGTTATGCGACCGATCCAACTTACGCAGCTAAATTAAACAATTTAATCAAATTATACAATTTAATTCGTTTTGATGTAGCATCGCCTGGTTCAGGAAATACTGGTGATACAGGAAGCACGCCTTCTACACCAGTGATGCCAACCCCTTCTGAAAATGAAAATACGAATCCTGAAACTGGTACTACTAGTCAGTATACGATCCAATCAGGAGATACTTTGACAAGTATTGCTAAGAAATACAATACGTCAGTGGCGAGTTTGAAATCAATGAATAATTTGAAATCCGATACGATCTATGTTGGACAAAAATTAACAGTCAATGGGTCAGCACAAGGAGGAAGCACACCATCAACAGGTACTACTACTCCTAATACTGGTACAAGTACTGGCCAATACACGATTCAATCAGGTGATACACTATCTGGCATCGCTCGTAAATACAGTACAACAGTGGCGAGTTTGAAATCATTGAATAATTTAAAAACTGACACGATCTATGTTGGACAAAAGTTAACAGTCAATGGAGCAGCACAAGGAGGAAGCACACCATCAACAGGTACTACTACTACTCCTAATACTGGTACAAGTACTGGACAATACACGATTCAATCAGGAGATACCTTATCCGGCATCGCTCGTAAATACAGTACGACAGTAGCGAGTTTGAAATCATTGAATAATTTAAAAACTGACACGATCTATGTTGGACAAAAATTAACAGTCAATGGAGCAGTTAAAGAAGAAAGCAAACCGACAACTGGTACCACGACTAATACTGGCACAAGTACTGGCCAATACACGATTCAATCAGGAGATACACTATCTGGCATCGCTCGTAAATACAGTACAACAGTAGCGAGTTTGAAATCATTGAATAATTTAAAAACTGACACGATCTATGTTGGACAAAAGTTAACAGTCAATGGAGCAGCACAAGGAGGAAGCACACCATCAACAGGTACTACTACTACTCCTAATACTGGTACAAGTACTGGACAATACACGATTCAATCAGGAGATACCTTATCCGGCATCGCTCGTAAATACAGTACGACAGTAGCGAGTTTGAAATCATTGAATAATTTAAAAACTGACACGATCTATGTTGGACAAAAATTAACAGTCAATGGAGCAGTTAAAGAAGAAAGCAAACCGACAACTGGTACCACGACTAATACTGGCACAAGTACTGGCCAATACACGATTCAATCAGGAGATACACTATCTGGCATCGCTCGTAAATACAGTACAACAGTAGCGAGTTTGAAATCATTGAATAATTTAAAAACTGACACGATCTATGTTGGACAAAAATTATCGGTCAATTCTACTACGAATACAACAGCACCAAAACAAGATACGACGGTAACGAATCTAGATGCTGTTTATACTGTTAAGAGTGGAGATACATTAACAGGTATCGGTAATAAATACAGTGTTTCAATTGCAGATTTGAAATCTTGGAACAGTTTGAACTCAGATGCGATTTATGTCGGTCAAAAATTGGCTGTTAAAGTCGGCAGTTCATCTACTCCAACAAATTCATCAACTAGTTCAGCAAGCAAAAAACATACTATTGCCAGTGGTGATACATTGTCTGGATTAGCTTTGACTTTTAATATTTCTGTAGCTCAATTAAAAGAATGGAACAACTTAACATCAGATTTGATTTTTGTAGGACAACAATTGGCAATCAAATAAACAAGATCCACTTAGTAAAAGCAGCCTGAGATAGAATCATTCTATCTCAGGTTGCTTTTTTTAATTGGTATACTTTTAAAATGAAGCGCTTTATAAATGCGGAAATGATTATTGAAACAATATGTTCAAAGTGTTTAGAACTTTTTTAAAGAAGTGTTTAATATGGAATTGACAAGATAAATCTGAATTGGTATGATTCGTTTGGCGTACTGCTGATTGTTAAAATGAAAAGCTGTTTTTTATTCGTGCTAAAGATCAGTATGTGATTCAACTAATTGTATGGAGAAGAAATATTGGAGGGAAAAAAATGAAAGCATACTTTCAGAGGTTAGGTAGATCATTGATGCTGCCTGTTGCTGTATTACCTGCAGCTGCTATTTTAATGGGGATTGGTTATTATATAGATCCATCAGGTTGGGGTGGAGACAGTGTTATTGCTGCGTTTTTGATTAAATCAGGTGGAGCACTTATTGATAACATGGGAATTCTATTTGCTGTTGGTGTTGCCTTAGGAATGTCTAAAGACAAAGATGGAGCAGCTGCTTTGAGTGGATTGGTAGCTTGGCAGATTATCACCACTTTATTAGCACCTGATACGGTGGCTATGTTACAAAGTATTCCTGTCGATGAAGTAGATCCTGCATTTGGCAGCATCAAAACACAATTTATTGGAATCTTATGTGGTTTAATCGCAGGCGCATTGTACAATCGATTCCACAATGTCAAATTGCCTCAAGCGTTAGCTTTCTTTAGTGGAAAACGCTTAGTACCGATTGTGACTTCCTTTGTAATGATGGTTGTAGCGATGGTGTTATTATTTGTATGGCCACCAGTTTATAATGGCTTAGTAACATTTGGAACTTCTATCAGTGAACTAGGTGCTGTTGGAGCAGGTCTTTACGGACTCTTTAACCGTTTATTAATACCCACTGGATTGCATCATGCATTGAACTCTGTATTCTGGTTTGATGTTGCTGGTATCAATGATATTGGAAACTTTTGGGCTGGAACAGGAGTAAAAGGGGTCACTGGTATGTATCAAGCTGGTTACTTCCCTGTAATGATGTTTGGACTTCCTGCTGGAGCTTTAGCAATGTACCACACTGCAAAAACAGATAAGAAGAAAACTACAGCTTCATTGATGATGGCTGCTGGTTTCGCTTCATTCTTTACAGGTGTAACTGAACCGTTAGAGTTTGCGTTTATGTTCGTAGCTCCTGCTTTATACGTTACACATGCTGTTCTAACAGGTATTTCATTGTTCATTGCTGCTTCTTTCCAATGGACAGCCGGTTTTGGATTCTCAGCCGGGTTAGTGGATTATATCTTATCTTTCAACGTGCCATTAGCGAACCAACCTTATATGTTACTCGTTCAAGGGGTAGTATTTGCGGCTATTTACTATTTCTTATTCCGCTTTATCATCGTTAAATTTGATTTAGCAACTCCAGGACGTGGAGATGAAGTTTTAGATTCTGCAGCATTTGCTGAGGAACCTAAAACAAAAGGAAGCAAATCAAGTGCTAAAGATGCTGAATTTAGAAGGAAAGCTGAAATTATTCTTGCTGGTCTAGGTGGAGAAGAAAACATAGCTTCTATTGACAACTGTGCAACTCGTTTGCGTTTAGAAGTAAATGACATGTCTAAAGTTAACGATGCTAAAATTAAATCTGCCGGTGTCGCTGGTATCAATAAAGTAAGTGAGCGCAATATTCAAATAATTGTAGGAACGGAAGTTCAATTTGTTGCAGATGAAATGTCTAAATTAAAAAACAATTAATTGTGATAAAAAAACCAGTCTCCTATTTATTTAGAGACTGGCTTTTTTGAAAAATAAAGGAGCTGGGATCATGGATATAGAGAACCGAAATGAGTGGTTAGAACAGTTGACGGTTGGTGAAGAAGTGGGGATAAGGGAAGTGATAGAAGGCATTACTGCAACAGTCAATTATACTAAAGCCACTATTATAGACATCACAGTCGAAAAAATTCTTGTAGAAAAAAATCTAAACTTTAATAGAGAAGGAGAACTTCAACAAGAAAATAATTTAGGTACGAGGTTTACTTTTGAACTCATACCACTTACTCCAGAGATACAAAGAAAAGCGAAATTTTACCGTTTAAACCAATTTCTAGGATTGCTGTCTACTGGTGTGCTTTAAATAAAATAAGGTAGTAATAAAAAAATTAGAAAGACTTTCATTCTGAACAGAAGAATTGAAGGTCTTTTTTGTTTTGCCTCGAGTAAAAAATACTAATTGATAGAAAATTTATCCTCATTAAAAGGACTATCTTTTTCATTATGTTGATTTGTTTCATGAATTTTTTAGCAAATTCTCATCTTTAATATTTAGTGTATAAATACATTATAGTATACAATCTATGGCTTTGAAACTAGTTGAATATGCTTGACATGAATATTTATAAAAGGCGGTATAATTGTGTGACCAAATCGACATTTTAGATGTGTGTTTTTCTTTGTTAATTATATCTGAAAGCGCTATGATGCATTTGTAGATAAGAAAAGAGGAGGATATGATTATGTCAGAAACAACTATGCCAATTCATGTCAATTCAGAAATTGGTAAGCTTAAAACAGTTATGTTAAAAAGACCAGGAAAAGAAGTTGAGAACCTAACTCCAGAAATTATGGAACGGTTACTATTTGATGATATTCCGCATTTGCGTATTATACAAAAAGAGCACGATGCTTTTGCTAAAGCGCTAGAAGATAACGGAGTCGAAGTCTTATATCTTGAAAACCTGTCCGCTGAAGCTATTGATGCTGGCAACGTGAAAGAATCTTTTGTTGAGAAAATGCTGGAGGAATCAGCTATTCAATCTCCTAGTGTATATAAGACCTTAAAGAGTTATTTATTGAGTATGGAGACATTAGAAATGATCCAAACAATGATGGAAGGTGTTCGAAAAATAGATGTAGACATTCCTAAAGAACACTTAAGTGATGTTGCTGAAGAAGGCGGAGATCCTGTGGAACCAAAAGGCTCAGGAGATTCGTATTTCACCCGTGATGAAACCGATCATTTAATCGATGTCTCCAATGATGACGATTATCCGTTTTATATGGATCCTATGCCTAACCTTTATTTTACTCGAGACCCAGCGGCTGCGATGGGAAATGGTTTAACGATTAATCGTATGATGTTTGAAGCAAGACAACGGGAATCGTTATTTATGGAAGTTATTATCAAACACCACCCCCGTTTTGCTGAAAAAGGTATTGAAGTATGGCGAAATAGGAATCATACTTCTTATATCGAAGGCGGAGACGAACTGGTATTAAATGACAAAGTATTAGCCATTGGTATTTCACAACGAACTTCTGCGCAAGCTATAGAAGAGTTGGCAATTGAATTGTTTGACCGTGGTGCACCATTTGAAAAGGTGTTAGCCATAAAAATACCAAATGTTAGAGCCATGATGCACTTGGATACTGTTTTTACAATGGTGGATTACAATAAATTTACTATTCATCCAGGTATTCAACGAATTGGTGGGTCAATCGACATTTACATTCTTGAAAAAGGTGATGAGCTGGGGAAAGTAAATATTACGCACAAAACTGATTTAAAAGAAGTGTTGAAAGAAGCTTTGGGAGTTAAAGAACTGACCTTGATTCCATGCGGTGGTGGAGATGCAATTGCGGCACCTCGCGAACAGTGGAATGATGGTTCTAATACACTGGCAATTGCACCAGGGGTTGTGGTCACTTACGATAGAAATTATGTTTCAAATGATTTGATGCGTGAGCACGGTGTTAAAGTCATTGAAATTGCTTCAAGTGAATTATCCAGAGGGCGTGGAGGTCCGCGTTGCATGAGTATGCCCCTTGTTCGTGAAGATTTATAATGTATTAACCTAAATTATTCAGTAATGGAGGAAAGAAAGATGGAAAATGTTTTTCAAGGACGTAGTTTATTAGCAGAGAAAGACTTTACGAAAGCAGAATTGATGTATCTTATTGATTTTTCACAGCACCTGAAAGAGATGAAGAAAAAAGGTATTCCGCATCGTTATCTGGAAGGAAAAAATATTGCGTTGTTATTTGAAAAATCATCCACACGTACTCGTGCTGCTTTTACTGTAGCTTCTGTTGATTTAGGAGCTAAACCGGAATACCTTGGAAAAGACGATATTCAACTAGGAAAAAAAGAATCAGTAGAAGATACAGCTCGTGTATTAGGAAGTATGTTCGATGGAATCGAGTTTCGCGGCTTTAAGCAATCAAATGTAGAAAAACTGGCTAAATATTCTGGTGTTCCAGTATGGAATGGGCTGACTGACGAATGGCACCCAACACAAATGATTGCCGATTATTTGACCGTTAAAGAAAATTTTGGAACTGTAGAAGGCATTACATTGGTGTATGTTGGAGATGGACGAAATAATGTAGCTAACAGTTTGTTGGTTACAGGAGCTATTTTAGGGACTAATGTCCGTATCGTTTCTCCAGAAAGCCTATTCCCGGATCAAAAAATAGTGGACATGGCTCAAAAATTTGCAGAAAAATCTGGAAGTCAGTTAATGATTACGGATGATGTTGAAAAAGGGGTAAAAGATGCTGATGCATTGTATGCGGATGTATGGGTTTCTATGGGAGAAGAGGATAAATTTGAAGAGCGTGTCAATTTATTGAAACCTTACCAAATCAATATGGACATGATTCAAGCTACTGGAAAAGAAGATGTCATTCTGTTGCACTGTTTACCAGCTTTCCATGATACAGAAACAGATTATGGTCAGATGGTCAAAGAGAACTTTGGGATTGGTGAAATGGAAGTAACGGACGAAGCTTTCCGCAGCAAGTACGCGCGTCAATTTGATCAAGCTGAAAACCGCATGCACTCCATCAAAGCCATTATGGCTGTAACATTAGGAAATTTATTCATTCCAAAAGTTTAACACTGGAACGATGAAGGAGGCTGTGAATGGATCATAGCTTCCTTTTTTAATGGAATTATACTTAATAAAGAAGGAGAAATCGATA
Source organism: Desemzia sp. FAM 23988 (assembly GCF_045528365.1). Lineage (NCBI taxonomy): Bacteria > Bacillati > Bacillota > Bacilli > Lactobacillales > Carnobacteriaceae > Desemzia > Desemzia sp. FAM 23988. The sequence goes on from NZ_JBGQQS010000002.1 coordinate 14,426, forward strand.
TGCAAAAAAGAAAAATAGTCATTGCCCTAGGCGGAAATGCCATTCTATCCGAAGACGCTAGTGCTAAAGCACAACAGGAAGCGTTGAAAAATACAGCCGAGTATTTAGTGCAGTTCATTGAAAATGGGGATGATATCATCATTTCACATGGTAACGGTCCACAAGTAGGAAATCTCTTACTGCAACAAGAAGCTGCGAATAGTGAAAAGAATCCTGCAATGCCGTTAGATACTTGTGTAGCGATGACCCAAGGAAGTATTGGCTATTGGCTGCAAAATGCCATGAATCAAGTGTTATCTGAACATCATTTGGATAAAGAAGTCATCTCTGTAGTGACCCAAGTTGTAGTAGACGGAAATGATCGGGCTTTTGAAAATCCAAGTAAACCAATTGGGCCATTTATGTCTCAACAAGAAGCCGAAAAAGAGATGCAAAAATCTGGGGCTGTGTTCAAAGAAGATGCTGGCCGCGGTTGGCGTAAAGTTGTTCCCTCACCAACGCCAATCAGTATCAAAGAACATAAAGTGATCGATCAATTGGTAAAATCAGGTGTTGTTACTATTACAGTAGGTGGCGGCGGTATACCTGTTATCCAGCGAGGAAACAGCGTTGAAGGTGTTGAAGCTGTTATTGATAAAGATTTTGCTTCTCAAAAACTGGCTGAATTAGTCCAAGCTGATCTGCTGGTCATCTTAACCGGAGTAGACAATGTTTACATTAATTTCAATCAACCTGACCAAAAGAAACTGGAAGAAGTTTCGATTAATGAAATGAAGCAATACATGAAAGAGAATCAATTTGCAACAGGCAGTATGCTCCCAAAAGTTCAAGCAGCTATTCAATTTGTTGATCAATATCCAGAAGGTAAGGCAATCATCACTTCTTTAGAAAATATTAGTGGGGTATTGACAGAACAAGGTGGAACCATAATCACTGCAAACTAACTTAGTAACCAGTTTTAAAACTAAAATAAGAAAATTCAAATAGTGAAGCACAAAGTAAACGCTTTCTGGTTTACCTTGTGCTTCTATGCTATACTTGTATTGTGAAGAAGTTATTTTGTGCCCGCCTATATATTGTATGTAACTAGATTTATGAAATGGGGGATAAGTGTGTTAACTACCCAAGAACAGTTGTATAAAAGCGATGCATTAAGAGTTAATAAAGTCTTTTCGACCTTTACCGATGAAGAATTTAAGAAACTTCAAGAAGTGATGCGATTCCGAAAATATAAAAAAGGACAAATTTTATTTGAGGAAGGAGATAGAAAAGATAAATTTTTCTATCTAATAGGAGGTTTAGTTAAGTTAGAAAGATATGACGAGAGCGCTTTTTATATGTATACGGATTATGTAAAAGAAGACAGATTATTTCCTTACGGAGAAATATTTGCTGATGATGTCTATCGTTATACAGCTTATGCATTAACGGAAATTGAGTTGTATTCTATTCCAGCAAATATTCTCGAAGAAGTTCTTTCTGGCAATGCAAAACAGCTTTTGTATTTCTATAAACGGTTAACTGATATTTTAATCGACCATGAAGAACGGATTCAATATTTCGTGGGAACGAGTGCTAGCAGCCGAATTGTAAAAGCGTTAGCCTATTTGATGAACGAACTAGGTGAACCGGGTTCAAAGGAAGAAGTTATAGTTTCTTATCCTATTACTGTCTGTGAGATTGCTACAATTAGTGGTTGTTCAAGAGAAACAGTTGGAAATAAAATTAAACAGTTAAAGGAAATGAGTAAATTAGAACACAATCATAAGATACTCACTTTTAAAGACACCGATTATTTCAAAGAATATTCTGAGGATTGACTTGATTAAGGATTGCATTAAAAAAAGCAGGAGTCGGTAACAATAGCCGACTCCTGCTTTTTTTCTTAATGCAACAATTATCCTAGGACCGCAGCGATACCTAGAATAATGCAACTTACAATAAAGATGACACCAATTAATTTGGCTGTAAACTTCCACCAAGTAGATAATTCAATGCCTGCAATAGCTAAAGCTCCCATCACAACTCCAGAAGTAGGTGTAATCAGATTGATGATACCGCTGGCTGCTTGATAAGCTGTGATAACTACATGTTCCGGTACATCGGCGAATGATCCAAGCGGCCCCATGATACCCATTGTTGCGGCTGCCAGACCAGAGGTGGAAGGGATGAGGAATGACATTGGGATATAGAAAATATACGTTAGAATAGAGAACAAAACAGGAGACAGGTTAGATAGGTTTTCTTCTCCCAGATGCAAAATAGTTGCTGTGATCATTCCTTCATTCATGACAACTTGAATTCCACGAGCTACAGCAACGACTAAAGCAACTCCTAACAAATCTTTGGCTCCTTCCATGAAAGTAGAGACGATTTCTCCTTCAGGAATACGGTAGTAAATTCCAATGATTACAGCCATTAAGAAGAAGAGCATGGTGATTTCCATGAAGTACCAGTCTCCTAATGCGACTAGTTGTTGTCCAAGAACTGTACCTACTATGGGAAGTCCCATCAACCATTCGTTCATTGTTTCAAAGAATGTCCAATTCTCGTTTAATGTAGACCAAGGAATTAATCCTACAACCATAATTAAAAAGGTCAGTCCAAAAAGAATCATGACAACTTTTTGTTTTGTCGTCATTTCTTCTTTTATATCCGTTACAGCGAATTTTTTTTGATTTTCGTTATAGTCTTTATAGACTAACGAATGAGAAGGGTCTTTTTGTACTTTGACAGCGTAACGATAAATAAATAACGTAGCGATTGCATACATAGCAATAAAGAACACTAGACGCCAAATAATTCCTTCTCCCATACCTAGCCCTAGAGCTTGAGAAGCTACCCCTGTTGCAAATGGGTTAACTGTGGAAGCCAATACTCCAACACCGGATCCTAACAATACTACAGAAACAGCGACTAGGGTATCAAATCCGACAGCCACCATCACCGGAATGATCAGAGGATAGAAAGCCAATGTTTCTTCTGCCATTCCAAAGGTTGTACCGCCTAAAGCGAAAATAAACATCAAGATAGGAATCAGCATTTTTTCTTTTCCTTTATAGTTCTTGACAACTTGAGCGATCCCGGTATCTAAAGCCTTTGTACGATTGATAACGCCTAAAAATCCGCCGACGACTAAAATAAATAATGACACTTCAATTGCGCCAGGCGTGGTTTCCGTACCAATCATACCTTTGACCGGTGCCATGAAAACATCCCATAAGCCTTGCGGATGCTGCTCTGTTAATTGGTAACTTCCTGAAACGATATTTCCGGCCTCATCTACTTGATATTCTCCGGCAGGCACAAACCATGTGAGTATGGCAATGGCAAGAATAATAAGAAACAACACGGTATAAGATGAGGGCATTGAAAATCTTTTTTTCTTCTGACTAGTTTCCATGATATTACCTCCTGATAATCTATTAAATCTCTAACTTTATTTTACCATTCGTGTAGTTCGCTTTCAAAATGATACAGACAAACAAAGTGTAGAGCACTTCACATTCTATAAGAAACCTTTATAGGATAAAGAAAAGAGAGAGAGTAAATTGTTTTATTCAAGGCACAGTAAGCAACTTTTCTGTACGGATGATAAGGTTGTGTGCGAAAATAAGTAGGAATACTATAGAAATACTGAGAGGATAGATAAAATGAGTATTGGATATGCCTGTTTAGTTGTAGGAGTGCCGGACACTAATCTCCGAAGGGTGATCAAGAAAAATGCCACGGAGGAAAAATTAAATGAGATTACGCTGCACAATTTGTTAGCGTTAGAAAAAATGATTGATTACAATATTGAAAATGACATCAAGTTATACCGTATTAGTTCTGACTTGATTCCTTTTGGATCCAGTCCAGTCAATAGTTTGCCATGGTGGGATATTTTTAGAGAAGATTTCGAGCGTATTGGCCATAAAATAGCTGAAAGCGATATGCATGTATCTTTTCATCCAGGTCAATATACAGTTTTAAATTCTCCAAATGAAGAAACAGTTGCTAGAGCCGTGGATGATCTAAAGTATCACGCCAAAGTACTGGAGTGTCTCAGTGTAAACAATGAACACAAGATCGTTCTTCATATTGGAGGGATATATGAGGATAAGAAAGCAGCTAGTCTTCGTTTTATTGAAAACTTCCAACGTTTAGATGAAGCGATAAAAAGACGGTTGATCATTGAAAATGATGATCGCTTGTATACACTCAAAGATGTAATGTGGATTTCTGAAAGAATAGGGATCCCAGTAGTCTATGATAACCTGCATCATTCTGTAAATCCTGGTTCTGAGACGAGAAATGATCGAGAGTTGATTACAGAAGTCAATAAAACATGGAAAGCAGGAGATGGTAAACAAAAAATCCATTATTCACAGCAAGCACTAGACAAACGAACTGGAGCGCATACAGCAACTATTTATCTAGAACCATACTTGGATTTTTATAACCAGTTAGATGATCCGACTATCGATATTATGTTAGAAGTGAAGGATAAAAATATTTCGGCAGTCAAATGCATCAATGCTACTCGTCTTGACCGTTCTATCAAGTATTTAGAAAAAGAATGGATGCGATACAAATATCTTATATTAGAATATAGCCCTGAACGGTATCAACAGATTCGAACTTTATTGAAAGACAAAACGGCTTATCCAGTAGAAGAATTTTATCAGTTAGTAGCAGAAGCATTAAAAGAGGAACCTCAACCAGGCAACACAGTAAATGCTGTACAACATGTATGGGGGCATTTGAACGAACAAGTAAATGAAAAAGAAAAAAATGCTTTCGAGCGCAAATTAATAGCTTTTCAAGAAGAGAAAGCTACTGTGAAAAGTATAAAAAATCAATTAAATAAGTTAGCCAAAAAATATTATGAACGCTATTTATTACAATCTCTATTTTTTGAAGGTTAATAAATAATCAAAAAGACAACCTAAACGGACATAAATTTAGGTTGTCTTTTTATGAGCTTTTCAATGTACATCGTATACGATTTAATATATGATGATTGTCGATCAGTAGACTTTTTATTGAACATTAAAAGGAGTTGGAAACATGTTTTTAGCATGGAAAGAAATTAAATATTCAAAAACAAGATTTGCGCTTATTATTGGAGTCATGATATTGGTTTCGTACTTAGTATATTTTTTAACAGGGTTAGCATATGGATTAGCACAAGACAATCGAACGAGTGTGGATAAATGGGAGGCAGATGGAATTGTGCTGACTGATGAGTCTAATTCAAACATCAATATGTCTATGATCACTTTAGGGCAAGCAGAAGAAGTTTCTGGAGACGAAACAGCTTTATTAGGGCAAACAGCTGGAGTTATTCGTAAGGAAGGTACATCTGGAGAAGCAGCAAAAATCAATGTAACTTTCTTTGGTATTGAACCGGATGAATTCATTATGCCAGAAGTCATTGAAGGTGAGCCGTTCTCAAATAATGATGAAGTCGTAGCAGATATTAGTTTAAAAGAAGAAGACGGTATTGAAATAGGAGATGTTGTGCAATTAGCAGGTAGTGACAAGCAGTTAACCGTTACTGGTTTTACAGAAAACGCTAAATTTAATGTTGCGCCTGTTTTATATACTACGATTGCTTCTTTTCAAGAAATTCGATTTGAAAGAATAGATGATTCTGAAGAAGGAAGAATCAGCGCGATAATTGTTCGGGATAGTTCAGAAGGTCTATCAGGTGTAGAAATTGATAATGATGACCTAGTTCCTTATGAAATTGGCGATTATATTTATAAAATCCCAGGATATAGTGCACAAGTATTAACTTTTGGATTGATGATCGGATTTTTGATCGTTATTGCTGCTGTAGTTATCGGGATTTTTATTTATGTCTTAACATTGCAAAAATCTAGTTTATTCGGTGTGATGAAAGCCCAAGGAATCTCTTCTGGGTATATAGCTAAATCTGTTATCGCTCAAACATTTATTTTATCCACTGTTGGTGTTGGTACAGGTCTGCTATTGACTTTAGGGACATCTCTTGTATTGCCAGCTAGAGTTCCTTATCAAAATAATGGTCTCTTCTTAGGCGGGATCACACTTCTATTGATCGTAGTAGCTGTTTTAGGTGCATTGTTCTCTGTTCGAACAGTTGTTAAAATCGATCCATTAGAAGCAATTGGTTAAAATAAGGAGGAAAATAAGTTGAAATTAATAGAATGTAAAAATGTGTCAAAAAGTTTTGGTGATGGTCGTAAAGAAATAGAGGCCTTAAAAGAGACTAATTTTTCAGTAGAAGCCGGAGAATTTGTAGCTATTATTGGTCCCAGTGGATCAGGTAAGAGTACTCTGTTAACGATTATCGGAGGTCTGCAATCTCCAAGTAAAGGAAAAGTACTGATCAAGGATGATCCATTTAGCGAAGAGGAAGAAAAACAGCGTGCTGCTTTACGCTTTAAAGAAATCGGGTTTATCTTGCAAGCTTCTAACTTAGTACCGTTTCTGAATGTGCGAGATCAATTAAGATTAGTGAACAAAGTGAAAAAAACTAAAATGGAACAAAAGCAGACGGATGCCTTGTTAGAAGAACTAGATGTATTGAGACTGGAAAAAAGTTACCCTAGTGATTTGTCTGGAGGGGAACGCCAACGTGTAGCTATTGCGAGAGCATTATATCATGATCCATCTGTTATTTTAGCAGATGAACCTACTGCCAGCTTGGATTCTGAAAGAGCTTTTGAAGTAGTCGAAATTTTAGCAAGAGAAACAAAAAGCAAACAAAAAGCGACTATCATGGTCACACATGATGAACGATTGATCGACAAATGCGACAAGGTTTATGTAATGAAAGATGGGGTCTTAACGTTAAGAGAGAATGATTAAGGCATCATTACAAGAAAGTAGTCAATAGTTGAAAGGAGTTTTAAAATGGATGAATCTATCTTTGAGCGTTCGTTAGAAGACCAACTTTGTTTTGAAGTATACAAAGCTGCTAATGGTTTTTCAAAACTCTATAGAAAAGCTTTGAAACCGTTTCAGTTAACTTTCCCGCAATATCTAGTATTGTTGGCATTATGGGAAGGCGACGGAGTGATCGTTAAAGTGATCAGTGATCGTTTGGGGATGTCTATCGGGACATTAAATCCTATTTTAAATCGATTAACGTTACAAGGTTGGACTGAAAAGCAATCTTCTTCTGAAGACAAACGTGCACGTATCATTACATTGACTGAAAAAGCTGTAAAAGAAAAAAAAACTATATCCATGAGTATTTTACAGGAAGTGATGCAATGCAATCGGTTAGAAATAGATGGTAATCTGTTTCTACAAAATCTGAAGGATTTAAATAATGAATTTGAACGCGTAGAAAAAATAGCTGATGGCAATGAAGAAAAACGAATTGAGGAGAAAAATGGAAACTAAAAAGACAGTGAGCGTTATAGGTGCAGGTGTAGCAGGTTTAGCTAGTGCTATGCGTCTTCAGCATGCTGGTTATAACGTAGAATTATTTGAAAAAGAAGGTATCCCTGGTGGGAAAATGAATTTGATCGAAAAGGATGGCTATCGTTTTGATCTAGGACCTAGTCTTGTGATGATGCCTGATCTTTATCGAGAAGTATTTGAACTTACTGGACGCGATCCGGATGATTATATTCCAATGGAAAGATTAGATCCTATGTACACTGCTCATTTTAATGGTGGGAAAGAACAATTTGATGTGTCTTCTGATTTAGTAACATTGACAAAAACCTTAGAAGAGTTCAGCGCTGAAGATGCACAAGGGTTTATGCATTATTTGAAAGATATTTATGAACGGTTTGTTGTAGCTAAAGACCATTTTCTGCAACGTCCTTTTCGAAATCAAAGCGACTTTTATAGACCTTCTGTCATCAAACAAGCACTTAAGTTGAAAACATTTGACAGTGCTGACCATATGATCAAACAATATGTTAAAGACGAACGTTTACAACAAATGTTGAGCTTTCAAACTCTTTACATAGGACTTTCTCCTAAAAACGGTCCTTTGTTTATTTCTTGGATAGCGCGTCAAATCCCGATTCACTTTTTCGTAAAACACCAAGACTGGTTCAAAACAAAGAATTGGGAAAATTCTGGAGATATTTGGCAGCGTTGGTTTAGAGTTCGAAATTGGAAGCCGCACTTGCCAGATGGGACCCAGATTACCAGAAAAGGATTTGACAAAAGGACTCTGAGACATTTTAACCAGATCAGATTGGAACGATTTATTATTGAAACTCGTCGAGGGGAACTAGCGCATTGGATGATGATTCCGCCTGCGTTTCTATTTTTCTTATGGAATCCTTTGTGGGCTGGATGGGTTATGGTTATCTATGCTGTGATTGTTAATTTGCCATTTATTATTGTTCAGCGATACAACCGACCTCGTTTAGAAAAATTAGGGGATAGAAAAGAACGTAAATTTGCAAAGAACAGCTAAAAGGAGATGTATGATACACTCCCTTTTAGCTGTTCTTTTTTTAGAATAAATCGAGTTGTCTGGGAGCTAGTCCAGTAAAACTGATCCCTAATATATCTTGGAGTTCTTTGGCATTTTTGGCCGCATGTCCTCCTGAGTTGTTATTAAAGATGACAGCTACTTCATCAGATTCTTTTTCCAATTCCAGAATAATCTCTGCAAATTGTTTCATTTCCTCATGACTGTATTCATAAAGTGTTCGTTCTGAACGCCAATTTTTGCTATTTCCACCTTGCCATCCTTCAAAGTTTCTGCCGTGTAATCGTAGAAGTGCCAGATTTTTATTTGTACTTTCAGAAATAAGTGGGACACTATTATTGGGCGTTGGAGGTTGGTCTACTACTGTATGAATAAATTGGTGTTCCTTTAAAAAATATAGAGTAGCTTCCTTATTTTGATTGCTGTACCAGCTGGAATTACGAAACTCAACAGCAATTGGAGTATCTTTCATCCAAGTTCTAACTTTTCTTAAGTAGATGACATTCTCTTTTGTGCAGCCAAAGTAAGGAGGGAATTGGAATAAGAAAGCTTTGATTCGGTTTTGTTCCAACATAGGTTCAAAACGAGTTAGAAAGGCACTGAACATTTGTGCTTCGCTTGAAAAGTCTTCAATCCACTTTTTATGTTGAGTCATAGCTTGATAAGCTTTAGGAAGAAAGCAAAAAGATTCAGGTGTCTTACTCATCCAATTGTGAAGATTTTTTTCTGAAGGAATGGCGTAGAAACTAGTATCCAACTCTACAAAAGGGAAGTGTCCAGCGTAGTCTTCTAATTTTGTACTTCTGCTGGTTTCCAGCAACTCATGATCACTCCACCCAGTCAGACCGATCGTAATCATATTTTTTACTCCTTTACATGATTAATTTTTATTGAGCTCAAAATTAATGCCAACATAAGCATCAAACAAATCATACAATTCTTTATCTGCTTTCTTCAAAGAAATCGGTCGATTACTATCACTTAAAAAGCAGTGTTTGCTTTCGCCAAAAGATCGCAATTCATCTGTCTTTTTATCCATGACACGATAAGAGATCTCTAAGCGAATACCGTTAAATACTTCGATTTTAGGAATGATATACACGTGGTCGTTATACCGAACCATTGATTTGTATTCACAATTCACACTAAGTACGGGAACGATAATTCCGCTTTTTTCCATTTGATCATAGCCAAAACCAATTTGATCCATCAAATCAGTTCGAGCTTCTTCAAACCAACGAATATAATTTGAATGGTGAATGATTCCCATTTGGTCTGTTTCATAATATTGTGCTCGGTGTTCGTATAATTGATAGTCTTTTTTCAACATACTTCCTCTTTTCGGCATAAATTTATTTACAATGATTTCTATATAAACGTTAGTTTTATTTTACCATTTTGTTTTCAGATACCAAAAGTAAATGTAATATATGTTAGTGTCAATATTTTCTCGGTAAAAAAATTTTTTTAAAGTTTAAAGAGAAATTACTCCATTTTTCCAAACAATTATGCGTTGATTTGGCTTTTTGTTCTGTTTTTATGCTAGATAAGATAAAAATGTATTTGGGCTTTTTAACCCGCAGCCCGAATACACTTCGCGTCCGGGGGCGGCGGTGAGCCTCCTCGTGCTAGCGCACTGTGGGGTCTCACCAGTGCCTTTTTAATCCCCCAGGAGTCTACGCCGTATTCGGGCTACTCATCTAAGCAGCCATCTATGTGACTGGCGATATCATCCAGTCTGCTTTTGAAACAGTGCTCTAATATATTATAGCGTACAGCAAATAAATTGAGATGGCGAAAAATAGATTTGCAAGAGGCAGCAGAGTCTCAACTGTTCAAATTATTAATCCTCATATAATAAAAAAACAGTATTAATACACTAAAACACCATAGTAAAACAACAGGAGGATAAACGGCACACTAATTAGTGTGTCGTTTATCCTCCTGTTGTTTTAGCTAAAGGTTAGTGTAATAACTTATTTAAACAATACACTAAAGTTGGCACGAAAATTGCTTATTAATAAGTGAAAGCTAAAAAGCAATGGTCAATAAAAATGATCATGCCAAAATAATTGAGGTCTATTCAAACGAACTATTAGATAATGTAAGGGTGTTCTTATTATTTGTTTCCACTAACTCTTGTTGATCGGATACAATTATCAACGAATCAAAAGTTTAGTTGGAAGATTTAAAAGTTATTATTGATAACAGACAAAATCTAATAGAAGTTTTGAAAAAAGCTAAACTTTAGAGTTTAGAACTAAGACGGATATTAAAAAGAAAGGAGAAAAAGAAGTCAGAGTAAATTGAGAATAAAGTTTTAGATTGAGCTACCTATCGTCAAAAAGTAAAATCATTTATTTAGGAGGTAAAAATATGGTAGGAATTATTCTAGCAAGCCATGGCGAATTCGCTGAAGGCATCTTGCAATCTGGAGCAATGATTTTTGGAGAACAAGAAAACGTTAGCGCTATTACTTTAATGCCAAGTGAAGGTCCAGAAGATGTAAGAGCAAAAATGAAAGATGCAGTTGCGTCTTTTGATGATCAAGATGAAGTGTTGTTCTTAGTGGATTTATGGGGAGGTACGCCATTTAATCAAGCAAATGCATTATTTGAAGAACACAAAGATACATGGGCGATCGTTGCAGGATTGAATTTACCGATGCTGATCGAAGCTTATGGATCTCGTTTATCAATGACATCTGCTCATGAAATTGCAGCACATATCGTTGAAGCGGGAAGAGAAGGGGTCAAGGCTAAACCGGAAGAATTGGTAGCAGACACTGCGAAAGTTCCAGTTGCAGAAGACGGACAACCTAAAGGACCACTTGCTCCAAATACAGTAGTTGGAGACGGAAAAATCAAATTCGTCTTAACACGTGTAGACTCTCGTTTATTACATGGTCAAGTTGCGACATCATGGTCTAAATCTGTAGGACCAAACCGTATCATCGTTGTTTCAGACTCAGTAGCACACGACGACATGCGTAAAAAATTGATTGAACAAGCTGCTCCTCCTGGAATAAAAGCAAATGTTATCCCAGTCGATAAATTGATTGAGATCACAAAAGATACTCGCTTTGGAAATACAAAAGCATTGATTTTATTTGAAAATCCTACAGATGTGATACGTGCAATTGATGGCGGCGTTGAAATCGATGAGGTAAACGTTGGTTCGATGGCTCACTCAGTTGGGAAAGTCGTTGTAAACAAAGTTCTTTCAATGGGACAAGAAGATGTAAAAGCTTTTGAAGAAATGAAATCAAGAGGCATCAAATTTGATGTACGTAAAGTTCCTAATGACTCTCGTGCGAACATGGATGAACTTTTGAGAAAAGCAAAAAATGATTTAGCAAAAGCATAATAATACAATAGAAATAAATTATTTAGGAGGGCTATTATGTCTATTATATCAATAATTTTAGTAATACTTGTTGCTTTTCTAGCTGGTATTGAAGGAATCTTAGATGAATTCCAATTCCATCAACCTCTAGTAGCATGTACTTTGATCGGTTTAGTAACAGGAAATTTGACAGCAGGTATCGTTCTTGGAGGTACGCTTCAAATGATCGCGCTTGGCTGGGCTAACATTGGAGCAGCCGTAGCACCCGATGCTGCATTGGCATCAGTTGCATCAGCAATTATTTTAGTTTTAGGTGGACAAGGGGTTGCCGGAGTTCCAGCAGCTATCGCGATTGCGGTTCCTCTTGCAGTAGCAGGACTTTTCTTGACAATGGTTGTTCGTACATTAGCTGTACCTATTGTACACGCAATGGATAAATCAGCTGAAGAAGGAGATTTCAGAAAAATTGAAATCTTACAAATTTTAGCAATCTGTATGCAAGGTGTCCGTATCGCTATCCCAGCTGCAGCGCTATTATTTATCCCGGCAACAACAGTTCAAGGATTCTTAGAATCAATGCCTGCATGGTTGACAGATGGTATGGCTATCGGTGGTGGAATGGTTGTTGCTGTTGGTTATGCACTAGTTATCAACATGATGTCATCTAAAGAAGTATGGCCATTCTTTGTTCTTGGTTTCGTAGTAGCAGCCGTTTCTGAATTGACATTGATCGCTCTAGGAGCAATCGGAGTTGCTATCGCTCTTATTTACTTGAACCTTTCTAAAATGGGTGGTTCTTCAAGTAACGGCGGAAACAATACTGGTGATCCGCTTGGCGATATCTTAAACGATTATTAATCCTGAAGGAGGAGAAATTGACATGGAAGAAAAAATTACTTTATCTAAAAAAGATCGCTTAGCTGTGGCATGGCGTTCAACATTTATCCAAGGTTCTTGGAACTATGAACGTATGCAAAACGGCGGTTGGGCATTTTCAATGATTCCAGCCATTAAAAAATTGTACAAATCTAAAGAGGACCGCTCAGCAGCATTGAAACGTCACTTAGAATTCTTTAATACTCACCCATATATCGCTTCACCAATTCTTGGTGTTACTTTAGCTCTTGAAGAAGAACGTGCGAATGGCGTTCCTGTTGATGATGTAGCTATCCAAGGGGTTAAAGTTGGTATGATGGGTCCTTTGGCCGGTGTTGGTGACCCGGTGTTCTGGTTTACTGTACGTCCAATGTTAGGAGCTCTAGGAGCTTCATTAGCAATGGGAGGAAATATTCTTGGACCAATCTTATTCTTTGTAGCTTGGAATTTGATTCGTTGGGGCTTCATGTGGTACACACAAGAATTCGGTTACAAAGCCGGTTCTAAAATCACAGAAGACCTTTCTGGTGGTTTATTGCAAGATATTACTAAAGGTGCATCTATTTTAGGGATGTTTGTACTGGCAGCATTAGTACAACGATGGGTATCGATTGGTTTCAAACCCGTTATCTCCGAAGTACAATTGGATGACGGAGCATTTATTGAATGGGATCAGCTACCTGCAGGTGGAGAAGGAATGCGTCAAGCCTTTGAACAAGTAAATTCAGGTATGGCTCTTTCTCCTACTAAAGTGACCACGTTACAAGATAACTTAGACCAATTGATTCCAGGATTGGCACCGTTATTGTTAACATTATTCTGTATGTGGTTATTGAAGAAAAATGTTAGCCCAATTGTTATCATCTTAGGTTTATTCGTAGTTGGTATCGGCGGACACTTGATCGGACTACTATAATAACTGAAAGAAACATCAGTCGATTCAATTCTGTAAATGAATAGTGGATCGTAAAAAGAGCGGCTGGGATTTTTGTCTCAGTCGTTTTTTTTTGTGGTTTATTTGAATGAAGAAACGTATAATGACTGTAAGACGATAAATGAAATGGAGCGGTTTGAATGGTTGAATCAATTAACACAAAAGTGGATTTGGTGATCGATGCCACCGCTTTTACGGGACTAACAGATTATGGGAAAATCATGATCGGTGATAGAGGATTTGAATTTTATAATACGCGGGATCCGCACAAATTTATTCAAATTCCTTGGGAAGAGGTAAATCTTGTGATTGCTTCAGTCATGTTTAAAGGCAGATGGATCCCGCGTTATGCGATCGAGACGAAAAAATCGGGTACGTTTACTTTTTCTTCAAAAGACCCTAAAAAAGTTCTTCGTGCGATACGCGAATACGTTGACCCCGATTACATGGTACACTCATTGAGCTTTTTTGAGGTTATCAAAGGTGCTTTTAAAGCAATAGGGAAGAAGAAAAAATAACTGTTTTTAGTATCAATTTTTTTTGCCATTAGATAAATATAAAAGTAACTTATCGATAATAAGCTTTAAAGTGTGCACTGAGTTTTTTTACTTCTGCTCTCTTGTTCGCTTAGAGAAAAGTTTTTAAATCTTTAATTGAATCTAGAACTAGAATTTGTTAAAATGAAATCAATAATCAAAAGACAGTGATAAGGATCAGTAGGAATGGCTCTTTTTTAGAGAGCGCATGGTTGGTGAAAATGCGCAGAGATACATTTTGAACTCGCCTTAGGAGTTGCTTTGCTGAGAAAGACTTTCAAGTAGGCAGAGACGTTTCATCCGCGTTAAGGATAAGATGAGATTGCAAGAGATTATTGCAGTAAATTTAGGTGGTACCACGACTATAAAATTGAGTTCGTCCTAAGAATACAAGGAATAAATGCCTTTGTATTTTTAGGGCGATTTTTTTTTACACTAATATTAAGAAAAGAGGTAATTAGGAATGAGTTTTAATCACAAAACCATTGAAAAGAAATGGCAACAATATTGGGATACAAATAAATCTTTCCGCGTAATAGAAGATCCTGAAAAAGATAAGTTTTACGCAATGGACATGTTCCCATATCCATCAGGTTCAGGACTGCACGTAGGACATCCAGAAGGCTATACTGCAACGGATATTCTTTCTCGAATGAAACGTGCTCAAGGGTACAACGTGTTGCATCCTATGGGCTGGGATGCCTTTGGTCTGCCAGCAGAACAATACGCACTGGATACAGGAAATGATCCGGCTGAATTTACAGCTGAAAACATTCAAACGTTTAAACGTCAAATCAATTCTCTAGGATTCAGTTTGGACTGGGACCGTGAGATCAACACTACTGATCCAGAGTATTACAAATGGACTCAATGGATCTTTACGAAATTATATGAAAAAGGTTTGGCTTATGAAGCAGAAGTAGCTGTAAACTGGTGTCCTGCTTTAGGAACAGTTTTGGCTAATGAAGAAGTCATTGATGGCAAAAGTGAACGCGGAGGACATCCTGTTTACCGTAAGCCAATGAAACAATGGATGCTGAAAATCACAGCTTATGCAGATCGTTTGCTAGAAGATTTAGAATTAGTAGATTGGCCAGAAAATATCAAAGATATGCAACGCAATTGGATCGGTAAATCGGTAGGGGCCAATGTAACGTTTAGCGTGAAAGAATCTAGTGAAGAATTTACTGTGTTCACGACAAGACCAGATACACTTTTTGGGGCGACGTATGCTGTTTTAGCTCCTGAGTCTGATTTGGTTGAAAAAATCACTACACCAGAACAAAAAGCAGCTGTTGAAGCCTACATCAAAGAGAGTAGTCTGAAAAGCGATTTAGACCGTACAGATTTGAATAAAGACAAATCAGGAGTCTTTACTGGAGCTTATGCAATCAACCCGGTAAACGGGAAAGAAATGCCTATCTGGATCGCAGATTATGTACTGGCTTCATATGGAACGGGAGCTATCATGGCTGTTCCAGCTCATGATCAACGTGACTGGGAATTTGCGACTAAATTTGATTTAGAGATCATCCCTGTACTTGAAGGTGGAGACATCACAAAAGAAGCTTTCACTGAGGATGGGACTCATATCAATTCAGAATTTTTGGATGGACTTGGAAAAGAAGCTGCTATCGAAAAAATGAATAGCTGGTTGGAAGAAAAAGAAATCGGCAAAAAAGAAACGACTTATCGTTTACGCGACTGGTTGTTCGCTCGACAACGTTATTGGGGAGAACCTATTCCTGTTATTCATTGGGAAGATGGTACGACCACTACTGTCCCAGAAGAAGAATTGCCATTGTTGCTGCCAGTAACTAATGAAATCAAACCTAGTGGTACTGGTGAATCTCCGCTTGCAAATATCACTGATTGGGTAAACGTAGTTGATCCAGAAACCGGTAAAAAAGGGAAACGTGACACAAATACGATGCCGCAATGGGCAGGTAGTTCATGGTATCATTTGCGTTACATTGACCCCCACAATTCAGAACAATTAGCGGACCCTGAAAAATTAAAAGAATGGTTGCCGGTAGACATTTATATCGGCGGGGCAGAACATGCTGTATTGCATCTATTGTATGCACGCTTCTGGCATAAATTCTTATACGATATCGGTGTCGTTCCAACAAAAGAACCGTATCAAAAATTGTTCAACCAAGGAATGATCCTAGGAGAGAACAATGAGAAAATGTCTAAATCAAAAGGGAATGTAGTCAACCCTGATGATGTGGTAGAACAATATGGAGCAGATACATTACGTGTTTACGAAATGTTTATGGGACCGTTAGATGCTTCTATTGCATGGAGTGAAAACGGACTAGAAGGAAGTCGCAAGTTCTTAGACCGCGTATGGCGTTTGATCATGGATGAAGATGATAAGTTACGTGATCGTATCACGACTTTTAATGATGGTAAGTTAGATGTGGTATATCATCAAACGGTCAAGAAAGTTACTGAAGATTATGATGCATTACGTTTCAATACAGCCATTTCTCAATTGATGGTGTTTGTAAATGAAGCATATAAAGCAGAAGCGTTGCCTGTTGAGTATATTAAAGGATTGATTCAACTATTGGCGCCAATCGCTCCTCATCTAGGAGAAGAATTGTGGCAAAAAGTGACCCAATCTCAAGAAGGTATTTCTTATGCAGCTTGGCCAACATATGATGAGAAATATTTGCAAAAAGATGAAGTAGAAGTTGTTTTCCAAGTTAATGGCAAACTGAGATCAAAAGTTCAAGTTTCCAAAGAAATCTCAAAAGATGACATGGAAAAATTAGCGATGGCAGATGAAAAAGTCCAGCAATATATTGAAGGGAAAAATATCCGTAAAGTGATCGTTGTTCCTGGAAAATTAGTCAATATTGTAGCTAACTGATCCGTTTCGTATTGGATGGTTAACATTCTTTTTTTCACATTAGGTGTGCTATTATTCTTATAAAGGAATAGTAGCACATCTTTTTATGCCTTATAAAACATTCTTAGGAGGGGTTTTAATGGATGCTGCAAGTTGGTTGGCCATAGGGATAGCTGTAGCAGTTGCCATTGGTTTATTTGATGATAAGAAAAAGAAACGTAAGAAAAAAGAAAAAGATGACGAGCAATAATGGTTCAATAAAAAAGCGAAGAGTCTATTCGCTTTTTTATATGTTCAGGACAAATACAACCCAATAAAAGGTGGAGATACAATGGAACAAAACAGACAAAAGATGATTCGTTTGAACAATGGGCAGCTCATTCCATTAATTGGGCTGGGCACTTATAATATGGATGCTAAAACAGCAGAAGAAACGATCTATAGCGCTTTAATGAAAGGATATCGTTTAATTGATTCGGCTGCGATGTATGAAAATGAAGCTGAGGTAGGTCGTGCAGTTCGAAGAGCAGTAAACAGTGGGATTCCACGTGAAGAGATTACTGTTGTGACCAAGATTTGGAAAACAGATTTGGGATACGAAAAGACCCTGAGAGCTTTTGAGAAAAGTTATGGAGCTATGAATCTGGATGTCATTGATTTAGTATTGATCCATTGGCCAGATGTTTCCAATGACGTGAATATCAAGACTTGGAAAGCATTAGAAGAAATTTATTATAGTGGCAAAGTAAAAGCTATCGGTGTCTCCAATTTTGATGAAGAGCAGTTAAATTACTTATTTGAATGGGGAGATATCAAACCAGTAGTGAACCAGTACTCTTCTTATCCAGGCAACAGTCAGGAAAATTTGCGAGTGTTTTGCGAAAAAAGTGGTATTCGATCGATGGCTTATAGTCCAATTCATAGAGGGAAGACGTTGGATGATAGAGATATCCAAAGATTAGCAGAAAAATATCAAAAAACGCCCGCACAAATTGCACTTCGTTGGAATATCCAACGGGGCGTTATTCCCATACCCAAAACAGAAAGCAAAGATCGTTTAGAAGAAAATTTACAGGTATTCGACTTCACTTTATCTGAAAATGAGATGTCATTATTATTGGCAAAAGGATAAAGGTGTCTACATTAATTCAAAGTAGTTAAAAAAGCATTAAATTTTGATTGAGCTGGCTCTTTAGACATTGCATCTTGTCTACTTTATAAGTAGAATGTAAGCTAGCAAAATATTTTGAGAGTAGGCTTATAAATGTCAAATGAAACGATAAGTAAAAAAACGAAACATGTTGAAAGTGATTCACAGAGTAAAATGTTATCGGGTTCTGCTTGGATGTCTGCTGCAAGTATTATCTCTAGACTGTTAGGTGCTATCTACATTATCCCTTGGATGGCTTGGATGGGAAATAAAGCGACAGCTGAGGCAGCCAATGCCTTATATACTGTTGGTTATACACCTTATGCTTTGTTTTTAAGTGTCGCTACAGCAGGTGTCCCTTCTGCCATAGCTAAACAAGTTTCTCATTATAATTCGTTGGGAGAGTATGATATCAGTAAGGACATATATAAACGAGGGTTACAAGTTATGTCAATTACAGGTATCGCTTCCGCTATCCTGATGTACGCATTAGCACCATTTATCGCAGCAAATAGCCCAACAGCTTCTGCTGCAGACGGAACACAAGTGATTCGTACATTGTCTATAGCTTTACTGCTGATTCCAACGATGAGTGTAACTAGAGGGTACATTCAAGGGTTCCAATCAATGGCTCCATCCGCTATTTCACAAGTTGTTGAACAAATTGTGCGGGTCATATTTATGCTGGCTTCAGTATTCTTTATCCGTCAAGTATTTGATGGGTCAGTTGTAGATGCTGTATCATGGTCTACTTTTGGAGCCTTTGTTGGGGCATTAGCCAGTATGGCATTTTTGGTTTATGTAGTGTGGAGAAAACAGTTAAATGCGAAACCAACTATTGGTTCCAGTTCTAGCAGCAACATAACTGTTTCAACCAATCAAATCTTGTTTTCTATTATCAAAACGGCTATTCCTTTCATTATCATCGGAGCTGGAATTACGATTGCTCAATTAGTCGATCAATTTACATTTGATCCTATCATGAAAGCTGTTAGTGATTATACTCCTAAAGAAATACAGAGAGTTTACGGTGTCGCAGCAGCAAATGCGCATAAATTGATCATGATCGTACTTTCGTTTGGGAGTTCAATGGCCATTACTTCAGTACCTTTGATCAGTAGTTTAATGGCTAAAAAAGATCATAAAGGATTGAGCAGACAATTTAATAATAGTATTCAATTGCTGTTTCTTATTATCATTCCGGCGTCAGTGGGAATGGCTGTAGTGGCTGAACCATTGTATACATTATTTTATCAACATGATGATTTTGGAACGAGTATTACTCAATGGTCAGCTATTATGACTATTTTTTTAGGGTTGTACACAGTAGTGAGCATTATGATCATGTCAGCAAACAGACCCCGTGCTGCGATAAAGGGGCTAGTAATAGGGGTGATTGTGAAATTAGCTTTACAATATCCACTACTAGCTGCTTTCAAAACTCACGGAATGCTGGTTTCTACGATGATTGGTTTTGCAGTATCTTCCCTTATTATTATTCATGCAATGTATCAGACAGAACATTTCAATCTAGGATTATTGTCGAGAAGGACACTGTTAATAACCATTTTCTCTGTAATCATGGCGATAGCTACAACAGTCGTCAGAGAGTTGCTTTACCTGTTTATTCCAGTTAGCGACAGAGGATTAGCTTTAGTAGTTATATTGATCGTAGCTTTAGTAGGGGTAGCTGTTTACGGCTATCTAATCTTTAAATCAAGACTAGCAGATAAAGTGATCGGCACAAAAGCAACAACATTTAGAAAAAAATTAAAAATATAAGAGCGTGGAGAGAGGCGTTTAAGGACAGAGCGCGGAACAAACCGTTTAGACTTTCGTAGAGTTCACTTTTGGCGTTTAGTTGGGTGTTCTTTCCCAACGAAAAGGTAAAATGAAATCATAGGGAATCAAGCTTACGCAACGCGTTTAAAACCAGAGCGTGAAGTAAGCCGTTAAGCCCACACTTAAAAAGAGAGTTAGGATTTTTTAATGTCCTAGCTCTCTTTTCAATTTTCTGTATAATGGAAAACAGATAAGTGTATTGAGAAAGGAATTTAGAAATGAGATTGGATAAATTATTGTCCCATAGTGGATTTGGTACGAGAAAAGAAGTGAAAAATCTTCTAAAGAAAAAAGTTGTGACTGTTAATGGAACTTTTCAAAAAGATGGTAAAGTTCAAGTCTCCCCAGAAACAGATTTAATAGAGGTATTTGGAGAAAAAGTAGAATATCAAGAGTTCGTTTATTTCATGTTGCATAAACCAAAAGGGGTTATTAGTGCTACAACAGACAATCTGCATGAGACAGTCATTGATTTATTGCAACCGCAGGATCAATTGCAAGAGCCATTTCCAGTAGGACGTTTAGATATTGATACGGAAGGGTTATTGCTTTTAACCAATGATGGTAATTTAGCCCATGAATTGCTGTCTCCCAAAAAACATGTCAATAAAGTTTATCAAGCCGAAATCAAAGGAATCGTAATAGAAAAAGACGCAGCGGCTTTCTTAAAAGGTGTTACGTTAGAGGATGGATATAATTGCAAACCTGCAGAATTAGTGATTCATGAAACTGATGGGGCAAAAGGGACTTCAAAAATTGAAGTAACCATTCATGAAGGTAAGTTTCATCAAGTAAAACGTATGTTTGAGAGTGTAGATAAAGAAGTGACTTATTTAAAACGTCTGTCTATGGGACCATTATATTTAGACGAAAATTTACAATTAGGAGAATACCGAACGTTAACTCAAGATGAGATCGAGTCTTTAAAAAATAGAAAATAGTTGATATTAAATAGACTTGAAAAGAGACTGATACAAGCAGTCTCTTTTTTTCAAATTTATTATTTTTTATCTATTTGACTTGAGTTGTGTAAACTTTCGTCAGTCATTGTAGAACCTTATTTTAGTCCATTCTTATTTTTGTGAATATTGTTTCATCATATAAGGGATATTCTCGATAATTTGTGAAGGAAGAACTACATATTGTTTTTCTGCAAGTGTATCTCCTATTTCACTATGCAAGAACACAGCTGCTAGAATGGCTTTTTCTTTATCGTCAAATTGAGCCACAAATCCAGCGATCATACCTGCTAAGGTATCTCCCATCCCGCCAGTAGCCATAGCTGGGTTTCCTGCAGTATTTTTCCAGAATGCATCATTAAAGTAAACTTTTGTGCGGTTCGATTTGAGTACGATCGTCCCGCCAATTTTTTTCTGTTGAATCGCGTTAGCTTCGTCTTCTTGTTCAGCTTGAGACAATCCAGTCATTTTTTTCCATTCTCCCACATGAGGAGTATAAATAGCTTGTGTTTTTGGATAAGGGATATCATATTTTGCTATAAGGCTAATAGCACTGCCATCAATAACGATGTACTGGTCTTGGGATACACTAGAAAACACAGTAGTTAAGATATCCAATGCTTCTTGAGATAAACCAAGACCGGGACCAATAACAATGACATCTACTGTTTCTACTTGCTCAGTTACTTTTTTCAAATCAGCGCTATCCACGACCATCGCTTCTGGAAGACGAGCATGCAAGGAAACGTGATTCGCTTTAGCTGTGGCTACGGTGACCAAGCCGGCACCACTATAAACAGCTGCACTAGCTGTTAAGATGGCGGCTCCACCCATATCTTCATTTCCACCGATGACCAAGACTTTTCCATAAGTCCCTTTATAACTATCTTCTGACCGTTTGATTAAAGTTGATGTTACGATCTCTTCTGTAATAGAATTCATTTGCTTAACTCCTTTCTCTATTCTCCTTCATTATAAGTTTTAAAAGAATATTAAGCCAAAGTTATACAATATTAAGCCAAAGTTATACAAATAGAAGCGAAAAAAGTTCAGCCCTACATTGGTAACTGACATCAAAAGTGATAGAATGGAAGTGTTAATGAAGAGGGGAGAGTTTTGACATGGCAATTGATTGGAAAAAAGAAGCTGAAGCTCGCAAAGACGACTTCTTAAAAGATTTGTTCATGCTGTTGAAAATCGACAGCGTTCGCGATGACAGCAAAGCATCAAAAGATGCACCAGTAGGTCCTGGTCCTAAAGAAGCCTTAGAAGCCTTTTTAGCATTGGGTGAAAAAGATGGTTTCATCTCTAAAAATACTGGAAACATAGCTGGTCATCTTGAATATGGTGAAGGCGACGAGATGATGGGTGTGTTAGCTCACGTTGATGTAGTTCCTCCTGGAAACGGTTGGGACACAGATCCATTTGAGCCTGTAATTATAGATGGAAAAATTTATGCACGTGGTTCAAGTGACGACAAAGGACCAGGTATGGCAGCGTACTACGCAATTAAAATGATCAAAGAAATGAATTTACCGATTTCTAAGAAAATTCGTTTCATCATTGGTACAGATGAGGAAAGCGGTTGGCAATGTATGGATCACTACCTATCAGTGGAAAAAGAACCGGATTTTGGATTTTCTCCTGATGCTAACTTTCCCATCATCAATGGTGAAAAAGGAAATGTTTCCTTATATGTGAATACCAAAGGAACAAATAAAGGCGGGAAAAACACGTTGATCAGTTTTGATGCTGGATTGCGCGAAAATATGGTGCCTCGCGATGCTGTAGCTGTCTTTACTAGCAAAGAAGCCGATATGATCGAAAAAGCTTTTTATGATTATGTAGAAGCAGCGCCTATTTCAGGTACAGTATCTGTTGATGGCGATCAAGTGACAATCGAAGTCGTAGGTAAGTCTGCTCATGGAATGGAACCTCGTGGCGGAGTGAACGGTGGAACTTATTTAGCAACCTTCTTAAGCAATTTTAGTTTCGGCGGAGATGCTCAAAACTACCTTCAAATCATTGCAGAATACATTCACGAAGATTCAAGAGCCGAAAAATTAGGCTTGAACTTTGCAGATGACATAATGGGCGATTTAACGATGAATGCAGGTGTATTCACGTTTACTCCTGAAAATGGAGGAGTTATTGCATTGAATTTCCGTTACCCACGCGGAATGAATGTGGAAGCAATCGAAATCCAATTAGATAGTAAACTAGCTGAATATGGCGTTACGCTTAGTCGTGGCGGAGTTAAAGAACCACACTACGTACCAGCTGATGATCCATTAGTAAAAACGTTACTGGATGTCTATGCTAAACACACTGGATTAGAAGCTAAAGAACAATCTATCGGTGGTGGAACATACGGTCGTTTAATGAAACGTGGAGTAGCTTATGGAGCCATGTTCCCTGACAGTGTCGACACGATGCACCAAGCAAATGAGTTTATGGCTGTCGATGACTTGATGAAAGCCATGGCAATTTATGCTGAAGCAATTTATACGCTCATTAAATAAAAATAATAAATAAGATAGGGTTGGGACTTAGTCTCAATCTTATTTGTTTTATATCGATTAATGGTATAATTTGTCCAAACGTTTTTCATTATTGAATATGAGGGGGAGAAGAATGGATTTAGAATTAACCAATAAAGTTGCACTTGTAGTAGCTTCAAGTAAAGGATTGGGAAAAGCCATCGCCAAGGAATTGGCTAAAGAAGGTGCCAACGTGATGTTGACTAGTAGAACAGAAGAAACTTTACAACAAGCGGCAGAAGAAATTCAAGCTGAAGCTGCAAGTAAAGTAGCGTATTTTCCAGCTGATATTACCAAACCAGAAGATATCAGAGCATTAGTGCAAGAAACCAAGACTCAATTTGGAAAAATTGATATCTTAATCAATAATGCGGGAGGACCTCCTTCTGGAAACTTTACGGATTTTGAGGATGAAGATTGGGTAAACGCATTCGAATTGAATTTATTGAGTTACATTCGCTTGATTCGAGAAGTGTTGCCAGATTTAAAAGAAAATGGCGGAAAAATCTTAAATGTGGCGAGTTCTTCTATTAAATCAGTTATTCCAGATTTAATATTATCGAATACTTTTCGTAACGGTATCAATGGGTTAAGCAAATCATTAGCAGTAGAGTTGGCGCCTGATCATATCATGGTCAATACGATTGGGCCTGGGAGAATAGCTACGGACAGAATTCAAGTGATGGACCAAAGAAAAGCTGACGCAAAAGGAATGTCATTAGAAGAAGTCACCGCACAATCGGAAAAAGAAATTCCCATCGGTCGCTACGGAAAACCAGAAGAATTTGCCAAAGCAGCTGTATTTTTAGTTTCTGGAGCGAATACTTATGTTACTGGACAATCTATTTTAGTGGACGGCGGGATGGTAAAAGCACTTTAATAGTAAAAAAGAAAAGACTGAGGTAGAACGATTATCTCAGCTTTTTTTGTGCAGTAATAAAAAAATTTCAGCTGAATTCAAACTGACAGGAAAAGCATCTAACTAGTGGGACCCTTCTCGTAACCGACGAGCTATACACTTTGCTCCACTCTCGAAAAATTATTTCTTGAATAAAGAAAGACAATGGTAGCGGAATCTTTTATAATGTAGATAAGGAATAAAAAAGTGTGATCAGAAAGTTAGGGGGAATAAAATGTCGGAGCAATCTAATTTAAATAAAACACCGTTATATGACTATTATAAAAAAAATAACGTAAAATTAATCGACTTTGGTGGTTGGTCGCTTCCAGTTCAATTCACCGGTATTATAGAAGAACACGAAGCCGTACGTACAAAAGCTGGATTATTTGACGTGTCTCATATGGGAGAAATCTTGATTGAAGGAACACATGCGACAGCTTGCTTGAATCATTTACTGACCAATAATGTAGCTTCTATCCAGATAAATCAAGCTCAATACAACGCAATATGCCATCCAGACGGAGGGACTATTGATGACTTGATCATCTTCAAGCTGTCTGAGGAAAAATATCTTATGACACCCAATGCGGCAAACAAAGATAAAGTATGGGAATGGATGCATCAACACTTAGAAGACAATGTCTCTCTCAAAGATCTTTCTGCCAAAATGGGGCTGCTGGCGCTTCAAGGGCCGACAGCTGAAACGATTCTGAGTAAATTAACAACGGCAGACTTGAGTACGATTCAATCGTATCACTTTCTACCAAGTGAAAAGGTGGCCGACATTTCCAACATTCTGATAGCCAGAACAGGATACACTGGTGAAGATGGCTTTGAGTTGTACACAGCAGCGAATCAAATCGAAAAACTATGGGACTCTTTGTTGAAAGTCGGTGCAGAATACGGACTTAGACCATGCGGACTTGGTGCAAGGGATACGTTAAGATTAGAAGCAGGCTTGTCTTTATACGGACACGAATTATCTGATGACATCACTCCTTTAGAGGGTGGGATTGGATTTGCTGTGAAAACGAAGAAAACGGCTTCTTTTATCGGTCAAGAAAAATTAGCTGCTCAGCGCAGTGAGGGCTTGAAGAGAAGAATCAGAGGAATTGAGCTTTTGGACAAAGGTATTGCACGTGAAGGTTATCCTGTTTACTCAGAAGACGGAACAGAAATTGGGGTCGTCACATCAGGGACTAAATCACCGACTTTAAAGAAAAGTATTGGGTTAGTTTTGATCCAAAATGATTATACTGCACTAGAAACTACAGTGTATGTTGGGGTGAGAAAGAAAAAAATCGCTGCTCAAATCATCGCTACACCTTTTTACAAACGACCATAAAACTTTATACAAGGAAGGAAGT
This sequence comes from Desemzia sp. FAM 23988, assembly GCF_045528365.1. Taxonomy (NCBI): domain Bacteria; kingdom Bacillati; phylum Bacillota; class Bacilli; order Lactobacillales; family Carnobacteriaceae; genus Desemzia; species Desemzia sp. FAM 23988. The sequence goes on from NZ_JBGQQS010000002.1 coordinate 40,170, forward strand.
TGCAACATGACAAACAATCAAAATAATTTGTATTTTACAAAAGACCACGAATGGGTACTAGTTCTTGAAGGAAATATTGCTCGGATGGGAATTACCCAATATGCTACAGAACAATTAGGAGATATCGTTTTTGTAGAAGTTCCCGAATTAGATTCTGCTGTTTCAGTCGAAGAAGAAATCGCTACTGTGGAGTCTGTAAAATCAGCTTCGGAGATTTTTACGCCTCTAACGGGAACGATCATTAAGGTGAATGACGAATTAGAAGACAGTCCTGAATTGGTGAATGAATCACCATATGAAAATGGCTGGTTAGCAGAAATTCAAGTTGAGGATGCAGATGAATTGACTCAATTGATGAATCAAGAAGCTTATGAAGCTTATGTGAAGGAATTAAAAGAGGAAGAAGGTCAATAATGTGACAAATGAATTTCGCTATCTACCAGATACGGAGCAAGACACAGCTGAAATGATGGAAACGTTGGAAATTCATTCTATTGAAGAGTTGTTTCAAGATATTCCAGAAACTATTCGGTTGAGAGAAGAGTTCACTCTTCCCGAGACTCTTTCAGAATCGGCTTTAACGACTCACATGCGTCAACTAGCAGCTAAAAATGTCAGTACAGATGATGCGGCTGTTTTTTTAGGAGCAGGAACGTACGATCACTACATTCCTAGTGTAGTAGACCATGTTATCTCTCGTTCTGAATTTTATACGGCTTATACTCCATATCAGCCCGAGGTCAGTCAAGGAGAATTACAAGCTATATTTGAGTTTCAAACGATGATCACAGAATTGACGGGTATGGAAGCTGCTAATTCTTCCTTATACGATGGGTTTACTTCTTTAGGAGAAGCAGCCAATTTGGCCGTAACCACTACAAAACGTTCTAAAATTCTGGTCTCTAAAGGAGTTCATCCTCAAGGGAGAGAAGTTTTAGAAGCCATCTCAAAAGGCCGAGAATTTGAACTAGTAGAACTTCCATTGAAGAAAGACGTTACAGATCTTACTTATCTAAGAGAAAAGATTGATGAACATACGGCAGCAGTTGTTGTTCAATACCCGAATTTTTTAGGCTCTGTGGAAGACTTGAAAGCTATAAAAGAACTGGCAGCTGCTCAAAAAGCCCTTTTCATTGTAATGGCTAATCCATTAGCTTTAGGAGTATTGGAAGCTCCTGGGAAATTAGGTGCAGATATCGTGGTAGGAGATATGCAGCCATTAGGATTGACTATGTCAGCTGGCGGACCACATTGCGGTTATTTTACTGTAAACAAAAAACATCTGCGCAAAATTCCGGGTCGGATTATCGGACAAACCACGGATAACGAAGGCAAACGTGGATTTGTCATGACCTTACAGACGCGTGAGCAACACATTCGTCGTGAAAAAGCGACTTCGAATATGAGTTCCAATCAAGCTTTAAATGCCTTGGCTTCAGCAGTGTGTATGGCTGCTTTAGGTAAAGAGGGAATCCAAGAAATGGCGCAATTAAATGTGGACAAAGCTGATTACTTAGCGAACCAATTAAAAAATAAAGGCTTTAGCATTTATAACCAATCTCCTTTCTTCAATGAATTTGCAGTGAAATTAAACCGTCCTGTTTCAGAAGTAAACAGCTTGCTTTTGGATAAAGGGATTATTGGCGGTTATGACTTGGAACCTGATTATGAAATGGAGAATACGATGCTTCTTTGTGTGACCGATCAACGAACCAAAGAAGAGATCGATGATTTGGTTTCTGTACTGGAGGAATTAACTCATGAATGATTACACGGATATCTTATTTGAAATCAGTCAACCAGGAAGAACAGCTTATAGTTTGCCAAAAAGTGATGTTCCGCTTATTTCGTTAGCAGAAAAGTTCTCAAAAAACTTTTTGCGTGAGGAAGCTGCCGAATTGCCGGAAATTTCAGAGCCTCAATTGATGAGACATTATACGGCTCTGTCTAATAAAAACTTCGGTATAGACAATGGCTTTTATCCACTTGGCTCATGTACGATGAAATACAATCCGAAAATCAATGAAGATGTTGCTCGTTATAGTGGATTTGCCTCTATCCATCCTCTTCAGCCGACTAGAACTCTTCAAGGTGCTTTCCAATTGATGTACGAACTCCAAGAAGATTTAAAAGTCGTATCTGGCATGGATGCTATTTCCTTGCAACCAGCAGCAGGCGCACAAGGTGAGTGGGCAGGTCTGATGATCATTAAAGCCTATCATGAAAAAACTGGCGATCTGGACAAACGACGAAAAATACTTGTTCCTGATTCAGCTCATGGGACCAATCCAGCAAGTGCTGTAATCGCAGGTTTTGATGTCGTGGAGATTCCTTCAAATGAAGATGGAACAGTTGATCTGACTGCCTTGAAAAAAGAAGTCGGAGAGGATACAGCTGGATTGATGCTGACCAATCCGAATACTTTAGGTATTTTCGAAAAAGATATTCTTGAAATAGCAGATATTGTTCATGAAGTGGGCGGATTACTGTACTACGACGGCGCTAATTTGAATGCCATCATGGGAATTACATCACCTGGTGCTATGGGATTCGATATTGTTCATTTAAACTTGCACAAATCGTTCAGTACACCTCATGGAGGAGGCGGTCCAGGATCGGGTCCAGTAGGTGTAAAAGCTTATTTAGAATCTTATCTGCCTGTTCCGAGAATTGAAAAAACAACTAATGGATTCGAATTAAACTCAGACTATCCATTATCTATTGGTAGAATCAAAGGCTATTTTGGCAATTTTGGTGTCAACGTACGCGCCTACACGTATATACGTACCATGGGAGCCAGTGGATTAAGAAAAGCTTCCGAAAGTGCCGTACTTCACGCAAATTATTTGCGCAAGCGCCTAGAGCCTTATTATGATTCTCCTTACAAGCAAGTATGCAAACATGAATTTGTATTATCTGGGAATCGACAAAAGAAATTAGGCGTTCGTACATTAGATATTGCTAAACGATTGCTGGACTTTGGATATTATGCACCAACGATTTATTTCCCTTTGATTGTAGAAGAGTGTTTAATGATCGAACCAACAGAAACGGAATCAAAAGAAACCTTAGATAAATTTGCAGATGCAATGATTCAAATCGCTAAAGAAGTAAATGAGACGCCTGAATTAGTTACAGAAGCACCTCATCATACATCCGTAAAAAGATTAGATGAAGTAACTGCTGCAAGAAAACCTGTTGTTCGGTATGAATAGAAAAAAACTAGTCCTAAAAAAACCACTCAAAATGAGTGGTTTTTTTAAGACTAGTTTTATGAAAGTAGAAAAAAACAGGTTTTTTTTAGAAGAAAGAAATTAAATGAGATTTTGATTAAAATACATAACGTAATGTTTGAACACTTTTTGTCTTATTTTTAGTTAAAACTTTTACAAAATAACAACTGAATTCTAAAGATTTCTTTAATAAATAACAAGTTTAGTCTTGATAAATCAGTAAAACGAACGTATTTGAAAACGCTTTAAAATACAAAAGTAAAATTGAATGAAATTTGAACAATTACTGTTAAATAGACGTTTAGGAGTGGTGGAAAACGATGAAAACGTTTGCGGTAATCATTCTGTAATATTGCTTGCGTTTTGTTACACAACTAAAATCTTAGAATGTTTTTTTGTATGCTATATTTTTCTTAGCGAAAAAACAATAAAAAATTTACTAAATATAACACAACTGAATTTTACTAAAAGCGAATTGATCATATGGAGGAAATAAATTGAAAAAGAAATTACTTACTGGTTTACTTGCAGCATCTATGTTAGTCAGTCCATTGGTTATGCCGACTGAAGCAGCGGCTGATACTTTAGAAGACATGCGTCAAGAAAAAGAACAGTTAGAACAAGAAAATCAAAATATCCAAAACAACATCAACGTACAAGAAGAAACTTTAAAAACTTTAGCAGAGGAAAAGTCTGCTTTAGAAACTGATGTCGTTAACTTACAAAAAGATATCGATCAAGTTGTTCGTGAATTAAATGAACAAGAAAAGAAATTGAAAGCAGCAGAAGAAAAAGTTGCACAATTGCAAAAAGAAATTGAAGAATTAAAAGTATTGATTGCACAAAGACAAGAAAAAATTGATAACCAAGCTAGAGCAGTACAAACAGATGGAAACTCTGCTAATTTGTTAGACATCGTTATTTCTGCTGAAAGTCTTTCAGATTTGTTAGGCCGCGTTGGAGTGGTCAACGAATTAGTAGATGCCAACCAAGAAATCGTTGTAGCTCAAATTGAAGATCAAAAAGCCTTAGAAGCTAAAGAAGCTGAAGCTGAAGCCGAACGTGTCGCTATCGAAACACTAAAAGGTGAAATTGAAATGAACCGCAATACGTTAGTGGCTCAAAAAGATGAGTTGGATAAAAAAATTATCCAAGTAGCTGCTAATTATGATATGACTGAAGAACAAAAAAATGCTTTTGTGAAAGAGCAAGAAGTTATCGCAGCTAAAACAAGTACTTTAAGTGTAGAAATGAAAGCTGAACAAGATCGTATCATTGCTGAGCAAAAAGCTCGTGAAGAAAAAGAACGTCAAGAATTAGAGGCCAGAGAACGTAAAGCGGCTGAAGAAGCAGCTGCAGCAGCAAAAGAAGCTGAAGCAAGCAAAGTGGCTACTACATCAAGTAGTTCATCTAGCTCAAGCAGTTCTTCAAGCGAATCAAGCAGCTCGTCTAGTTCAAGTAGTTCTTCTTCATCTAGTTCAAGTTCTACAACATCAAGTTCTGGCTTCATTCGTCCGTCTAATGGATACACAACTTCTCCCTACGGATATCGTTTCCACCCGATCGAACATGTCAATAAATTACATGGCGGAATGGACTTTGGCGGCGGTGGCCCAATCGTAGCTTCAAAAGGTGGTACAGTAGTGAGAGCTCAGTACCATAGTTCATGGGGCTGGTACGTGAAAATTGACCACGGTAATGGAATTGAAACGCTGTATGCACATATGCAACCAGGTAGTTTACGTGTAAGTGTTGGACAAAAAGTTTCTCAAGGACAACAAGTAGGAACTATGGGTACTTCTGGTGGATCAACAGGAATCCATTTACATTTTGAAGTATACAAAAATGGAGTACGTACAGATCCAGCACCATATCTTGGAATGTAATTTATAGAACGTAAAGTACAACAAAAATAAATAGAATAATTGGTGTGGGACTTTTGTTCCACACCTTTTTTTAGTACACTAACTCTATGCAAATGAAGAGAGGTATTTATAAAATGGAAAGAATTTTATCTAAGAAGAATGATCGAGTGAAAAAATGGAAAAAGCTCCATACAAAAAAAGGAAGAGAATTAACAGGAGTTTATTTGATTGAAGGCTTCCATCTAATAGCAGAAGCGATGGAGCACAATGCTCCTATCCAAGAATTTTTAGTATCTGAACAAGTAAAAGAGACACTATTTGAAAAATATCCCCAAGAGAAGGTAGTCATGATTTCAAAAGAAATAGTGGATTATTTAAGTGATACTGAATCACCACAGGGCGTATTTGCTATTGTTGAAAAAGAAATGCCTGGTACGCCAGCAAATTTTACAAAACCTTATTTACTTTTAGATAATGTTCAAGATCCTGGAAATGTTGGTACGATGATCCGAACAGCTGATGCTGCAGGTTATGGAGGAGTAGTATTAGGAAAAGGTACGGTAGATTTATACAATAGTAAGGTGTTGCGTTCAACTCAAGGAGGACATTTTCATTTTCCGGTCTACGAAGGTGATTTGAATGAGTGGTTTGTCTTGTTTAAATCTCATCATTTCCCGATTTACGGAACAGAGCTGAACGAAGATGCAGCTTCTTACCGTGAAATCAATGCTCCCGAGATTTATGGTCTTGTGATGGGAAATGAAGGCAACGGTATGGATAAAGAACTATTAAAACAAACTACCAAAAATCTATACATCCCTATCACTGGACAAGCAGAATCTCTAAACGTAGCAGTAGCAGCCGGAATTCTAATGTTCAGCTTATAAGCTGCGGAGGCCGCTTGGTAGATACGGCCAGAAAATAGAAACTATAAACTGAGGCAAAGTCTCATTGCATTCGCTTTGTACCAATTCGCTAAGCTTTGTTTCACAAAGCAAGCTCAGTAGCAATGTGGAGTGCCTCGTGCAGTTCTAAAAAAAAAGAGAGACTGCTAATGATTCAAAAGCTGAGGTAAACTTGATACAGATTATGACAAAAATGTTAAGTCTATAGTAAGAAATGATGAATTCAATGAAATACGCTTTTATTTTATACTTAAACGCTGTATGATAAGACACAACATAAATAAAGCATCATACTAATTTGATAAAGGAAGTTCTTGAATGACACAGGCTAGCTGGAAATTAGATTCTGATTATGTGGCTTTAATTGAAGACTTAATTCAATGCGAAGAAGTACAAAGTTTAAAGACCATAACACATCATCATTTTTCAACGAGATTAGAACATTCAATCAGTGTCTCTTATACGAGTTACAAAATTGCTAAAAGATTGAATTTAAATTGTCGAGCTATAGCACGTGCAGGTTTGCTTCATGACTTTTTCCATGAAGATCGAGAAACCTTTGCTTCAAGCTATTCAGGGTATTCACATGCCTCTTACCATCCCCATGTGGCTCTGAAAAATGCTCAATTATTGACAGAATTAACCGACCTAGAGTGCGATATTATTGTAAAACATATGTGGTTGGCATCTCCTGCTTGCATACGTCAGTTACCTAAGTTCAAAGAAAGTTATGTAGTAACAATAGTAGATAAGTATTGTGCGACCAAAGAAGTGTTAACTCCTTTGCCACAGCTGCTTAAAACCAATTTACGACATAAAGCTAAAAATGTTTGGACGCGCTTGAAACCAGTAAATGTATCTCAATAAAGTAGGTTCGTTCCCCCATTTAATGAGATAATTAAGTGGGTTTTTTTAATGAGAAATAGTCAAATTGACGGAAATCTACTTACTTTTAATAATGAAATGTGCTATACTATAGGAAAAAGAGGTGAAATAGGATGATAACTGTTAAAAAAGAAAATCAAAATACTGTAATCTGCGAGTCTAAACAGAAAATGATTTGTCCTAAATTTGAACGGACTTTTTCATTTTTAGGGAAAAAATGGATAGGCCTTATCATCGATGTATTACTAGATGGACCTCGCCGTTTTAAAGATATTGCTTCAGCTATTCCAGAAGTAAGTGATCGAGTATTAGTAGAACGCTTAAAAGAATTGGAAAAAGAAGGCATCGTTATGCGTACGGTTGATCCAGATGCTACAATGCGTGTTGCATATACATTGACGGAAAAAGGAACTGCTTTTAGAGGCGTTATGAATGAAGTTCAGCTTTGGGCAGATCAATGGATCGCTCCCGAAGAATGCAAATAACCCCTAAATAAGCTTGACGGATTCACTTGGATTCGGTTAAACTAAATGAGAATTGAATAGTTCACAGAAACGATGACGGAAAAGAGTAATTTGAACAGTTTTTTTAAGAGAGCAAATGCCGTTGGCTGGAAGCATTTGTAAAAACAGTCGAATGAAGTTCACTTCCTGAGTTGACTTTGGAATTTACACTAACGTAATGAAAAAAGTTCCGGTATGCGCCGTTATGCAATTGAGTGTAAGTCTATTTGACTTAAACTAGGGTGGTACCGCGAATCTAAGCCTCGTCCCTTTTATAGGGATGGGGCTTTTTGTGTGTTCAAAAATGATAATTGGATAGGAGTAGAAAAATGGAATTAAAAACGAAACTTGAAACGCTGCAACTTGAAGTGTTAAACAAGGTTGAATCAGCTGCTGATTTAAAGTCTTTAGATCAAGTTCGCGTAGCGTATCTTGGTAAAAAAGGTCCTATTACAGAAGTACTCAGAGGTATGAAGGATCTTGATCCTTCAGAACGCCCAATAGTAGGTGCTTTAGCTAATGTGGTCCGTGATGCTATTCAAGGGGCTATTGAAGAACGCAAAACGATTTTAGAAACAGAAGCGATTCATCAAGCTCTGCTTGAAGAAACGATCGATGTGACTTTACCTGGAAAGCAAGTTGCTAAAGGACAAAGCCATGTATTGACACAAATCATGGAAGAAATCGAAGATTTGTTTATTAGCATGGGGTATCAAGTTATTGAAGGACCAGAAGTTGAAGAAGACAATTACAACTTTGAACGAATGAACTTGCCTAAAGACCATCCAGCTCGAGACATGCAAGATACATTCTATATTACGGATGAAGTATTGCTTAGAACACACACTTCCCCTGTACAAGCTCGTACAATGGATAAACATGATTTTTCAAATGGACCCTTAAAAATGGTCAGTCCTGGGAAAGTATTCCGTCGAGACAGTGATGATGCGACTCACTCTCACCAATTTCATCAAATTGAAGGACTAGTTGTTTCAGAACAAGTCAGTATGGCTGATTTGAAAGGAACATTAGATCTTTTTGCGAAGAAATTATTTGGTGCTGATCGTGAGATCCGTTTGCGTCCAAGTTACTTCCCGTTTACAGAACCTTCTGTTGAAGTTGATGTCAGCTGCTTCAAATGTGGAGGAGACGGCTGTAATGTATGTAAACACACTGGTTGGATCGAAATTTTAGGTGGCGGGATGGTACACCCTAACGTGTTGGAGATGTCAGGAATTGATTCTTCTGTATACAGTGGTTTTGCTTTTGGTCTTGGTCCAGAGCGCGTAGCTATGCTGAAATATGGAATTGACGACATTCGTCATTTTTATCAAAATGATTTGCGTTTCTTAAATCAATTCAAGGTAAAGGAGTAGACACATGAACGTATCTTATAAATGGTTAGCAGAATATTTGAATTTAGAATCGATTACTCCGGAAAATTTAGCGGATAAGTTAAGTCGTACTGGAATTGAAGTAGAAGACGTGACCGTTCCTCAAGAAGGATTGAAAAAAATCGTGGTTGGACATGCAGTATCTGTAGTGGATCATCCTGATTCAGATCACTTACACATTTGCCAAGTGGACATTGGAGAAGAGGAACTTTCACAGATTGTTTGTGGAGCTCCCAATATTGAAGCAGGTCAAAAAATCATTGTGGCTTTACCTGGATCTCGTATTACAGGCAATAAAAAAATCAAAAAAAGTAAAATGCGCGGAGAAGTTTCAAATGGTATGGTATGTTCTCTAGAAGAATTAGGATACTCAGACAAAGTGATTCCCAAAAAATACGCAGACGGTATCTATGTTTTACCCGAAGAAGCTGTTCCCGGAGAAGAAGTTTTCTCTTATTTAGCTATGGATGATGCTATTCTTGATTTGGCTGTTACAGCAAACAGAGCAGATGCACTAAGTATGCGCGGTGTTGCTCACGAAGTTGGAGCTGTTTACAATCAAAAACCTGTATTTGAAACGATAGAATTGAAAGAAGACGCGTCAGAAAAAGCTGAAGATTATCTATCAGTAGCGATTGAAAATAAAGAGGATGCGCCAATTTATTCGATTCGAGTCATCAAAGACGTAAAAGTAAAAGAAAGTCCTATGTGGTTGCAAACGAAATTAATGAATGCAGGTATTCGTCCATTAAATAATATTGTCGATATCACAAACTATATTTTATTGGAATACGGTCAACCGCTACATGCTTTTGACTATGATCAGTTAAAATCAAAAGAAATTTTAGTTCGTCGTGCAAAACAAGACGAAATATTAGTGACGTTAGATGAAGAAGAACGCAAATTGACTCCAGCTAACATTGTGATCACGAATGGTGAAAAACCAGTAGCTTTAGCCGGAGTGATGGGCGGACTAGATTCTCACATTACAGACGATACGGTTACAGTAGCTTTAGAAGCGGCTTTATTTGAACCCATCTCGATCCGTAAAACGGCTAAAGAATTGAATTTACGTAGTGAATCCAGTTCACGTTTTGAAAAAGGGATCAACTTGGCAACGTTGCAACAAGCTAGTGAACACGCTGCTGCTTTAATGGCAGAATTAGGAGAAGGAACAGTTGTTTCTGGCGTGTCAGCGGTAGATACAGTAGAGGTAAATGCTGCTGTTGTGACTACTACGTTAACTAAAATCAATCGTTCATTGGGGACTGAAATTTCTGCTGAAGATGTAGAAGCTATTTTCCAACAACTCGATTTTAGCGTAACGATCTCGGCAGACAACGTTGAAGTCGTAGTACCACCTAGACGTTGGGACATTCATATCGAGGCTGATTTGATTGAAGAAATCGCTCGAATCTATGGGTACGATAATCTACCTTCTACACTTCCAAAAACAGAGTCTATTCCTGGTGGATTGTCTACAAAACAACGCTTAGTTCGTCATACCAGACGCTTTTTAGAAGGATCTGGTTTAACGCAGGCCATTAGTTATGTATTGACGACTCCAGAAAAAGCGAGCCGCTTTATGATGCGCGAAAGCGAAGCTACACAACTGGACATGCCGATGAGTGAAGAACGCAGCACATTAAGAATGAATCTGTTAAGCGGTTTGTTGGATGATGTCCAATATAATTTATCTCACAATAACAACCATGTAGCCTTGTTTGAGACTGGTCGTGTGTTCTATCATGAAGCAGGCCAAGTATTGCCGCATGAGCAAGAACATTTAGCCGGTGTATTGACTGGCTCAATGCTTGCAACGGATTGGCAAGAAGAAGGGCAAAAAGTTGATTTCTATGTTCTTAAAGGAATTCTAGAAGAGTTGCTTTTAACTTATGGACTAGTGGGCAAAATAGATTATGTACAAGAGGCTAATTACACTGAGATGCATCCGGGTCGTACGGCTGCTATTACTTTAGAAGGCAAAGAAATTGGTTTTATGGGTCAAATTCATCCAGTAACAGCAAATGAACTAGATTTGAATGAGACTTATGCTTTTGAAATCAATTTTGATGCTGTTATTGAAGCAGAAAAAGAACCGACAATTTATCGTTCGATTCCTAAATACCCTGGTATGACAAGAGATGTTGCGTTATTAGTGGATGAAACAACTACAAACCAACAAATTGCAGATGTTATTGTGGAAAAAGGCGGAAAATACTTGCAACACGTTCGTTTGTTCGATCTTTACCAAGGGGAACATATTGCAACGGGTAAAAAATCAATGGCTTATACATTAGCTTATCTAAATCCTGAAGCAACTTTAGTGGAAGAAGAAGTCACAAAAGCTTTTGAAGAAGTGAAAACAGCTTTAGCAAAACAACTAAACGCAGAAATACGCTAAAAACAAAACTAGTAGAATGTCCATTTTGGATGTTCTACTAGTTTTATTTTATTTGTATCCTGCAATTTTTTTAGCTTTTTCAGTATTGGCAAAATGAAGTTTAACATATTTGTTCAATAAAGACACACCGCCGCGTTTTAATAATTTTGCAGCGACTAAATCCACATTGGATCCGGCTCCCGATGGGATTTTTGTACCAGCTTCTTTTGTCAGGTCCTCTAAACCAGTTAAAAAAGCATAACGAGCAATGATGGAAGCCGCAGCTACTGCTAAATGATGACTTTCGCCTTTTGTTTGAAAATAAACATTTTCTTTTACTTGGACAGTTTGATCTTGAATGTGTTTAAAGTAAGTTGTCGGCAGTTCGAACTGATCAATTAAAATCGCTTCAGGTGTAATAGGTGCAATTTTAGTTAACACGTGATGCAAAGCTTGATTATGCAGTACGGCTTTCATTTTTCCTTGAGTCATTGTTGGTTGAATATGATTGTACTTTTCTGGCATTACATTGAGTAAACTATATGGTAAGAAAGTAACCAAATCTTTTGCCACACGACAAATTTCTTTATCCGTCATTTCCTTAGAATCACGCACGCCCAATTCTCTCAATAGTTCAAACTGAGAGCGATCGACATAAGCTGCAACGACCGTCAATGGTCCGAAATAGCTGCCGGTTCCTACCTCATCACTACCTAAAACAGACCAGTCACTAAAGCCGTTAGGCAAAGAAGAGTCAACGCTTTTTACTTTAGGTTTCTTCTTGGTGATTTCTCCTTTAGCTTTCCAAATCGTTACCTCATTAGTAGAGTTGTTTCCTTGAAACAACACTTTTCCAGATTTGTATGCCGTAATGTTGACCGCTCCTTTTTTAGCAGCAAAGAGACTACCTGGAGGTGTATTTGGCTTTAAATAACTTTTGTAATATTCTTTCATTTCATTTAGTGTCGTTTTAGATACTAAAAGCACTTCGTTAGACATCCTACCACTCATTTCATAAAAATTTCTTTTCAAAGACAACTAATCGTTTGTTGTCCAAATGTTTCTTTTAATAGTATAACAGGCTGTACAAGAAAAAGTTTATTTTACGAGACAGAACCCAAAAATAGTTTTTTATTTAAGATGAAAAATTATCACATATGACACAAGTATTTAATGGAAATAAATTTTTTATCAAATGTCAAATAGATGGAGATAAAATAACGGTCAAAATATACTTTTCAAAGTATACAAAATGAAAAGTAAAGTTCATGTTTTTTTGTTAAAGTGAACTTAATATATAGCAAAGGGGTGACGAATTGCAAGTAAAGGTTTCTTACCTACAATACTCTCTGTCAATTGCCCTGCACTGTGCCACTCGTAAATTCATTGGACTTAATAAATATAAAAAAAACTTTTAAATATTCGTTTAAAAATGTCATATATGATAAAAACATCTATTTTGATTCTTGAAGAGTAAAGTTCTTTAAAATAGTTGTTCTGCTGCCTTATTTTTGTCACAAATTAGTCAGTAATGAATAGCAACTTTAAGGAAGTATTTTTTTACTTATCAAAATCTCAAAGGATAAAAAAGACAACAGAAGAACCAAACGCCTCTCTTCGCTTCCTTTCTAGGAGAAGCAGACAAACTACCTCGCTCTACGTCATCATCTTATGCACAAAAAAACTGCTTATCCTCATAAGCAGTTTTTTTGTGTTAGGAAGTTAGAAAACTGAACCTACAATTAGACACGTTATGGTATAATAATGTTAAATCTAACGTAACTTAACTTAATTGAATGAGGTGAGCATCTTGCGTGAATTATTAGATTCAAGTAGTTTAAGAAGGCTCAATTTGATTGAATGTCTGATTCAAAATAAAGATTGGCGGAAAATTGAAAAGATTGCTGAACAACTTTCTTGCTCCGAAAGTACAGTAAAGTCTGACATCAACTATTTTCGACTTTCTTTTTCAAATGAATTAGATTTTGAAACCTCCAAACAAAATGGTGTTCGTTTAATTGTGCAAGATACTTTTTATATGGACAGCTTTTATCAACAAATTATGCACGAATGTTTAAATGTCCAGTTTATCAATCTACTCTTTTCTGAGTCTTGTCATACTTTAGAAGAATATGCTGATGCGCTTTATACGAGTACGTCTTCTATTAAAAGAAGTATTGAACAAGTAAGAGCTGTTCTAAAGAAGTATAATCTAGACATTCAACAGAAGCCGATTCGTATAAGCGGAAGCGAAAAACACATTTTATTTTTTTATGGGGTATTGTTCTGGGAAGAATACGGAAGTTCTTTTCTAAAGTTAGATTACGCCTATAAAAAAGAAGCTTATGAATTGGTCAAAGCATTTAAAGAAAAAATGGATCTTTCTCTATCGGTTACTTTGATCAGTAAAATCACTCTTTGGCTTATTCTTTACTTTGAGCGTTTGTCGCAAGGATACCATGTCGAAGAAAATTTTCAAACTATGATTCCAATATCAAAACGGATAAAAGACTTTATGTTTGAATCTACCTATCATTTGCCATTTGAGATAACTATAGCAGATGTCACGATGATCAGCTTTTTTTTGGAAAGCCGTTACTTAAATTTTAAACAGGAAGCAATACAAACTAACCCTGAATTATTGGGTGTGTACAATGATATTGAGTTTTTTTTGGAAGCGCTATCTAAAGAAGCGTCTGTTTTTTTAGTAAATAAACAGGAGCTTAAGAACCGTCTCTTTAGTCAATATATTTATAAACTAGAGTTTAAAGGACTAAACTATTCGCTGGTAGGTAATAATAAACTTAGTGTTTTAAATAATGAAGGGACTTATGATTGTTTTTTGGGAACAGCCCAAAGGTTACTGCATAAGTCTAAAGATACAAAATGGGGAAGAGTCGTTTTATCGGATACTACTGATTTTTTCTATATTCTCATTTCTACTTGGGAAAATTTGACATCTGAAATTTTGAAAAAACGCAGGAGAATCAATACGCTTATTCTCTCTCAATTTGGACTATATCATGAGAGATATTTAAAAGAAATAATTGATGTGCGGTTCCCTTATACATTCAAAAGTTTTCTTTTAACCGAGGAAAATTTTCCTGAAGATGGGATTGAACTAATCGTCACTGATCATGAGGTAGCAGAAATCAAACTGCAACTAGACGAAGACATACCAGTTATCGGTGTTACCTACTCTCCGAACAACCGCAATTGGAGCCAGCTAAAAGACTATATCGAAATGATTTTTGCTCAGAAGCGATTAGACTCTGGTGAATAAATTTATTGCCCCTTTGTATCGTTTAGAATCCAAAAATATAGTAAGTTCAATTACCAGGAAGAAGCGCTATGCTTCAATTCCTGGTTTTTTTTCAAAAACCTACATTTTACATTCATTTCATGTTAAAATAAAATGAAATGTGCTTAACTAGGAGGGTGTGCAGTGTCTAAAGATAAAATACGGTATAAAGCAACGATAGCAGGCAAAGAGTATACCATTATCGGGGCACGCTCGGTAAAACATCTGCAAGTCGTGGAAAAAACACTGGATGAACAATTAAAGCAAATCGAACAATTAACTAAAGGATTAGATCCGGAGCGAAGAGCTGTGTTGGCAGCTGTTAATGCGGTTTCAGATCAAATCGAGATGCAGATCAAAATGCAGAGTATGGAAGAAGAAATGCAACTTCTTAAACAACAAATAGAGACTGTTCAACAAAAAGAATTGAACGAACAATAAAAGGGTGAGCAAAAAGTATGTGGATGACCATTGGAATCATTGTTTTTTTATTGATTGGTATATATAGCGGAGCAAGAAGAGGTTTGGTATTACAATTGATTCTTTCGTTAGGTTTTCTAGCCTCTTATTATTTTGCTGGAAAATATTACCTAGCATTAAGCGAATATTTGCAATTGATGATTCCTTATCCATCAGCGTCACTCAACGATTCTTTTGTGTTTTACAATAGCGCATTAGGATTACAATTGGATGAGGCCTTTTATCATGGGATATCTTTCTTGCTGATTTTATTTATTGGCTGGTTATTAACACGTTTTATAGGTGGTTTAGCTCAAGGGGTTAAATTCCTGCCTATCGTTAAACAGGCAAATTCAATCGGCGGGGCTGTATTGAGTGGAATTGTTTCTTATGTAGGTATCTTTTTAGTATTGTTCGTTCTAACGATGCTTCCTATTGATTTTATCCAAGAACAATTTGCCAATAGTGCTTTAGCAAGAATGATCGTGGAGAATACACCAGCACTATCCAACCAGATTTACAATTGGTGGGTAAGTACCATCATTTAATAGGATGTCTAATTTGATAGAAAAAAAGAAATCGTTTCTTCGATACAGCAGAAACGATTTCTTGGCGTATGGATGACTGTTTTTGAACAAAAAGAGAAGAAACAGCTTAAACGAGGTGAAAACATGAATCAAAAAATATTAAAAACATTAGAATTTCAAAAAATCATTCAAGAATTAGCTTTTCATGCATCTTCTAGTCTGGGAAAAGAATTAGTATTAGACTTGAAACCTTCCCAATCTTTGGAAGCGGTGCAGCAATGGCAAGATGAAACAGCTGATGGTGTGCAGATTGAACGGTTACGCGGAAGGATGCCGATACCCAGATTGGAGAATGTTCGACCTCATCTGAAAAGATTGGATATTGGTGCTTCCTTGAACGGTGTAGAAATTTCCCAAATAGGAAAAATATTGACGACAACGACTGAGATCCGCCGTTTTTTTGATGATTTGGAAGAAACGGGAATTGAATTTTATCGGTTGTATGACATCACACAACAATTTGTTACTACACCGCAGTTAAATCAACGTATTCGCTCTACAGTGAATGAAGATGGACATGTTTTGGATGATGCTAGTACTGCTCTAAGAGGCATTCGAACGGGAATCAAAAAAGGGGAGAATGCAGTTCGTGAAAAATTAGAATCGGTTATTCGGGGAAAAAGTGCCAAGTACTTAAGTGATGCCTTGATTACTATTCGAAATGACCGATATGTAGTTCCTGTGAAGCAAGAATACCGAGGATATTTTGGTGGTGTCGTGCACGATCAAAGTTCAACAGGACAGACCTTGTTTATTGAGCCGAAAGCAGTGGTGGAATTAAACAACCGTTTGCGACAATTGCAAATAGAAGAAAGACATGAAGTAGATCGCATCTTAGCGGAATTATCTAATGAGATTGCACCATACAGTAAGGAAATCACTAATAATATGCAGTTGCTTGCTCAGCTAGACTTTATTGGTGCTAAAGCAAGTTATGCGAAAAGTATCCAGGCAGTCAGACCAGAGATTCATTCAGAAAATGAAGTGAAGTTATACAGTGCACGCCATCCTTTGTTGGATCAAGATGCTGTAGTAGCAAATGATATCTTTATTGGGGGTGAGTATCAAGCTGTCGTTATTACCGGTCCGAATACTGGTGGGAAGACCGTTATTTTGAAAACTTTAGGGTTACTTCAATTAATGGGGCAGTCAGGGTTACAAATTCCTGCAGCTGAAGAAAGTCAAATCGGTATTTTTCATGAAGTATTCGCGGATATTGGCGACGAGCAATCCATTGAACAAAGTTTAAGTACTTTTTCTTCTCATATGACGAATATCGTTTCGATATTGAGAAAAATGGACGATAAGAGTTTGATTATTTTAGACGAACTAGGCGCTGGGACGGATCCACAAGAAGGAGCAGCTTTAGCCATTGCGATTTTAGATCAAATTGGTTCAATTGGCAGCTCTGTTATGGTAACCTCTCATTATCCGGAATTAAAAGTTTATGGATACAACCATGCTAAAACGATCAATGCGAGTATGGAATTTGATGTAGATACATTGAGTCCAACATATCGTTTGCTGTTTGGTGTTCCTGGTAGAAGTAATGCTTTTGAGATTTCTAAGCGATTGGGTCTGAGTCCAGACATCATTCAAAATGCTCGTCACTTAATTGATGGAGAAACGCAAAACCTGAATGAAATGATTGCTGATCTAGAAAATACCCGTAAGATGACAGAAATGGAATACCAAGAAGTAAGAGAACACGTCGATGAAGCCGATGCTTTATTACAAGATCTAAAAACTGCTGTTCAAGACTTTTGGCACGAGCGAGATGAATTAGTGAAGAAAGCTAGACTTAAAGCCAATCAAACCATTGAAGAAGCACAAGAAGAAGCTGAAAAAGTCATTGCTGACTTGCGTAATAAACAAGTGGAAAGCGGATTTGACGGTTCTGTAAAAGAACATGAATTTATTGATGCGAAGACTCGTTTAGCAAATTTAAAACACGAAGAAGCACTAGCCAAGAACAAAGTCTTGAAAAAAGAAAAGGCTAAACAATCCTTGAAACCAGGAGATGACGTTAAAGTTCAATCATTCGGACAAAAAGGAACGATCGTTGAAAAAGCTGGCGATAAACAATGGGTTGTTCAAATGGGGATGTTGAAGATGAAACTAGATGAAAGTGATCTAGTATTGACAGCTCCTGAAAAAGAACCGGCTCGTAAAATGACCTCCTTAAAATCAGCTAGTCAAAGTCATGTATCTCCTCAATTGGATCTGCGAGGCGAACGATATGAAAATGCATTAGCCCGAATGGATCAATACTTGGATTCGGCGCTATTAGCTAATTACCCGCAAGTAACCATCGTCCACGGGAAAGGCACCGGAGCATTGCGTAAAGGTGTAACAGAGGCCTTAAAACGGCATCCATCGGTTAAAGGATTTAGTTATGCTCCCGCCAATCAAGGTGGAAATGGTGCAACAATTGTAGAATTCAAAAATTAGAGCATAAGGGTAGAAATTTATTTTAGAGTTTGTTATAATATGAATAACTAGAACTTACTATTTATAAGTTAAGTGAATGTAGTAAGGAAATTTATAGGAGGAATTCAACTATGGTACAAGCAGTAACAGATGCAACTTTTGAAACAGAAACAAAAGATGGCTTATCAGTAACAGATTTTTGGGCAACTTGGTGTGGGCCATGCCGTATGCAATCTCCAGTCTTAGATGAATTAGACGAAGAAATCGGCGATGAAGTAAAATTTGTTAAAATGGACGTAGACGCAAACCCTCAAATTCCAGCTTCATTTGGAATTATGAGTATCCCAACATTACTAGTGAAAAAAAATGGCGAAGTAGTAGATAAATTGATCGGCTACCACAGCAAAGAGCAAATTGAAGAAGTGTTGGAAAAACACAAATAAACGATTTTTGAAGGAAGTTAGGTATAGAACCTAGCTTCTTTTTCTTAGCTTTTAAGCAAGTTATTTTGGTTCTACAATATGTGATGTCGGTTCTGAATAATTCATAGTTTTATGAGTTGATACTCAAAACTCGTGTTTATTCATCCATTTGGGGCGTAGAGTACCTAGAAGTAAACCATGATGATGAAGAATGAGCGTTGAACATCAAGGAAGAAGTTTCCTTGATGAAAAATGGTGTTTGGACATCAAGGAGCAAACTGCCTTGATGAAGAATAGTATTTGAACATCAAGGAGCAAACTGCCTTGATGAAGAATGGTGTTTGAGCATCAAGGAGAAAACTTCCTTGATGAAGAATGGTGTTTGAACATCAAGGAGCAAGTTTCTTTGATGAAAAATGGTGTTTGAGCATCAAGGAGCAAACTGCCTTGATGAAGAATGGTGTTTGAACATCAAGGAGCAAGTTTCCTTGATGAAGAATGGTGTTTGAACATCAAGGAAGAAGTTTCCTTGATGAAAAATGGTGTTTGAACATCAAGGAGCAAACTGCCTTGATGAAGAATAGTATTTGAACATCAAGGAGCAAACTGCCTTGATGAAGAATGGTGTTTGAACATCAAGGAGCAAACTTCCTTGATGAAAAATGGTGTTTGAACATCAAGGAGGAAGTTTCCTTGATGAAAAATGGTGTTTGGATATCAAGGAGCAAACTGCCTTGATGAAGAATGGTGTTTGAACATCAAGGAGGAAGTTTCCTTGATGAGTAACAGTTTTTCCAGTATTTTTTCTGTTGCTTCTGAAAGAAGCCGAGAGATAGTCGACTGTGAACTTCCTTCATCTTCATTTAAGATGAGCTTACAAATGGAATCATGCCGCAAGGAATTGGCTGTGCTATCCGCCTTATAACCTGAAATGATTTGATACAGTAATTGAAGAAAAGTTGTGTCTTTTGAATGGGGAAAGTATTTTCGATTATCTTCAAAGTACACATTTTTCTTTGTCAATTGGTCAAAATGAATCTTTTCAAGGAATTCACGTATTAGAATGAGTCCACCATAGGAAGATAATTCTTCATTTTTTGAAGAAATTTGAATATTTTTTGTTGAAACTTAAACGATTATCACGTGAATTTGACATATAGAACCCCTCTGTTTTGTATTTTTATCAAAATCTACATTAACAGAAAGGTTTTTTTTACATGCACCAAATGGGTGAAAAAGGAAATTTCTTTACCAACATTAGAAGATGAAGAACCGTTATTTTAGCGGCTAAAATGCTATGCTGTTCTAAGAAATCCTAATATGAACAAAAAGGAGTCGTTGCCGAATGAAACAGAAAAAATTAAAAACAGGACTGATCATTGTAGGAGTGCTGGTGCTGATTTTAAGTGCAGCTTTTACCTGGTATGTTTCTTCAGCTTATGAACCAGAAGAAAGAGCCATTGAAGCTCTATCCACTACAAATCAAGTGGAAGTGGTAAAGACTGAGGATCATTTCCTGTTCAAACCAAACGAAAACCTATACGATGCTGGATTAGTATTTTATCAAGGCGGAAAAGTAGAAGAAGAAGCTTATGCGCCTTTAATGCAGCGCATAGCAGAAAAGGGAATAGAAGTTTATTTGCTGAAAATGCCGTTTAACTTGGCGGTTTTTGATAGTCAAGCGGCAGGTAAAGTAATACAAGAAAATGAAAATATCAGTAACTGGTATGTTTCAGGCCATTCTCTAGGCGGAGTTATGGCATCTTCATTTGCAGAAGATCACTCTTCACTTTTAAGAGGAGTTATCTTTTTAGCTTCTTATCCAGCAGGAGAATTATCTCAGACATCACTAGATTCACTTTCTATTTATGGGACCAATGATGAAGTATTAAATATGGATTCCTACTTAGAAGCATTTAGTGAGTTGCGCAAATTAACAGAAATTGTTATAGAGGGCGGTAACCATGCTCAGTTTGGAAATTATGGTAATCAAGCTGGAGATGGTAAAGCCGTTATATCAGCCGTTGAGCAACAAGAAATAACGGCCTATAACGCATTAGAGTTTGTGAAAAAAACGTATACTAAATAAATGGAAGAAACATCCGAGAATAATAAAGTAGTATGTTTATTACTTTAACCATATTAGAGTTATGCAAAAGTGGTTTGACCACTGAATACAAATAGAACTCCAATTATGAGATTTTTTTGTCATAATTGGAGTTCTATTTGTAGGCATGTTTCAAGCTTTTAGAACACGTTCAAAAATACAGTCTTAATTAAGAAGACAAGGTTGTGGGCTTTTTCCCCATTCTAAAGTAATGGTAAAACCCAATTTACCCAGACCCAGCTTAAGGGCATGATAAGGATCATTGCGGGAATCATGTCAGCAACTGGAAACATCTTTATTTTGATCATCCGGAAACCAGTAGCCAACATCAAAAAACCACCGCAAGCTTTAAAGTCTAGAATCATATCAGGTGTAGTTAATGGGAAGATGATTGTTGCTAATAAAAACAAGATATAAAAGAAAATAAATTGTGGAATAGCTATAATTGAAACGACATAGCCTAAATTACAAGCAAAAATAGCAGCAGTAAAAAAATCAAGAATCGATTTTGCAATCAAAATTGAACTGTCACCGGTCATGCCAGAATCTAAACTACCATAGATACCAGTACCGCTAGCACAAAAGAGTACAATTACTGTAATTAGTGTACTGATGAATTCATCTTGTGACATTCCGTGCTTATCATTTGGAAATAACTTGGAAATAGGGCGTTGCATCAACATTGCCCCTTGATTGATGTAGTTTCCCAAATGTACAGCTAAACCAATTCCAGTCCCAATCACTAAGGCAAAAATAACTGCCGGCATATACTTCATGGGTGCAATAGAAAAAATTCCCATCCCCATTGAGCAAACTCCAAAAATCATAGTGATTTCTGTTTTAAATTTCTCTGACAGTTTATCTCCTAAAAAGCCGCCGGCTAAACCCCCAAGTAAAACTGACAATGCATTGATAATAACTCCTGTTGGCATAAAAATAAAACTCCTCTCGAAAAAATGTATGGTAGACCTTAATGACAAATTATCTTAATCCACCACAAAAAATTTAATGCGAATTTATTCTAGCAACTTATATTTCTCATACCAATTCAAATTTTTGGTACAGTATTCTTAAATGGAATAGTAAGGAAGGATTAAAAGGGGAAATTCAGAAATTAGAGATTTTTATTGATTTGACAAAAACACAAAATTACACAGAAACAGCTGAACGACAATATACAACTCAAGGAAATGTCTCTAAACAAATTATAGCTTTAGAAAAAGAATTGGCTGTTAAATTATTTCACCGGTCACATCGTACAATTGAATTAACAGAAGCGGGAAAATTAGCATTGCCTTATGCTAAAAAAGTTGTGGAACAATATTACTCTTTAAAAGAAACCCTAAGGGAGTATGAAACGGAAAGAAATTTAATGTTAACTGTTTATTCCATTCCTACCATGCCGAATTATGAAGGCTTTTCAAGGTTAACTGATTTTGTGAAGCAACATCCTGAAATCCAAGTCCAATTAAAAGAATCTGAAAGTGCTGCATTAGTTCCTTTTCCATGGGACGGGAACAGCACAATCGTTTTTGCAAGAACTTTCAGTCCATTAGCAGGGAATTTTGAAACGATTATGACTGAGAAAGATCAATTTGTCGCGCTCCTGCCTGAACAGCATACTTTAGCAAGAAAAAATAACATTCATTTATCTCAGTTGCAAAATGATAACTTTCTTTTGTTAGGAAAAGAGACGAATCTTTACGAACCGGTTATTGACTTATGTCATCAAGTGGGCTTCCATCCTAATATTACGTATAAAGGAACTAGAATTGACCTCATTATGAACATGGTTTCTAACGAATTTGGGGTATCAATTGTGATGGAAAAAACGGTGACCAATTTATTAACAGATAAGGTTGTGATAGTTCCTATTACACCAAATAAAACGACTTATTTGTCATTTATAAGAAGAAATGGAGAACATGCATTGGCTTCAGAACTCTTTTGGTATTATTTGCAAAATGATGCAGAATGAATAGTTGTTTAAACTATATTCCATTATGGAATAATTGACTTACGAAGTAGAATTGTATTTATCCTCCTTGGACTCTAGAATTAACCTGTAGTCAAAACAAGGAGGAATTTTTAATGTTATCAAATCAACCATATGATTTACGTAAAGTTCTCGAAGAATTAAAAAATATAGATGGACAATACCATGAAACAGATATTGAAATTGATCCAGAAGCAGAGCTGTCTGGAGTGTATCGTTACATCGGTGCTGGCGGGACAGTACAACGACCTACACAAGAAGGACCCACTATGATGTTCAATAATATCAAAAACTTTCCTGGTAAACGAGTAACTATTGGTATCATGGCTAGTAGGAAACGTGTTGGAGAAATTTTCCACCATGATTACAAAACATTAGGTAAACTATTGCAAAAATCTGTTGAAAATCCTGTTAAACCAGTAAAAATTTCTAAAGAAGAAGCCCCTGCTCAAGAGGTTGTACACTTAGCAACTGATCCAGGATTTGATATACGTAAAATTATTCCAGCGCCAACAAATACAGAATATGATGCTGGTCCTTATATCACTATGGGGGTTGTCTTAGGCTCAGACCCAGAAAAAACAATGAGTGATGTAACGATTCACCGTATGGTATTAGAAGATGAAGACACAATCGGTATGTATGTTATGCCAGGAGGTCGTCATATTGGACATTTCCAAGAGCAATTTGAAAAATTGAACAAACCTATGCCTATTACGATTAATATTGGTTTAGATCCGGCCATCAGCATTGGAACGACTTTTGAACCACCCACAACACCGCTTGGATACAATGAATTATGGGTAGCAGGAGCTTTGCGCAACGAACCGGTTCAGATTGTGGATGGTGTGGTTGTTGACGAAGTGAGCATTGCTCGCTCTGAATTTGTTATTGAAGCTGAGATTATGCCGAATGTAAGAATGCAAGAAGATATTAACACTCAAACAGGTCATGCTATGCCTGAATTTCCTGGTTATAACGGGGATGCAAATCCAGCAGTGAACGTCGTTAAAGTTAAAGCTGTTACACATAGAAAAGATAACCCAATCATGCAAACAACGATCGGACCCAGTGAAGAACACGTTTCAATGGCTGGAATCCCTACTGAAGCAAGTATTCTTGGATTAGTCGATAAAGCTATTCCTGGAAAAGTAACGAACGTATACAATCCTCCTGCTGGAGGCGGTAAATTCATGTCAATTATACAAATTCATAAAGAAACTGAGGCAGATGAAGGAATTCAACGTCAAGCGGCTATCTTAGCTTTTTCTGCTTTTAAAGAATTAAAAACCGTTATTTTAGTTGATGATGATGTAGACATTTTCGACATGAATGATGTTATGTGGACATTAAATACGCGTTTCCAAGGAGATAAAGATATTATGGTCCTTTCAGGCATGCGTAATCATCCATTAGATCCATCCGAGTTACCTCAATACAATCCGTCAACGATTCGGTTCCGTGGTATGAGTTCTAAGACTATTCTTGATGGTACTGTACCATTTGATATGAAAGAAATATTTGTACGAGCTCAATTCAAAGAAGTTGAAGATTGGGAAAAATACCTTAAGTAAGAGAATAATTTTAAATTTGTAGAATTATCACAAAAATAAAATGTAATAAATTAACGATATGTAGACTGTTTTTAAATCAATGAAAGAAGTGACTTTTTATAGTGAATCGTAAAAAAAGAATAGTGATTGGTGTAAGTGGAGCTTCTGCAATGATTTATGCAGTTGACTTAATTAAAAAACTAAAAGAGATTCCTGATGTGGAGACTCATGGAGTGATCAGTACTTGGGCTGGTGAAAATTTAAGACAGGAATCAGATATGACTTTACGTGAAATGAGAGATTTATTTGATTATCATTACTCTGTGAATGATTTGGGTGCTGCAATTGCAAGCGGATCTTTCTTAACTGATGGCATGGTCATTATACCTGCTAGTATGAGGACAGTAGCCGCTATTTCCCTTGGATTGGGTGATAACTTAATTACTCGTGCAGCGGATGTAACTTTGAAAGAGCAACGCAAATTAATATTGGTACCTAGAGAAACGCCATTGAGTGCAATTCATCTAGAAAATTTAACTAGATTAGCAAAATTGGGTGTTCAAATTATTCCACCTATTCCTGCTTTTTATAATCAACCCAAAACGATCCAAGATTTAGTTGATCATCATTCTATGAAAATTTTAGATTCATTAGGAATTGAGAATACTACTGGAGGGCGTTGGAAAGGAGAATAAGCATGGCAGTGGAAGAGAAATACTTTCATACTACTATGGAAAATTATTCTATGCAAGCTAGTGTAAAAGTAATTGGAAAAGATCTGATTATTTCGATTACTGGAGGGGAGACCCCTCATATTGGTACCATTACTACCTTTACCCAAGAATCGGAATTAGAAACTATCCGATTTCCCAGCCATTCAGGGCGTTTTCATAAAGATGATGTCTTAGCAAAAAAATTGCTTTACTGATCAAAGAAGAAATTCCAGGGCATTGCGTTATCACTTCTGGGGTTCATGTCAATCACATCACAAAAGAACAAATACTTGCTTCTTCCAGTATGGCAGGTATTCTTGGAGAACAAATACTTGCTTGGAT
This sequence comes from Desemzia sp. FAM 23988, assembly GCF_045528365.1. NCBI lineage: Bacteria > Bacillati > Bacillota > Bacilli > Lactobacillales > Carnobacteriaceae > Desemzia > Desemzia sp. FAM 23988. Next base: position 65,248 of record NZ_JBGQQS010000002.1, read on the forward strand.
TAAAGCCACTGACTTTCAAATAACAGAGCCTATTTACTATCAAAAAGGAATAGAATAATAATTGAAAAACTGCAAAAAAATAAAAATAGAATCATTTCCAATGACAATTTTATAAAATTGTCTTATCCCATTAGGATCAAATATCTATAAAGCAAATCCGCTCTTACTAATGAGCCGTTCATTCATTAGTCGAGAGCGTTTTTTTGTTTAGTCGATGATATAATAAAGGCTACCTATTTTATGGCGTTGGTGAGGAAAGCACTGAAGGAAACGAGGTTATTGGGTGAGAGCCATAGGGCTGCTTGGAGGGTGCCGAAGCATTGGATTTTTAGCTACGTACGGATACGGTATGTGCATCGAAGCGGAGAACAGACAAGGATAGGTACATGCCACTAGCGCCTCCTTGCTTGCAGCCTTTACATGGCTACCAGTAATCTTGATCCCTCCATAAATTTCGAGAAGTTAGTATTTAAGCAACTTAGATTTTCTACCAACCTTAGATGATGAAGAATTTAGATATATTGGACTGTAAGGAATTCTATAGCATAGTACTATTAATCAGTATTTATTAAAATTGACCTTGAATATAAATTTCGAAAAGAATTGTCCATATATTTGTGACAAAATTAATACGTCTCTAAAAAAAAGTATACTTTCTATACTAATTTGCTATAATTGGTTCATAAAAATGATAAATCCATAGAAACACCATCTTTCGTACTGTTCGTTTGTTGAAAAGACACCGTCAAAAAAGGACATTTTTTCTGTTTCGGTACATAGGAAACAGGTAATTAAAGGTTATAAGCATGCAGAGAAGAATGGTAAAACAGTCAAAATTCAAATTTCTCATTTTTTTAGTATTATGGGAGGCGTCAAGCTATGAATGAACAAGTATTAGATGAAGCTGTAGATAAATATGAGATGATTTTTGAAGGAAATAAAGTGACGCGGACATTAACCGTATGCGCGGAAGATTTGATTGAAAATGCAGACGGTCAATTGGATTGTCCATTGGAGTATGTGTTGCGTAGAAATCAATTGTCTATTAGTGATTTAAATGCATTATCTCCAGAACGGGCTATTTTCGTGCATAAAAAGGGAGAGAAATCGACTATCTTAAACGAGATCGTTTTAAACGTGAACTTTTGATTTTTCTAAAGGAGAAGAATCCTGTTATGAACAAATGTACTTGTTCATAACGGGATTTTTTTGTTTGGAACGTGACAAGAGATACTTTATACTGTGTGAAAAAGGAGAAGAGTCATGAAATCACTTTATATTCCAACAGATAATGGGAATTATACTGTTGCGTGTCGGGAAAAGGACTGCCTTTGTTGTTGCTGCATGGAAATGGAGAAAGTTCTTCTGTTTTTCAACACCAAATAACTTTTTTTTAGTCATTTTTATACTGTGATTGCATTAGATACTCGAGGCCACGGAGAATCTGAACATGGAGAGGGCAAGTTGTCTTTTCAACAGTTTGCTCATGATCTATAAATCGTGCTGGATTATTTAATTTGTTCGCTATATCTTTTTTAAAAAATCATTGAATCTTCAGCTAAAGATACTATAATAGATAAGGGCGATAAAATCGGTTTTTATGAATAGTTGAAAATAAGGTAAGGTTAAAACGTATAGAAAACCGAGTTTTCGAGATGCGTATAAATTAGAGCTGATAAAAAAGCTCTATTTTTTATTTTTGGAGAAAATAGCGATAGTACACAAGTAATCCAGTCTTCACAATATAAAGAGGATTGAGTGGATAATATATGGAGGGTTTATATGGAAAAATTAGGATTTGATCCGCAAAAATATATCGAGGAGCAAACAAAATATATCTTAGAACGAGTGAATAATTACGATAAGTTATACTTAGAGTTTGGTGGTAAATTGATTGGGGATAAGCATGCTAAGCGTGTCTTGCCTGGATTTGATGAAGATGCAAAAATCAAGTTGCTGCAAAAGTTGAAAGATAAATCTGAAATTATTATTTGTGTTTATGCTGGAGATATTGAACGCAATAAAATTCGGGGCGATTACGGTATTACGTATGATATGGATGTCTTCCGTTTGATCGATGAATTGAGAGAATATGAATTGGAAGTAAATAGTGTGGTTATTACACGATACCATGGTCAGCCGTCTACAAAGATGTTCATCAACAAATTGGAGCGAAGAGACATCAAAGTCTATACTCATGAATCCATTGAAGGGTATCCATCCAATTTAGATGTGATCGTCAGCGAAGAAGGATTTGGGAAAAATGCTTATATCCCCACAACTAAACCGATCGTGGTAGTTACGGCACCAGGCCCAGGAAGTGGGAAATTAGCAACCAGCTTGAATCAGTTGTATCATGAACGTCGTCACGGGAAAATAGCCGGCTATTCTAAATTTGAGACTTTTCCAGTGTGGAATGTCCCTTTGAAACACCCTTTAAATATTGCTTATGAAGCAGCTACGGTAGATTTAAAAGATGTCAATATGATTGATAACTTTCACTATGAAAAATACAATGAAATTGCGGTAAATTACAATCGGGATCTAGAAACGTTCCCTGTTATCAAACGAATCATTGAAAAAATTACTGGAAAAGAATCTGTTTTTCAATCTCCAACCGATATGGGTGTCAACCGAGTTGGATTTGGGATCATTGATGATGAGGTAGTAAAAGAAGCCTCTAAACAAGAAATTATCCGCAGAAGCTTTGCGACGGAAGCCGATTTTAAAAAAGGTCTGGCGGATGAAGAAGTCTTGAATCGGATGAAACTGATTATGGAAGAAGTAGAATTAAAACAATTAGATCGTGTTCCTGTGGGACCAGCTCGCAGATATGCAGAAAAAGTTAAAAAACATTCAGATACCAATGATATACAAGCTGTCATTGCTTTTGAGTTGCAAGATGGCAGAGTAATTACAGGAAGAACTACGCCTTTGATGGATTCTAGTTCAGCAGCCATTCTAAATTCGATCAAAGAATTGGCGAATATTTCAGACGACATCCATTTATTATCGCCAATGATTTTAGAGACCATTCAAAATATGAAAAAAAATGATCTGCACAGTAAACTGCCGACTTTGAAAGCCAGTGAAATACTGATCGCATTAGCCATCAGTGCCGTGACCAACCCAATGGCTCAATTGGCTTACAGCAAATTAGCTCAATTAAATGGAGTGCAAGCTCATTCCACAGTGATGCTGAACAGCGACGATGAACAAGTTTTGCGGAAATTAGGCATTGACGTCACTAGCGACCCAGCTTACCCATCAGAAAATTTATATTATTTATAGAGAGCGGAGCATGTCGTTCAGCTCACCGGACAAAACACCCAAGGCGACAGTTAGGTGGTTTTTCCTAACAGTCGCCTTGAGTGTTTTGGTAGAGAGAGCTGCCATGCGCAGCTCGTTTAAAAGCAGAGAGCGGAGCAAAGCGTTTAGACCATCGAATATAAACTCATCCCTAACAGCCAGAGGTACTTTCCTGACAGTTGGGGATGAATTGATAGGCGTATGGTCTGCTTTGCGCAGCTCGTTTGAAACCAGAGAGCAGAGCATGGCGCTAATATGCAAAAAAATAAAGGAAGGGATTTTTCCCTTTCCTTTATTTTTTTGCTTTAATGAGTGATTTTAGCTCTTATTTATCTGCGTTTTCCAAAAATACGCAAAATAGCTAAGAAAATATTAATGAAATCTAAGTATAATTCTAGAGAGCATCCAATGGCCACGCTGCTGGCAAGGGCTGTTCCTCCATAGTAACTGTAAACTTTTTTACATTTTTGCGTATCATAGGCTGTTAGACCCACAAAAATGAGAACTGTGATAATGGAAAGAATGAAATCAGCGGCAGTACTTTGTAAGAAAAATAGATTTACTAGTGAAGCAATGATTAATCCAAGCAACATGCTCATCAAGATTCCACCTAATGAAGATAGATCCTTCTTAGTTACAAAACCAATTAAACTCATAACAGCGAATAGTGCAAATGTAGAAACGAAAGCATTTAGAATACTAGCTGTTGTATAAGCTAATAAGACGAGCGTTAATGTCATACCGTTCACAATAGAATACAAAATAAATTTCACAGCATAATTTGCTGGGCTTTTCACTTTTTCGGGATTAAAGCGAAAACTGAATACCAAAACTAATTCTAAAATAATGAAACCATAAAAAGCCATTCCATTTGTGGCGGTCATCAAATTCCAAAACGCGTTAGCAATCGGCGTATAAGTATAAAGTAATAAGTAAACCATTAAAGCACTAAGCAAAATTCCTCCAGCCATCCAAGCATAGATACTTGCCATAAATTGTGGAAAGCCACTTTTTGAATCCATAACTTTCTGTTGATTGTCCATGTGCATTCTCCTCTAAATAATAATCTTGCGATAAATAAGTTAAGTTCATCTTATTCTAACCAACTTCATGATGAAGGTCAAAATATTTGACAGATATCATGAAAAAATATAGGAAATATTTTTGAAACTTAAATAGGTATGCTACTATTGAAAATGTACATAGGTAAGATTTAATTTAGTGAATGGAGGAATAAAATATGTTAGAAGCCAAACATTTAAAAAAGACATTTGGCCCATTGATGGCCGTTGACGATGTTAGCTTTACAATTAAAGAAGGCGAGATTTTAGGAATGATCGGCCAAAATGGAGCTGGGAAAACAACTACATTCCGTTTGATTCTCGATTTTTTAACGTCAGATTCTGGAGAAATTTTATGGAACGGGGAACCGCTGACAAAAGCTGATTATGATATTATTGGTTATTTACCGGAAGAAAGAGGGTTGTATCCTAAAGTAACGATTGAAGATCAGCTGATTTATTTTGGTCGTTTACGCGGGAAAAGCAAAAAAGAAGTAAAATCACTGATCGATATGTGGATGGAAAAATTTCAGGTAAAAGGGAAAAAAACGGATAAAGTAAAATCGTTGTCTAAAGGGAATCAACAAAAAGTTCAATTGATCGCGACGTTACTTCATGAACCCAAATTAGTTATTCTAGATGAACCATTCAGTGGATTAGACCCGGTGAATGCAGGTATTTTAGAAGAAGGGATCAAAGAATTGCGTCAACAAGGGGCCTGTGTTATTTTTTCAAGTCACAACATGAATAATGTAGAGGAAATCTGCGATCATTTATTGATGCTGCGTGATGGATCAGTGGTCTTGAAAGGCACGGTAAAAGAAATACGAGAACAATTTGGCCGTACAAAACTATTCTTGGAAACGCCTATGAGTCAACAAGAGTTAAGTGAACTTCCCGGAGTGAAAAGTGTCAAAACCACTAATGAGGGCGTTTATTTATTGGATTTAGAAGATGCTTCGTATGGGAAACAGATTTTTGATGTTGTAACGAAAGATGGCTTTATTCCAACTTTTAGCCAACAACCTCCCACATTAGAAGAAATTTTTAAATTGAAAGCTGGTGAACCGGGTGAATAAATTTTGGGTTATAGTCGGTGAAGTTTATCGAAAAAATGTCAAGTCGTTAGGTTTTATATCAATGGTTTTTGCACCTATTATTATTTTGTTAGTCATTGCAGCTATCATTTATTTTGTTTCTGAGTCAGAAAATGGCGGAATACCTGAGATTGCTGTACTATCAGATGACCAACAAGTACAAGCTGTTTTTCAAGCTGAGGAAGAACAATTTGAGGTCAACACTGCTATTGCCACGGTTGAAGATGCGGAAACCGCTATGGAAGCTGAAGAACTAGACGGTTATCTAATCGTAGAAGAAGAAAATGGATTGTATCAAGGAAATTATGTCTACTCACCAAACAGCCAAGATGTGGATACTTACTATCTAACTGGGGTTTTGTCTTCGATTCAACAGATTCAGCAAGCCGAAAATCTAGGGTTGACGCAAGAAGATATTGCCAGTATTTTAACACCGGCAACACTTGAACAAACGCGGATTGAATTTGAAGGTGGAGGAATCACCACAACAGAGAGTGCTGAAGACGCTTTACGTATGGGGAGCGCTTATGCTGTGGGGATTGCAGTATTCATGTTTATCATGACCTATTCCAGCATTATTGGAGAAGAAATTGCTTCTGAAAAAGGAACGCGAATCATGGAAGTTATTCTGTCCAGTGTTTCTTCAACCGTTCATTTCTTTGGGAAATTAGTGGCGATTGTACTCATTTGTTTTACACAAATCGCGATATACGTTGTACTGGGATTGATCGCTTTACAACTGAATTTTGTCCAAGATTTGCTTCAAGGAATCGATATCTCTGCTATTTTCCAAGGATTAGTGGGAACGTCGTTAGCTTATTTTATCCTAGGAATCGTTCTCTACGCTATTCTCGCAGCTTTCCTAGGCTCTCTTGTGTCAAAAGTAGAAGATGTTTCAAAAGCTGTTACTCCAATCGTCTTCTTATCACTTGCAGGGTTTTACGCAGGAATGTTTGCCTTTTATAATCCTACCCATATGATTGTAAAAATAGGTTCGTATATTCCTTTGTTTACATCATTTATTATGCCATTTAGAGTTGCGAGTGATACGGTCACAAGTACAGGGGTTATCATATCCATTGTAGTGTTGATAGTATTTGTACTGTTGACTACTTGGTTGTCACTGCTGCTTTACCGCTCAAGTGTCTTGATTTATTCTGATGCAGGTATGTTTAAAACGATGAAAACATCTATTAAATCTATGAGAGCTCAACAAAAAGTATAGTATACGGAAGAGATGAAAAAATACCAGCAGAAGGTTAAGCCTTTTGCTGGTATTTTTGGTTATTCGTTGCTGTCAACTGAATCTGATTTATCCCATTTTAGGGTGATGACAACTTCTTTATTTTTGATGACTTCAGCAAAAGCTTCTGTATACATTTCAGTTATCTGCTGCATCTGTTCAGCTAAAAAGCCGGCTTCTAATGAGAAAACAGAGTCTTTGCTTGCTAAACGCAAATCAATGATTTCGCCTGATAATATATATGTATGAGAACTCCGTTTTTCTTTAGTGCAAGTAAGAGAACCAAAAGAAGCTTGTTCAAAAAAATGAACGATCTCTTCATAACTGGTTAAAGGGTGATTTCTAGCCAATTCTTTACCAGCCCAATATAAAATCGATTCTGCATCTTTGCCTAATAGATTGGTCAGTAATTCAGATCGAATTAATTCATGACCAAATAAATTAACGGGTACATTTGCTGACTCAAGATTAAGTTCTTCGCGATTTAATTTCTTTCCCAATGTCTTCACCTCAATAGTTTCATTCATTATTATACATGGATTGATATAAGAAGCCTACTTTTTTTTATACAGGTGAAAGGAAAAAAGAAGAGATTGACAAAAGTAATTCAACAATTGAAAAGAGCTAAAAAATAAAAATAACTGCCTAAAGAAATCGATATAGACTTGAATTTTTATGTTAAAAAAGGGACAATAAACACTAAAGCAGTATAATTTATATAAAGGTTGTTAAAATATGACAAAACAAGCAATAGGTTTTATAGATTCAGGTGTGGGCGGTTTAACGGTTGTAAAAGAAGCTATGCGTCAATTGCCGAATGAATCTATTTATTACGTTGGAGATACAGCTCGCTGTCCTTATGGTCCTAGGCCGCAAGAACAAATCCTACAGTTTACTTGGGAAATGACTCAGTTTTTGCTGAGCAAAGATATTAAGATGCTGGTAATAGCTTGCAACACAGCTACAGCGGTTGCATTAGAAGACATTAAAAAGAAACTGGCTATTCCAGTAATCGGCGTGATTTTGCCAGGAAGTCGAGCTGCTATTAAAGCTACGGCAAATGACCGGGTAGGAATTATCGGTACAGAAGGAACTGTAAAAAGCAAAATGTACGAAAATTTGATCCGCTCTAAAGATAAAGAAGTCAATGTGACTAGTTTAGCTTGTCCAAAATTTGTGCCATTAGTAGAAAGTAATGAATTTAGAAGCGCGATAGCTAAAAAAGTAGTTGCTGAAACGCTGAAAACATTAAAAAATAAGCAATTAGATACCTTGATCTTAGGATGTACACATTATCCTTTATTGCGTCCAATCATTCAAAATGTGATGGGAGAAAAAGTTACGCTGATTGATTCTGGTGCTGAGACGATCAGTGAAGTGAGTACGATATTAGATTACTTTAATTTAGCAGAAGAAAGCAAAAAAAACAGCGTAAGTGAGCGCAAATTTTATACTACAGGATCCAAGCAGATGTTTCATGACATCGCTTCTCAGTGGCTGGGAGCAGTCCACTTAGAAGTCGAAAAAATCCGATTAGGTACAGCGGACTAATAAAAAAATAGCATTTGAAGGTTAATAAAGGGGTCTGTTTATGCGTAAAGATGGAAGAAAACTACATGATATGAGAGAAGTCATTATTGAACCCAACTATTTGATCCATCCAGAAGGATCTGTATTGATTTCAGTTGGAAAAACAAAAGTTATCTGTACTGCAACAGTAGAAAATAAGGTTCCTCGCTTTGTACGAGGTCAGCATAGTGGATGGGTCCATGCAGAATATAGTATGCTTCCCAGAGCTACGCAAGAAAGAAAACAACGAGATGCCGCAAGAGGTAAAATAAATGGGAGAACGATGGAAATCCAACGATTGATAGCCCGTTCTTTACGCTCAGTGGTAGACTTAGAAAAATTAGGAGAACGCTCGATCGTGGTCGATTGCGATGTGATTCAAGCAGACGGCGGAACGAGAACAGCTAGTATCACAGGTGGTTTTGTGGCTTTGAATTTAGCCATCCAACAATTGTTGGATCAAGGAGTACTAAAAGAAAATCCAATTACAGAGAATATTGCAGCCATAAGTGTTGGTATGCTGACAAATGATCAAATAGTGTTAGACGTAGACTATCTTGAAGATAGTGCTGCTGCGGTAGATATGAATTTTGTGATGACCTCAAGTGGTAAATTCTCCGAAATTCAAGGTACCGGAGAAAAAACAGCTTTTTCTCAAGATGAGATGTTTGAAATGATGGAATTAGGAAAAAAAGGGATTAAAGAATTGATCAAGCTGCAAAACAAAGCGATCAGAGAGGGCAAACGAATGAATCATAAATTGACAGACTATCCGTTAACTACAGCAAGTAAAGAAATCCTTATTGCTACTAGAAATAAAGGCAAAGCTTCTGAATTTGAGAGTCTGTTTGCTGCAAAAGGTTTTACGATTAAAACATTGTTGGATTATCCAGAAATTCCAGATGTGGAAGAAACAGGAGTTACATTTGCTGAGAACGCGTTGTTAAAAGCTGAAACGATTGCTGAAAAATTCAATATAATGGTACTGGCAGATGATTCTGGATTGAAAGTAGATTTTCTTAATGGCAATCCGGGTGTTTATTCTGCACGATTTGCTGGAGAAATGAAGAGTGATGCTGCAAACAATGCTAAGTTGCTGCATGAATTGACTCATATACCGCCAGCAGAACGAACGGCTCAATTTCATTGTACACTTGCATTAGCAGCTCCAGGAAAAGAAAGCTTAGTGGTCGAGGGGGAAGTAGAAGGACAAATACTGTCTATTCCTAGAGGTGATAATGGATTTGGCTACGATTCGTTATTTTATGTAGCCGATAAGGATAAAACAATGGCAGAAATGACAGAAGATGAGAAAAATGCGATCAGTCATCGTGCGAAAGCTTTACAAGAATTGGAAAAAGTATGGGATGAGTGGGTTTCGAATATCGACAGATGAGGAGAATCAGGTAATGAAAATACTCGTTGTTAGTGATAGCCATGGAGATAGAGATGTGCTGGTAGAATTAAAAGAATTGTATCAGGATAAAATGGATCGGATGTTTCATTGTGGAGATTCTGAGTTAGAAGCAACAGATGAAATTTGGGACTCTTTTGTAACGGTGAAAGGAAATATGGATTTTGATACGGAATTAAAATTGGAGCAAGTGATAGATGTTGAGAATGAACGCTTTTTTATGGCTCACGGACATTTTCTTGATGTAAAATCTACCATGAACCCTCTTTTAAAGGCTGCCAAAGAAGTTCATGCGAATTTTGCTTTTTTTGGACACTCTCATGAACTAGGAGTCGAAAAAAGAGGAAATATCATCTTGTTGAATCCAGGAAGTATTTTACAACCAAGGGGGAGATACAATATTAAGACTTATGCGATAATGGATATAGCAGAAAAAGAGGTAACTGTTACTTACTACGATCGTGAACATAAGCTACTGGATGATTTAGTGGTGCATTTTACGCGAAGCTGAAAATGGTCTTTAAATGTAAATACAACTAATTTTCTAAAATTTTCTAAAGTTAACTCGAAAAAATAGGATTTTGTGTCATTTTGTTATAAAATATGAAGGGCAGAATGTGCTTTATAGGAGGAAACAATCAATGATTGGAAGTAAAATCCAAGCGATGTTTTTAGAAAATCAGGACCATTTCTTAGTCCCCGCTAGTGAAGTGGCTCATGTACAAATGGAAAATAATCTAAGTCATGCTTTACTCGTGTTAACAAAAATCGGTTTTAATGTAATTGTAGTGTTAGATAAACAATCGCATGTGAGAGGATTGATTTCAATCCCTCTTATTATGGAAGCTATCACTGGGGTTCGTCAAATGCACTACGATCAGCTGGATGTGCTGAAAGTAGGGGAAGTCATGAGAACGGATTTCGCTCTTTTAGATGAGGATTATGAATTGGAAGATATGCTGCACTTGCTTGTAGATAATCCTTTTATTTGTATGGTAGACAATGAGAATAAGTTCTCAGGTATTATTACCAGAAGAGAAATATTGAAATCGGTGAATCATTTGATGCATGAATTCGAACACCATTATGATGTTCACGAAAAAGAAGAGACGATACTGAACTAATTTCTTAGATGTAACCAAACTTCGAAATAACCGCCTCATTAGAGGCGGGCTTTTTTAAGTTTTGCCTGTCTATTTAAAAAGTAGGATCCTATCGTTTATATAAAAGATTTAACAAGGAGAATTGCCATTAATGAATAACTTAGATCCATTTATTAAGATAAGAAGAGATTTGCACTTGATTCCTGAAATAGGACTGCAAGAGTACAAAACATATGAATATTTACTGAACGTTATCCACCAGCTGTCAAGTGAGCATTTAGAAATACAAACAGATGAAACAGCTATTTTGGTGCGTGTCAGAGGAACAGAAGGAAAAAGAACCATTGGCTGGAGAACGGATATCGATGGGCTGCCGGTGGTAGAACAAACAGATTTAGCTTTTGAATCAGCGCATGCAGGAAGAATGCACGCCTGTGGACATGACGTACATATGTCTATTGCGTTAGGGTTATTGTCTTATTTTAGTGATCACCCAACTAAAGATCATTTAGTGTTCTTCTTTCAGCCAGCAGAAGAAACAGTTAGCGGAGCCAAAATTTATTATGACAAAGGCTTTTTAAACGACTGGATGCCAGATGAATTTTATGCATTGCATGTAGATCCTAATCAACCTGTAGGATCCATCTCTACTAAAGTGGGGACTCTTTTTGCTTCTACGTGTGATGTAAAAGTATCTTTTAAAGGTGTAGGAGGACATGCAGCGTATCCTCAAACAACAAACGATATGATCGTAGCCGCGAGTCAGTTTGTCAATCAAGTGCAAACAATCGTGAGTCGCAATGTCAATCCGATAGAAGGAGCAGTAGTGACATTAGGATCATTTCATGGCGGAACCGCCGGCAATGTGATAAGTGACCATGCCAACATTGAAGGAACGATCCGAGCTTTGACCAAAGATATGAGCTATATGGTTCAAAAAAGGTTCAGAGAAATTGCTAAAGGAATCGAAATGACTTATCAGTGTAAAGTAGATGTGGACTTAAATATGTATGGTTACTTGCCGGTCATCAATTCCCCCAAAGAAACGGCTGAGTTTATTGAATTTATGGAAAACAAAGAAGGTGTTCATTTTCAAGAAGCAGAAACAGCCATGACAGGAGAAGATTTCGGTTACTTATTAGACAAGGTTCCTGGAACGATGTTCTGGTTGGGGGTAGACACTCCTTTTGGATTGCATCACCCTCAAATGTCGCCTGACGAATCAGCTATTCCCTTTGCAATCCAAACGGTTAGCGACTTTTTAGAGCAAAAAGGAAATCATGTATTGTAAAAGAGATCAAAAAAATACCCAAACTGTCTATTGCTGACGGTTTGAGTATTTTTTTAAGCTTTCATATTAAAAGTCGTTATAGGTATTTCTATACCGGCTTCCGATAAGCTGGTAACATACTCTTGGAAAAAGCTATGTTGAACACTATATTGCTGACCATTCAATGTATACATGGTAATTCGAATCCCTGTTTGTCCATCTCCGATATCAATGAGACCTGTGTAAGATGGTTCTTCAGTAATTTCAGGGTATTGAGGTACTAAACGTTCATTAACCTCTTGAATGACACTAGAAACTCTTTGGACATCTGCAACAGGGTATAAACGGATATTGATCATTACTTGCATGTCCTCGCGTGATTTATTGCTGACAATAGTAATGTAACGGTTGGGTACGTAATTCAGCGTTCCATCGAAACTTTTGACTTGAGTAGTTTTTAAATTTACGTCGACAACGGTACCTGAAACGGTATCCAATTCGACCACATCTCCGACATCCAATTGTTTTTCAAGCAACAAGAAAAATCCGTTTACGATATCACTAACAAAACCTTGAGCACCTAAAGATAAGGCTAACCCGATCACTCCAGCTCCAGCCAATAAGGATCCGACAGGTACACCTAAGACAGTTAAAACAGAATAAGCTACTAGAAATCCTAGTAATGCATGAAAAAGATTTTTTGATAGACTATTTAATGTATTCAGTCGATTGATAGTAATGCTCTCTTTTTTCCTATATCTAGTGAAAGCTTGGCTGATTAAAAAATCTCCAATTCTTTTCACAATGTAAAATAATATTAGGAAAAAAATAATTTGAATTGCAGTAGTCAAAACATTACTGATTACTTCATTCCAATCAATGGAATTCCAATATTGATTAAAGAGACTTGTTTTTTCTACTACCTCATTTACTACATTATCTGTAACGTTACTTTCATCCAATTTTCTTCACCTCGTTAAAAATTAACTCACATTGATTTATATCTTAACAAAAAAAGGCGATAAATAAAACCAACCGAGTTTTAACTTCTAAAAACCGCATTTTATAAAGGGGAAAAATGAGTATCTGATTAAGTAAGAAAAAAATAATAAATTTTTTTGTGTATTCCATTTCGTATTGTTTGAAGTCCTTTTTTTTAAATGGTATTCTATATTCGAATAGGAAAACGTTTTTTAATAGCTGGCTCAATTGTATAAGTCACACAAGCTTCTATTAAAAAATAACACGATAAAATTTATAGGAAGTGAGGGATTCATATGACAGGTGGAGAAATTGCTGCATTAATTGCTGCAGTTGCATTTGCAGTATTAGTGGTCTTTTTAGTGATTGTCTTGCTTAAAGTATCAAAAATTATGGGAGAAGTTTCCAGCACAGTTAAGGAAGCGAATTCCAGTCTTCGTGTCATTACTAAAGATGCGGATAATTTATTAATCGAAGTAGAGGGGTTATTGAATAAATCCAACACTACCTTAGATGACGTAAATGGCAAGCTGGGCAAAACAGATCCTTTATTCCAAGCTATTGGAGATTTGGGGGTTTCTGTTTCAAGTTTAAACTCTTCAACACGTAACTTAACGGATCGTGTTACAGGAGTGACGAAACGTACTGCACAAACAGGAGTGGCAACAAAAGTAGGTAAGACAGCGATGAACATGAATCGCAAAAGAAAAAATAAAAAAGAATCAAACTAATCAATACTGAGATCAAAACTGGGAAGGATGGATAATGTATGAGTAAAAAAGGCGGATTTTTATTAGGAGCAATTTTAGGAGCAGCAGCTGCTGCAACGACTACACTGTTATTTGCACCTAAATCAGGGAAAGAATTGAGATCAGATCTTTCTGACCAAGCTGATAAGGCTAAAGGAACAGCTAAAGAATATTCACAAATTGCAAAAGAAAAAGGAACTGAAATGAAAGATGTTGCAGTAAATGCAACAGATGACATTAAAATCAGTTTGAAAGATACAGCCAATAAAATGAAGAGTCAAATGTCTTCAAGTACACAAGAAGCGAAAGAAGATTTAAAAGATATCCAGTCTGAAGTGAAAGATGCTACGGATGAAATGAAAGAAAAAGGCTCAGAAGCAAAAGAAGACTTCCAAACAGAAAATGAAAAAGTCATTTCTGACATGGAAAAAGCAAAAGAAATGCCTCAATTTACTTCTGATAATATGAAAAAAGAAGTCGAAAGAGCTACAATGGATTTCGATTATGATCAAGAAAAAGCAAAAGAAGACCCTGATTATCGTACAACCAACACTAGTACCGAACAGACAAAAGAAAATAGTGATGGGGAAAAAACTACTAATACAAATGTAGGGATTTAACGATTCATTTAGAACATCAAAAGAGAGAAGCGGGACTAAAAATCCGCTTCTCTTTTTTGATGTTCTTAAAGTCAGTATTTTATGAAATACTAGTATATGTTTTAGGAGTATGTGTAAATACTTCACAACTATCGGCAGTTACATATACACAATCTTCAATTCTAACACCGGCAACACCGGGAACATAAATACCTGGCTCAATAGAAAAACACATACCTTCCCGAATCACTAAATCGTTTCCTTCCATAATGGAAGGAAATTCATGTACGCTGCTTCCTAAACCGTGTCCTAATCGATGATTAAAATATTTACCGTAACCGGCATCAGTGATAATGTCTCTGGCGATTTTATCGAGTTCTCCAGCGGTTACCCCTGGTTTGACCGCTGCTATTGCCGCTTCATTCGCTTTTAAAACAATCTCATAGATTTCTCGAGCTTTTTCACTAGGTTCTCCGAAGGCAACAGTACGTGTCACGTCACTGGTATACCCATCGTGCACAACCCCTAAATCGAATAAAACAAGATCATTTTTTTGAATACGTCGATTTCCAGGAACACCATGTGGACTAGCAGCATTGTCTCCGGTTAATACCATTGTTTCAAAACTCATATTTTTGATACCCATTTTTTTTAATTCGTATTCAATTTCAGCTACGATTTCTTGTTCTTGAATACCTTCTTTAATCGCTTTAAACCCAATTTCTAAAGCTTTATCAGCCCATTTTCCAGCTTCACTCATTTTTTGTATTTCATCTTTTGTTTTGATTAATTTCATCCCTTGGATTTTAGGAGTAGCATCTGAAAAATTTACTTTAGGGAATACCATTTGCAATTGTTCTAGACGAGCAACAGTCAAAAACTCCTTTTCAATAGCTAAGGTTGTTAAAGATCCTGCCCGCTGTTCAACCGCTTGGCGAATCAATTCCCACGGGTTTTCATGGTCTAAGTAGTCAAATACATCATACTCCCATGCACTATTCAAAGCATCTTCTTTTTCTAAAGCTGGTACAAAAAGAAAAGGAGAAGCGTTTTTTAAAACCATCAGAGCTAAAATTCTTTCATGCGGTTCACTTTCGTAACCACTAAAGTAAGCTACGTTTCCTGGATCATTGATAAAAACTGCTTCTTTATTTTCTTCTTCCAACCATTCTTGCAATAGTTCTAATTGTTTTAACATTTTAATGACCTACTTTCTAGAGAACTTGTTTTTCTATCTTATTGTAGCATTAAAATAGGCCAGATAACTACTTTAAAAGAACAATTGAAACCGCTGTCTGAAAACAATTGTGAAATTTTCATGAAAATAAATGTAAACCGCTTGCAATATTATGATAGATTTGGTAGATTATACATATTGAAAAGTGAGATAAAAAAGTGAACAGAACTGAATTTAAAGGAGATACTTATAATGGAAAAACAAACAATTACAATCTATGATGTTGCTCGTGAAGCAAATGTTTCAATGGCAACTGTTTCTCGTGTTGTTAACGGCAACCCGAATGTAAAACCTACTACACGAAAAAAAGTTTTGGATGTTATTGATCGCTTGGATTATCGTCCAAATGCCGTAGCACGAGGTTTAGCAAGCAAGAAAACAACGACTGTAGGAGTTATTATACCAGACGTTACGAATCTGTATTTTTCTTCTTTAGCAAGAGGGATCGATGATATTGCAACTATGTACAAATACAATATTATTTTAGCTAACTCAGACCAAAACGATGTAAAAGAAGTTCAAGTGTTAAACACCTTACTTGCAAAACAAGTAGATGGAATCATCTACATGGGTCACAAAATCACAGATGAAATGAGAGCTGAATTTTCCCGTTCTAAAACCCCAGTTGTTTTAGCTGGAACTGTAGATCCTGATGATCAAATGGGCAGTGTAAACATTGATTACAAAAATGCGACAGAAGAAGTAGTCACAGAATTGATTAAATCCGGTAATGAAAGAATTGCTTTTGTTTCTGGGTTGCAAACTGAACCGATCAATGGTGTATATCGTTTAGCTGGATACAAAGAAGCATTAGAAAAAGCTAATATGGAATACGATGAAAGTTTAGTATTTGAATCAGAATATACATTTACTACTGGAGAAGAAGTCTTTACTAAGTTAGCTGAATCTGGTGCTACAGCTGCATTTGTTGGAGATGACGAATTAGCTGTAGGTATCTTGAATGGTGCACTGGACAGAGGCGTTAAAGTACCAGAAGATTTTGAAATTGTAACAGCAAATAATTCTAAATTGACTGAAATGACACGTCCAAAATTAAGTACTATTACTCAACCTCTATATGATATTGGTGCGGTAGCAATGAGACTGTTGACTAAATTGATGAACAAGGAAGAAACAGATGAAAAAACAATTGTCTTGCCTCATCATGTAGCTAATAGAGGAACGACTCGTTCAGAGAATTAATCATCCAAAAAAGCCGACCTTGGTAAATTCCAAGGTCGGCTTTTTCAGTTTAATCTACTCTTCGCTGTTTTCATCATCAGGAGATGTTTCTTCAGATTCCGTTTCGTTCTCTTCACTAGATGGTGGCTGAGCACCAGATCCAGCTTTTGATTTCCAAAAAGCATTTTGGATATGAGCTGGGCTACCAATTAAGAAATCATAAGTGGTCGTACCTGGAACTTTATCACTTGCAAAAATCTCTTGTTTCGTTTGCCCAGAAATAGATACTTTAGATCCATCTTGCAACCAACTGGAAGGAGTTGTGTTTGAATCTCTTTCTTCAAATTTTGCATATTGCAATTCTGACTGTTGGGCTGCTGCAACTGAACCAGCTGGGACTGTAATCTCCCCAGACTTCATACCAGTTTCAGCCAATATGGTATCTGTCACGATGCCTTCTGGTTGAACAAAGGTTTTATCCGTACCTATCAAAGTAGAATTATTTTCATACACAGCATTCATTAACCTAGCCCAAAAGTTGAGATTTCTTTTACTTGGGTGAACGCCGTTTTCAGTTTCGATGGAGATATTGTCTACGTCATAACCCATCCAAGTACTTAATGTTACTGTAGGGGTCATACCAATAAACCAAATATCTTCTCGATCATTAGATGTTCCGGTTTTTCCGGCAATATCTGCAGAGAAATTCAATAAATCTTCAGTACCTTTCACAGTACTGTTCTCCATAACTCCTCTAAGAATATCAACTGTCATATAAGCAGTTTCAGGAGTGAACACTTTTGTCGCTTCAGATTCATGTTGGTAGATCACTTCACCATTTTTGTTTTCAATTCGTTCAATAAGGAATGCATCAACATGGGTCCCTTTATTGGCTAATGTAGTATAAGCACTGGCCATTTCTACTATAGTTGGACCATAAGTTCTGCTGACAATCACACCTTCATCATTAACCTCTGTATTACCTGTACCGCCAAGAGCTAATGCAGCATTTTTGTATTCATTCGGATGAACAGCATCTGCACCAATTCCCATTAATGGCAGATATTCACCAGGAGCAGAGTTGTCTTCTAACATTTTTAAATAAATACGAGATGTAGGGATGTTCATGGAATTCACTAAAGATTCTCTGACAGAAACATTTTTACCTGAATAGACGTTTCCGACGTTTGTTACTTCTTTCCCTTCAATCCGTCCATTAGACCAGTTTGGCACGAATAAACGTGAATCCGACACCATACTTGCAGGTGTGATCAAACCATTTTCTAAAGCAGGAGCATAGACTAGTATCGGTTTTATGGTCGATCCGGGTTGTCTTTCTACGTATAATCCATGATTCAGCATATTGTCCATGTAATTTGTCCCACCGACAAAAGCAATGATTCGACCAGTTGCATTGTCTACCAGAGAAGAACCAACTTGGATATCCACCATTTTAGGAACAGATTCACCGGTTTTCGGATCTTCTTCCATTGGTTGGATATAAGAACCGCTGTCTTGATCATAAACGGCAGGAGCTTGTTTCGTTTGTCCTAAAGTAGGGCCATATTCAGAAGCCACTTTTTCTAATGCATCATGAATGGATTTATCAATAGTGGAATACACTTTATATCCATTTAGACGTAAATCATCGTCAGCTCGTTCATAGTACTGTTGGTACAAATCAGAGTCAGCATCAATTTCCTCTTTTGTATATCCGTCAGTCGTATAGAGCATTTCCATCATGATTGTACGAGCTTCTGTTTCCACAGCATCGTACGCGAAAGAATTTGTTTCTTGCTCGCTGTCTTGACGAAGAATGAAATCTCGTGTCAAGTCGTATTCACGTGCACTGCTGTATTCCTCTTCAGTAATATACCCCTCGCGGAACATACGGAACAATACTTCATTTTTTCGATTAAATCCGTTTGACTGATCTTCTTTCACTTCACCTGCATTTGTATAAGGGCTATAAGTGATTGGGTTTTGTGGAAGTCCTGCGATGAAAGCCGCTTGCGGAAGTGTGAGGTCTTTGGCAGTTACACCGAAGATACCTGTTGCAGCTTCCTGTACACCAGCGATATTTTGCCCCAAACTATTTCTGCCGAATGGGGAGACATTCAGGTAAGCCTGCAATATTTCTTCCTTGGAAAAATAATTTTCTACCCGAAAGGCAATCAAGATTTCATTTACTTTTCTTTCAAAGGTAACTTCAGGAGATAAAATTTGTTGTTTGACTAATTGTTGCGTCAAAGTGGATCCGCCTGAGGATACGCTAGATCCCAGTAATTGCTGTACCAGCGCACGCAATACCGCTTTTGGAACAACTCCAGGATGTTCCCAGAAGTATTCATCTTCTGTAGCAACGATACCGTTAAGGACATCCTCAGAAATTTCGCTTAATGGAATATTAGTCCTTTTTAAATCAGACCTAAAATCACTGATTGTTTCTCCGCCAGCATAATACATAGTAGAAGTTTGTTCTACATTGCCAATGGCTAATTGCATTTCTTCATAATCAGGCGGCTCTTGTCCGGATACCAATGAAGCGAACAACCCCATTCCAGCTCCGCCTGCAAAAGCTCCACCAATAAGCAAAAGAATCGTAAGAATAATAACAAGATTTCTAGTCACGTTGTAAGCTACATTGAAACCAAAAACAGCTTTTCCTAAGAAGGTAGAGGATTTCTCATTGTCTTCAGAAGATACCTCTGTAGAATCCATATTTTCTTCATCAGCATAAGAAGCTTCATTTTCGACAGTCTGTTCGTTATTCTTTTTTCTTTCTTCCTGGAAGGCAGTCCACTTATTTTGCAAACTTTCCTTAGTAGAAGAAAAGAAAGCTCCTATTCTCGCTAAAAGAGCCAGACTAAATGTTTTAAATGAAAGCCAGCCTTTTTTTAACCCTTTTTTACACGAAAGATAAGTCCTTTTTACAGATGATCTTACTTTGGGATAAATTTCATCACTAAAAGTTTCCCAGCTCTTACGTATAAAACGGGCACTTTCTTGATAAACAGACTTTCCGGTTTGTGAAATCTTATCCCATAGAGAAGGACCATTATTATTTCCAGAATCGTTCAAATGTAAATCACCTCATAATCTATAAAGTATCGTTGCAAATTAGAATATAAAAAAAGGAAGTACAGTATTTCCCTATCTAAATCAGGTTCTTGTATCTTCCATATTGCTCCGCTCATTATACCAAATATAAAAAAAAAAGAAAATTTTTATCTTAATGACAAAAAATATAGTTGCTAAAAAGTGTTATTTTGTCAACTAAACGTTCAAAATTAAAAGAACTATTCAATAAGAATTAAAATAAGGCGGTACTAAAATGAGTTTGTTTTAATTTAGCGGTTGACATTCTCATTATCATTCCATTATACTAAGAATATCAAATTTAGATTGCGAGTGATTCTTAATGAAAACACTGATAATAAAAGAACACATAAATCTGAATAATTTTTACTTTAGCTATTTTAGACGCTGTTTGTAGACATAAACATTATGGATGCAAACAGAACCAAGTTTGTGTCTATAGTGGCTAAAGCATTTTAGAATGTTTAAAAACCAGCCGCATAGATGAAAAAATCTAAGTGGCTGCTAAAAAAATCAATCAATAATGTATACGATTTGCACCTATTTAGATTTTTATCATCTAAATAGGTGCTTTTATTTTATTTAAAGAGAGGTGAGGAAAGAAAAATTTTGCATCAAATAAATAAAAAAAACTGGGGGGAAATGAAAATGAAAAAAACAACACAAATGAAAAAAGTAGTAGCAGGAGGAATCACTTTACTAGCTGGATTGGTATTAGCAGCTTGTGGTTCAGGTAGTTCGGCAGATGATGGCTCAATCGATATAGGAGTCCTGCAGTTTATGGAACACGAATCATTAAGTTCAGCTCGTAAAGGTTTTTTAGCTGAATTAGAGGATGCAGGCTACAAAGAAGGAGAAAACTTAACAGTCGACTACCAAAATGCTCAAGGAGATCAAGCGAACCTTCAAAGTATGAGTCAGCAATTGGTAGGAGAAAACGATGTTATTTTGTCTATTGCGACTCCAGCAACTCAGTCATTAGCTAATGAAACAAGTGGAGACCCGATCCTTTTCACAGCTGTTACGGATGCTGTTGATGCAGGATTAGTCGACAGTAATGAAGCTCCAGGACGCAACATTACGGGAACAAGCGATATGGTTCCCATTGAAGAACAAATAGCACTTCTGCTTTCACTTACACCTGAAGCAGAATCGATCGGAATTATTTATAACGCTGGAGAACCCAATTCAGAGATTCAAGCAAACTTAGCTATAGAAGCTTTAGAAGCTGAAGGAGTTACTGTTGAAGTGTTAACGGTGGCCTCAACAAATGATGTACAGCAAGTATTGACAACTTTAGCACAAGATGTAGACGGATTATATATTCCAACAGACAACACACTGGCCAGTACAGCAGCAACTGTAGGAAATATTGCCATCGAATATCAATTGCCGGTTGTTGCTGGATCAGCTGAACAAGTAGAAGCTGGAGGGTTGGCAACATATGGGATCAATTATGAAGATTTAGGACGGCAAACAGCAAAAATGGCCCTGAAAATTATTGAAGAAGATGCTGATCCAGCAGATATCGCTGTTGAAACTTCTGATAGTTTGGAATTAGTTGTCAATAAAGAAATGGCAGAAGCATTAGGTATCGATCCGGATAGTATTGTATTGCCAGAATAAAACAATTTGCGGTTGTAAATGAAGGAGCGGTAAAAATTAATGGATATTTTATTATCAAGTGCGTCCCAAGGCTTATTGTGGTCAGTGATGGCGATAGGAGTTTATTTAAATGTTCGAATCTTGAATATTACTGATTTGACAGCGGAAGGTAGTTTCCCATTAGGAGCAGCTATTACAGCGACTTTAATTGTCAACGGGGTTCCACCATGGATAGCCGTATTGTGTGCCTTGGTTAGTGGTATGTTGGCTGGAGTCATATCAGCATTGCTGCACACCAAATTGAAAATCCCTTCTTTGATTTCTGGAATCATTACGATGACAGGGCTTTATTCGATTAATTTAAGGGTTATGGGAAAAGCCAATGTCAATTTGTTAGGTGAACCGACTTTGATGAGAACGGTAGAATCGTGGGGCGTAGGGACAAAGCTGTCTACTTTTGTAGTAGGTGGAATCGTAGTAATTCTTGTCATTCTATGTTTAAAAGTCTTTTACAGTACAGAAACAGGATTGGCAATTCGTTCAACAGGGGACAATCCAGAGATGAGTGAAGCAAACGGGATCAATACCGATAAAATGGAAATCATCTCTTATATGTTATGTAATGGATTGATTGCCATGTCAGGTGGATTGATTGCTCAAGACAATGGATTTGCAGATATCAGTAGCGGTATCGGGACGATTGTTATCGCATTAGCTTCTATTATTATTGGGGAAGTCATTTTCCGAAATATGACATTTGCTAAACGATTGATGACTATCGTTATAGGTTCTATTCTGTATCGTTTGATGCTGTCGTTAGTACTAGAAATGAACGTTGATCCGCAAGACCTGAAATTATTCTCTGCATTACTGCTGATTGCAGCTTTAGCCTCTCCCCTAGTTAAACTGCCAGGAAAATCGAGAAAAAATATTCGTCCACAGAATAAGAAGGGAGCCGAAGTTTTATGAGACCTGTTTTAGAAATGAAAAATATCCATAAAAGTTTTGAAATGGGTACAGTGAATGAGAACCACGTGTTAAAAGGGATCGATTTGACGATAAACGAAGGAGATTTTATCACGATTATTGGAGGAAATGGAGCCGGAAAATCTACCTTAATGAACAGTATTGCAGGAAGTTTTATGGTAGATGAAGGCACGATTCTGTTAGATGAAAAAGACATCACCAAAGAGCCGACAATGAAGAGAGCTAAATATATTGGCCGCGTATTTCAAGATCCTCGTATGGGAACAGCTTCTCGTTTAACTATAGAAGAAAACATGGCAGTTGCTTGGAAGAGAGGAAAAAAACGCGGGTTTGGAGTAGGAGTAAAAGAAGAGCAACGTGAACTGTTTCAAGAAGCCTTGAAACGATTGGGGTTAGGACTGGAAAAACGAATGAAAATGGAAATTGGATTGTTATCAGGCGGACAGCGTCAAGCCGTTACGCTGTTGATGGCTAGTTTGGTAACCCCTAAATTATTATTATTGGATGAACACACTGCTGCTTTAGATCCAAAAACCAGTCAAATGGTATTGAACTTGACCAATAAAATTATTCAGGAAGAAAACTTGACGGCTTTAATGATCACACATAATATGGAACAAGCTATTCAATATGGAAATCGATTGATCATGTTGAATGAAGGACATATTGTGGTGGACATTACGGGAGAAGAAAAACAACAGTTAACCATTCCAGGTCTACTGGAATTATTCCATAAAAACAGCGGTAGTGTGTTGAATGAAGATGCCTTAATACTCAGTTAGAAGAAACCACTAAAAAAGGTATTTGTGTAAGAATTGTTCTCTTATACGAATACCTCTTTTTTGTTTTTTTTTAAGTCTCTTTGATGGATTTTTTGTTGTGACGGTTTACAATTAAAGGAGAAACAAAAAAGGAATTCAATCCCCTTTTTTATTCAGTAGAATAGTAGGAGGTCGAAAAATGTTTGTCACTATAGGGATCAAATTATTAGTTGGATTAGTTGGTTTGTTGATTGTTATGCGGACGTTAGGGAAAAAAGCCATGTCTGAAATCACCCCCTTTGATTTGATTTATACACTCGTTTTAGGAGGGATACTTGAAGAGTCCATTTATGATGATGCTGTCCATGCTGGACATATTTTATTTGCTTTAGCTGTTTGGGGAATGTTGATTTATGGGATAGAAGTATTTGTCCAGAAAAATGATGAAATCAATCATATCGTTAAAGGGAAACCCAGCGTTCTTATTCAAAATGGCCAATTGAATGAAGAGGAACTAGGGAAAAATCACATGGAGATGGAACAGTTACGTGCATTGCTGAGAAGTCAAAATTGTTTTTCTTTGGAAGAAGCCCGCTACGTTATCCTAGAGACGGGTGGAGAAGTGAGCGTGATGAAAAAATCTGACGTAGAGTCTATTTTGACCGTCTTACTGATTGATGAAGGCCAGATGGAGGAAAAGACGCTCAAAAGCATTGGAAAAGAAAAAAACTGGTTGTTGGAAGAACTGTCGAATGCTGGATATCCAGATCCTGAAAAAATTATCTATGCTGAATGGTCTCAAGAAAATGGATTATACGTTGTTCCTTATTCACAAATCGTTCACCAGTCATTGCATATAGATGGATAAATGAAAAAAGATGGCTATAAAAAAGGAGAGTTTAACATGCAAAAGATAGTGCCACATCTTTGGTTTGATAAAGAAGCTGTAGAAGCAGCCGAATTTTACACCTCTTTGTTTGAAGATTCAACAATAGATTCTGTTGTTCAACTTCATGGGACCCCTGCTGGCGATTCGGACACCGTATCGTTAACATTACAGGGACAAGATTTCATGTTTATCTCAGCAGGGCCCATTTTCCAATTAAATCCGTCTATTTCCCTCATGGTGAATTGTACTACGAAAGAAGAAATCAATCATCTATGGAAAGCTTTATCAATAAAAGGGACAGTCTTAATGGATTTAGGCAACTATCCTTTTGATGAGTGGTATGGCTGGATAAATGACCGCTATGGTGTTTCATGGCAGCTATTTTATGCAAATCAGCCGTTTGAGCAAAAAATCGTTCCTAATTTGATGTATGCTGGTGAACAAGCTGGAAGAGCAAAAGAAGCTATTGATTTTTACACGTCTCTATTTGAAAACAGTAAAGTAGAAAACGTTTCTTACTATGATCCTAAAGAGAATCCTGAACAAGACGGTATGCTGCAGTATGCATCATTTACTTTGGCAGGAAAGGAATTTTCAGCGATGGATAGTGTGGAAGCACATGCGTTTAAATTCAATGAAGCTTTTTCGATATTAGTGAATTGTGATACGCAAGAGGAAATCGACTTCTTGTGGAACAAACTTTCTGTAGTTCCTGAAGCAGAACAATGCGGGTGGCTGACAGACCGCTTTGGTGTATCTTGGCAAATTTCTCCAAGTATTTTAGAGGACTTGATGGACACTAAAGATGAGGAACAAAAGCAACGCGTCACAGATGCCTTTTTGCAAATGAAAAAAATGGATATTGCTGAATTGGAAAAAGCTTATAAAGGATAGTAAAGATTTGGCTAGATTCACTAAAGAGTCGATACTATGAAAAAAGCCGTCTGGTGCAAATGAGCTTTGCGTCAGACGGCTTTTTTTGATTGGTCAAATGTTCTTTCCTTTTTTAAACTGTTTCAGGCAATTTTTCGCTGATAGCTGCTAAACGTTCGGCAACTTCTTCACGACTTAAATGGTGTTCTTTGACATAGCGGTTTTCTGGAGAAATACGACATTCATGAGAACAACCGCGTAAATGTTTGTGTTCATTTTCTTCAGAGGTAATAATTTGGCGGTTGCATTTTGGATCGCCACAGTTCACATAACGTTCGCAAGGAGTTCCGTCAAACCAGTCTTTTCCTATAACCACGTGTTCTTTACGGTTGATTGGGACACTGATGCGTTCGTCAAATACGTACATTTTTCCATCCCATAAGTCTCCTTGAACTTCTGGGTCGGTGCCGTAAGTGTGAATTCCGCCATGCAATTGGGCAACATCTTCGAAGCCCTCTTTTAATAACCAGCCGGAGAATTTTTCACATCGAATTCCACCTGTACAGTAAGTAACTACTTTTTTATCCATAAATTGTTCTTTGTTTTCACGAATCCATTCTGGTAAATCACGGAAATTTTTAATGTCTGGACGTACAGCGCCTCTAAAATGACCTAAGTCAAATTCATAGTCATTCCGAGCATCGATGACAACTGTATTTTCGTCCAACAAGGCTTCACGGAATTCTTTTGGCTCTAAGTATTTCCCTGTAGTTTCATTAGGATCCACATCATCTTCCAAATTTAATGAGACAATCTCTGGACGGTAACGAACATGCATTTTTTTAAATGCGTGACCTTCAGAGGGATCTATTTTGAAGACCATATCTGAAAAACGGTCATCAGCACGCATAGTATCCATATAGCGTTGAGTAGCCTCAATAGTACCGGAAACAGTACCGTTGATACCTTCTTCAGACACTAGAATTCTTCCTTTTAATTCGTTATCTTTACAAAAAGCAAGGTGTTGACGTCTAAATTCTTCTGGCTCTTCGATAGTAGTGTATTTATAATAAAGTAGTACTCGATAATCCATAGTCAATGTTATAACCTCCAAAATATTCACTAAACAATAGGCAAAAACGGTTTACCTATATAAGTCTGCTATTCTAGCAACACATTATACACCATATAAAGAAATAAAATCAAGGACTTGGAAAAAGTGATGAAAAAAAGACATATAAGCAGAAATTCTTAAAAGTAGAGGAAGAAGGAATGAAGATGAAACGATGTTCTTGGGCAAAAACAGATTTGCTGAAAGCGTACCACGATAAAGAATGGGGAAAACCATTGCATGATGATGCAAAATTATTTGAACTGCTGATCCTTGAAACCATGCAAGCAGGATTAAGTTGGGAAACCGTCCTTAAAAAGAGAGAGAACTATCGTCAAGCTATTGATGATTTCAATCCAGATATTATCAAAGACTATACTATAGAAAAACAAGCCCAACTTTTAGAAAGTCCTGATATTATTCGCAATCGGTTAAAAGTGAAATCTATTGTGACAAATGCAAAAGCTTTTATTGAAGTTCAAAAAGAATGGGGCTCATTTAATCACTATTTATGGAGCTATGTAGATGGACAACCAATTGATCATCAAATTAGGGATGAGTCAGAAGTGCCGACACAAAACGAATTGTCACAAAAATTATCGAAAGATTTAAAGAAAAAAGGATTTTCCTTTGTGGGTCCAACCGTTTGTTATGCGTATATGCAAGCTGCTGGCTTGATGAATGATCATCATATAGAGTGTGCGTTTAAGTAGTTTGGGAGAAAAGCAATAAAAAAGGAAAATAAAAGTTTTTTTTTGATGGAGTTGTGACTGAATTTCGACAAATGAGCTGTTAATCATTCTGTAATATTGACGTTACATTGCTGATATATAAGGTATGCTATACTTCGTTTATCGTAAAAAGGATTCCAGAAGGATACCTTGACTTTGAAAGAAGTAAAACAACCGTTGGAGGAGAAGATTCTGTGAAAAAGAAATTTGTAACTATCGCATTATTAGGAACGATGACATTTAGCTCCCTTATTTTACCAACTCAAGTCGCAGCTGAACAATACACTGATAAGATTGAAGAAGCTCAAAAAGAAGCTGAAAATACTCAATTATTGATCAATGAAAAAAATACTCAATTAAACCAAATTCAATCTCAAGTTTCTACAACTGAAAGTGAATTAAAAACTATTACAAATAATATCACCAATAATGAAGAAAAAACTGCTGCACTAGCCAAAGATATTGAAGCAGCTCAAAAAGAAATGCAAACATTAAAAGATGAAATCGAAGTGCTGGAAGCAAAAATAGCTGAACGAAATGAAAAGTTAAAAGAACAAGCACGAACAGTTCAAACTAGTGGATACAGTCAAAATTACATAGATTTTATCCTTGAATCAGAATCTTTAGCCGATATCATCGGAAGAATTGATGTAGTAACAGACTTAGTAGATGCAAATAAAAGTTTAGTTCAAGAACAAATTGCCGATCAAGAAGCTGTAGTAAAGAAAACTGAACAAACAGAACAAAAGATCAACCAACAAAATGCAATTGCTATGGAATTAGAGCAAACTCGTTCAGAAATGGATCAACAATTACTAGAAAAAGAAGTGTTGGTTGCTCAATTAGCTATGGAAAAGGCCACTACTGAAGAAGATATTTCTGCATTCCTTGCTCAAAAAGAAGCTGCTGAACAAGAAGTCGCTCAATTTACGAGCATTCAAGCAGAAGCAGAAGCTCAATTACAAAAAGAAGAAGAAGAGCGTCTTGCTGCTGAAGCTGAAGAAGCAGCGCAAATTGCAGCCGCTGAGCAAGAAGAAAGTACAGCTAGTTCTGAAGAGACTGTTCAAGAAGAGTCTGTTGCAGCGACTGTATCAGAAACAACTGAAGCCGTGAATACAGAATCAAATGCAAGTTCAACTACAGAAACTGCATCTCCATCTTCTCAAAATAACAATCAAGCAAGCCAAGCAGCAGCTCAAAAAGCTGAAGCTCAAGAAAAGGCACAAGCTGAAAGAGAACAGCAAGCTAAAGAACAAAGAGAGCGCGAAAAAGCACAACAAGCAGCTCAAAAAGCAAAAGAAGAAGCTGAGAAGGAAAAAGAACAAGAAAAAGCACCAGTGGTATCCAGCGGAAGTGTATTACAAGTTGCTGGCAGCCTAACTGGTCAAGGAATACCTTATCGCTGGGGTGGAAAGTCAACTAGTGGATTCGATTGTTCTGGATTTACGCAATATGTTTTTGCAAAAGCCGGAAAATCTATTCCAAGTAACTCAAGAGCTCAATATACTTCATCAACTAAAGTAACAAGCCCTCAACCAGGAGACTTAGTATTCTTTAGTAACAATGGCAGTCCAAGTGGAATCTTCCATGTAACGATTTATACAGGTAATGGAAGTATGGTTGGATCTCAATCAAGCACTGGTCCAGCTTATGTAAGCAACTTCAAATCTAATGTATATTGGGGTAATTTCACAGTATTCTATGGTAGATATTAAAATAGAGCTAAATAATATGTAAAAAAGAGACGTATAAAAAGAAGAGTTTAAAACTTCTTTTTATGCGTCTTTTCTAGCATTAAAGTAGCTATACAAATCTAAAATGCGTAAAATAGAATTATACAAGTTTTGAAATGATAAATGAGGTGATGTGAATGGGTGAAGCAGTATTGATCGTAAATCCTTCATCGGGTAATGAACAAGCTGAAAATTTAGCAGGTGCAGTTGAAAAAAAATTATCAGGGATCTATGATAAAGTAACCGTTAAGTTTACGGAAAAAGGCGGAGATGCTGCTTACTTTGCCAGAACAGCAGCTGAGGAAGGGATAGCAGCTGTTTTTGTAATGGGGGGAGATGGGACAGTAAATGAAGGCATAAATGGATTAGCAGAACAAGAATATAGGCCCGACTTTAGTTTTATTCCTTTAGGAACAGTAAATGATTTAGCCAGAGCATTAGGGATTCCTCTAGATCCTGAAGAAGCAATCGCTCGGTTGGATACTTTAGAGAGAAAACAGTTGGATATTGGTAAAATCAATGACCATTATTTTGCGAATGTTGTGGCTATTGGGTCTATTCCAAAAGCAGTACAAGGGGTCGATGTAGAACAAAAGACTAAACTAGGGCCTTTAGCTTATTTTTTAGAAGGAACAAAAGCTCTTAGTACTAATGAAGCTTACACTTTTGAATTGGATTTGGATGAAGAAAAAATTTTGCAAGAATCTATTCTGGTCTTAGTAGCTCTAACCAATTCAGTAGGAGGATTTGAGTCATTATTGCCTAATGCAAGTACAGATGATGGGTATTTGCATTTGTTGGCATTAAAAGGAAAAACAGTTATCGATAAGCTGAAAGTGATTCCAAAAATATTTACTGGTAAAGCAATTGAGGATGAAAAAGTTATTTACCGAAAATTTAAAACAGGAACGATCCAAATAAAGGAAACGAAAGAATTAGTAGCAAATGTCGATGGTGACGAAGGTGATTCTTTACCTCTGACATTGCAAGTATTGCCGCAGCATTTAACGGTATTGGTACCTAAATCTTCAAATAAGGCTACTGAAAAAAAATAAAACTAAGACCACCTATCAAGAAATAGCTTGATAGGTGGTCTTAGTTTTTATTTAAAACATTATTTTAGATAACGTTCGGTCAATTCCAAGAAAGTTTCCACATCTTGTTTCACTAAAGAAATACCTGCTTGCCAAAAGTCTGGTTTTGTTAAATCGACATTCAGGTGTTTTTGAGCTAATTCTTCAGTGGTCATACGGCCAGTATCTCTCAGTAAGCCGATGTATTTATCTTCAAAACCTGCTCCATCTTCTACAGAGCTGTTGTAAATACCTAAGCTGAACAGGTATCCAAAAGTGTATGGGAAGTTGTAGAAAGAAACATCTGAGATATAAAAGTGCAATTTACTGGCCCAGAAAGTAGGGTGATAATTGCTTAGAGCACCTTGATAAGCTTCTTTTTGAGCTTCTTTCATTAATTCTGAAATGCGTTCATCAGTTACGATACCTTGTTGTCTTTCTTCATAAAAATGAGATTCAAACAAGAAACGAGCATGGATGTTCAAGAACATGGCTAAAGCGTTTTGCATTTTGCTGTCTAATAATGTTATTTTATCTTCTTTTGTTTTAGCATCTTTGACCGTAGCATCTGAAACGACGAGTTCTGCAAATGTAGAAGCTGTTTCAGCAACATTCATGGCATATTGTTGGTTCATTGCGGGCAGATCTTTCATCACATCGCTATGGAAAGCATGGCCTAATTCATGAGCAAGGGTAGCTACTTCATTAGCAGATTCAGAATACGTCATAAAAATACGTGATTCTTTGCTTTCTGGAAGACTTGAACAATAACCGCCGGGAGCTTTTCCAGGACGATCTTCCACCTCAATCCATTGATTATCGAAGGCTTGTTGAGCAAAATCAGCCATTTTAGGACTAAATTTACGGAAGTTTTCTACTACGAAATCAGCACCTTCATCATAAGGATATTTTTTCGGTTTAGCATCTCCGACAATAACAGGAGCTTCGATATCTTGCCAAGCTAACTGATTTTTTCCTAATAATTGAGCTTTCCGATTTAAGTAGTCGACAAAAGGTTGTTTGTTATCGCTAATAGCTTTCCACATAGCGTCCAACGTCTCACGTTTCATACGGTTGTATTCCAACGGTTTCTTTAAAAAATCTGTAATACCGTGTGCTTTATAATTCGCTAAACGGAACCCAGACAAGTGATTCAACGTGTCAGAAAACAGAGCAGATTGTGAACTCCATGCTTTTTCCCAATTTTCAAAGAGCTGTTCACGAACGGCTGGATCTGGATCGCCGTACATTTTATTCTGTGCTTGTCCAGCTGACAAGTAAATAATTGTTCCATCTTTTTCCTTAAAAGGGATTTCTATTTGAGCTACTAGAGAATCATAGTGATTGCTCCAACCTTGAAAACCATCGATGGATAAATCATTGATCAACTTTTCTTCTTGTTCACTTAAGAGGTCTTTTCCCTCCGACCGTGTTTCACTCAAAACGAATTCAACAGGCTTAAAAGCAGGTAATTGAATCAATTGCGCCCAATCCGTATCAGAAATTTGTACAAATTTTTTCGTCAAGATAGTTTGAGCTGTTTGATAGCGACTTGTAACAGCGAAAATCTTTCCAAATAAAGCTCCCGCTTGTTTATTGTTGACGTCTTCTGAACGAAGAGCTTCAATAAAGGTATAAGTTTGTGAGATTCCATCCATTAAAGCATTCTGTACCTTCAATAATTTTTCTAAGGCCGTGTAGTTAGGGCTGTCTGCCTCTGGATTCCATTCTTTAGCAGAGTTGGTTAGTTCAGTTGCTTGTTTGTCTAATAAAGCTAATTTGTCTTGTAATGCAGCAGATTCGCTTCCTCCAGGGAAAATAGATTCTAAGTCCCAAGTTAAACTGTATTTCATAGTGAACAGTCCTTTCGATAAGTTAATGAGTATATTTTTCTGTCATTGCCATAAATGTATGAATATCATTTGCAATCAAATTGATTCCATGCTGCCAAAAGTCAGGCTGAGTCAAATCAACACTTAAATGTTTTTGAGCCAGATCATCAGTAGTCATAGAACCCGTGTCTTGCAATAAGGAAATGTATTGTTCTTCAAACTCTGTTCCTTCATTTAAGGATTTGGCGTAGATTCCCATACTGAACAAGTAGCCAAATGTATAAGGGAAATTGTAGAAAGGTACTCCAGTATTGTAAAAATGCAGCTTGCTTGCCCAAAAAGCAGGGTGGTAGTCACTTAAACTATTTTCAAAAGCTTCTTTTTGAGCAGCTTCCATCAACTCATTTAAGCGATTTTCAGTAACAATGCCTTCTTGGCGTTCTTTATAGAAATGAGTTTCAAAAAGGTAACGTGCTTGAATATTCATAAACATCGTAGCCGCACGTTGAATCTTGCTGTCTAATAAATTGATTTTTTCTTCTTCGCTTTGAGCTTCTTGAACGGTCGCATCTGCAACGATGAGTTCTGCGAAAGTAGAAGCCGTTTCTGCAACGTTCATAGCATAACCGCGATTCAAAGCTGGTAATTCACGCATCACACTGCTGTGGAAAGCATGTCCTAGTTCATGAGCTAAAGTGGATACTTCGTTTGGAGACTCTGCATAAGTCATAAATATCCTTGATTCACCCGACTCAGGTAAATTGGCGCAATACCCGCCAGGACGTTTTCCACCTCGGTTTTCTGCTTCTATCCAACTGTGATCAAAAGCGTATTGAGCAAAATCAGCCATTTTTCCACTGAATTTACGAAAATTTTCTACAATAAAGTCTGCCCCTTTATCGAAAGGATACCGTTGAGGCGCATAATCACCTAATAAAACGGGCGCTTCTACATCTGCCCATGAAAGCTGATCTTTGCCGATCAAAGCAGCTTTGCGATTTAAGTAGTCTACGACAATGGATTTATTGGTATTGATTGTCTCCCACATAGTATCTAAAGTAGCTTTGCTCATACGGTTGTATTCCAACGGTCGTTTCATAAAGTCTGTTACGCCATGCGCTTTATAATTTGCTAAACGAAAACCGGCTAAATGATTTAGGGAATCAGAAAACAAAGGAGCTTTTTTGCTCCAGACTTTTTCCCACTCCGTAAATAGTTGCTGACGAACGGCTGTATCTGGGTCAGACTCCATTTTATTCTGAGCTTGCCCAGCGGAAAGCTGCGTGATACTACCGTCTTTTTCCGTAAAAGGAATGGAGATAGTGGCAACGATAGAGTTATAATGATCACCCCAGCCATTAAATCCATCCAAGGATAAACTATTGATCAAAGCTTCTTCCTCTTCACTTAATAATTCTTTCCCTTGAGTCCGATCTTCGTTTAAGACGAAAGCAACTTCAGTAAACGGAGGTTGAGAAATCAGTTTTTCCCATTCACTATCTGGGATAGCCACTGTCTTTTTCGTTAAAACAGTCAGTACAGTAGAAAAAGAGCTGCGTGTCTCAGTAATCTTTCCGTAAACAGCACCGGCTTGTTTATCGGTAACATCAGCAGACATTAGACCGCGAATAAAGGTACTGGACTCGCTCAAACCAAAAGAGAGTGCTTCCTGTAAGGTTAAAATATCTTTTAGCTCCGTGTATAATGGTTGATCATTCTTCCATTCCCAATCGGTTATTTTCTGAGAAAAATCTGTTAATTGCTGTTTCATGAGCTGGATTTTCTCTTGCAAATCGGCGGATGAACTTCCACCGGAAAAAACAGAGTCCATGTCCCAGTTAATATTATATTTCATCCATAACTTCCTTTCTAAATTTTAATCTTCCTCTCTTATTGTAGAATTAATTTATACAAAAATCTATGTATTTACGGTAAAATATATAATTGAAGTTTATTTTAACACGAAAATGAGGAGAGAATTATGAATACAACTATCAAAAGTACTATCTACTTGGGCATGGCCTTTTTAATGATGGGGGTACTTTTTTACAGTTCTTCCCAACCTTACGGCGATCAATCAGTCACTGGCCTATTGGACCAATTATTGGCAAATGAACCCTTAAAAGGTTTATTGAGTCATGTTCGTTTTACGTATGCAGGCAGCGAAGTGAGTATAGGTGCTAGCGGCTACAATGATTTTATTGAATTCTTTATCCGAAAAGCAGCTCATTTTGGTTCGTATTTTTTATTGGCCCTTTTTTGGTTTTTAGGATTAAAGGATCGAGTAAGCGGCATTTACTTGACGGCACTTCTTTCATGGATGCTGGCAGTTGGATATGCTTCTTTTGATGAGTTCCATCAAGGGTTGACACCTGATAGGACACCTTTGTTAGAAGATATATTTTTAGACAGCATTGGGGCGCTTACGGCAATCATTTTCGCTTTAATCTATTTTTTAGTGTGGAAAAAATCTTATAAATCAAAAAGAAAATTTAAACGAGCCTAAAGAATTGTAAAACCGTGATATGGCGGTGTTGCGACTAGTTGTCATTTTTGGTAAAATAGTAAGGCTTGAATGAAACAACAATATTATAACGAAATGAGGAATTGTGGATGTCAGGACATTCGAAATGGAACAATATCCAAGGACGCAAAAATGCACAAGATTCTAAACGTGCTAAAGTTTTTCAAAAGTTATCGAGAGAAATCTATATGGCTGCAAAGAGTGGTGGACCTGACCCCAACGATAACCCTCAATTACGTTTGGTATTAGATAAAGCCAAATCTAACAATATGCCGAATGACAATGTTGAACGGGCGATTAAAAAAGCTTCCTCAGCGGGTGAAGGTGAAAACTACGATGAAGTATCTTATGAAGGATATGGGCCAAATGGAATTGCCATTTTGGTTCACACTTTAACAGACAATTTAAACCGTACTGCCACCAATGTGAGAACGGCATTTAATAAAAATGGCGGATCATTAGGGGAAAAAGGTTCTGTTAGTTACATGTTTGACCGTAAAGGATACATTGCTATCGAACGTGAAGGTCTTGATGTGGATGAAGACACGATGATGATGAGTGTGTTAGAAGCTGGCGGTGAAGAACTGCAAACTTCAGAACCGGTTTTTGAAGTTTACACAGATCCGTCTGATGTGGCAGATGTGCGTGATGCTCTAGAAGCAGAAGGCTACACTTTAGCTCAAGCTGAAGTAACAATGGTCCCACAAATCTATATTGAATTGCCGGAAGATAAAAAAGAAACATTTGAACAATTGATCTCTAAACTTGAAGATGATGATGACGTTTCTGAAGTTTATCACAACGCTGAAATGGAATAAAAAAAAGATTCGCAACTCGAAAAAATTCGAGTTGCGATTTTTTTTTACGCTAAAAATGAAAAATCCAGCAATTGACCTATATTAAGGTAATACACCGTATGGGAGTAGAAGCCCTACAATAAAAAGCAAAATGACAACATGTAAACTCGTTTAGAGGGTCAATAGAAAGGAGGTTTTTTATGGAATTGGAAGAAATAGCTTCCGGAATGATCGCGAAAGCCCATTTTACAGGCGTAAGCGACATTCATATTTTACCGGAAGGAGAGGCTGTATTCTTGATTTATTTTAGGATTGGAGGAAATATGGTGCTTCATAAAACAGTCGAAGCCATGGAAGGAGAGCGATTAATTTCCTATTTTAAATACATTGCCAATATGGATGTAGGAGAAAGAAGGAGACCGCAGAGTGGGTCAGCTAATTTAGAAAATGAGTATGGGGTATGTGCGTTGCGCTTTTCAACAATCACCAACTACCGTGCCCAAGAAACGATGGTTATCCGGTTATTGAACCAAGTGAAGCAGCGATTGCTGCGAACGACTGCTTTTTTCCAGCAAGAAGTACAAGAAATTGAACGACTAGCTAAATTCAAAAGCGGTTTGCTGCTTTTTTCAGGTCCGGTTGGTTCAGGCAAAACCACTACGATGTATCAATTGATTCGAGAAAGTTCACAGAAGCATAAACAGCAGGTTATAACCGTCGAAGATCCTGTAGAGATAGAAGAGCCAAGCTTTTTGCAGTGTCAGGTCAATGAAAAAGCTGGAATCTCCTATTCGACTTTACTACGTTCCAGCTTGCGTCATCATCCCGATGTTTTGATCATTGGCGAAATACGCGATGAAGAAACGGCTAAAATGGCTATCAGAGGGGCTTTAACAGGACACCTAATTCTTGCCAGCATCCACGCGAAAAATGCCTTGGGGGTACTTTCTCGTTTGGAAGAGCTGGGCGTTTCTAAAGAGCAGCTTCGGCAATCCCTATTAGGAATCGTATATCAAAAGTTAATCCCGCGTTATTGTCCGTTGTGTCAAGGAGATTGCCAATTAGCGTGCGGGCACTATAAAACGGAAAATAAACGTGCTGTATTGTATGAAGTGATGTCTAAACATCAACTGGATCAACCACAAAAGACAACAACGGCCAATCGAACGTTTAATCATTTATTGCGAAAGGCGACTGCATATGGATACGTCAGTGAAGAAAACTGCCAAAAATACCAGATTCCTTAAATCAAAGCAAACAGCTATACAAGCCTCTTTTTTAATTAAATTGTCTACGCTGATTTCCGAAGGATTTGCGCTAAAAGAAGCTTTGCAATTCTTGGCCACCATCATGCCTAAAGAAGCCGAATGGATAACCATTATTCTCGTAGGCTTGGAAAAAGGAAAACGATTTGATGAAATGCTGAAACAATTGGATTTTTCAGAACGAATAACTGCTCAGATTTATTTATCTTTGGTTCATGGCCGTTTTGCTGAATCATTGCGAACGAGCGGAAAATACCTGGAAGAAAAGAACCATCAAGAGAAGCAGCTGTTAAAATTGTTGCAGTACCCCATCTTGTTACTTGGATTTATGACTGGAGTAGTACTGGTTATCCGCACCATATTGTTGCCTAATTTAATGCAGCTGGGTATAGGACAAAGCAAAGAACAGTCAATAGCAGCATTGCTTTCAATTGCATTTGTGCAATATTTTCCATACTTGGTTGCAGCCGTTCTTATAGCAGGGTTAGTTGTAGTCCTCCTGTTTTATGGTCATTTAGCGCAACAATCGGCTGTCAAAAGAGCAAAGATTTTAACGTCGATCCCATACTTTGGCAAGTTGATCCGATTGTACTACACGCATTATTTCAGCTATGAATGGAGTCAATTATTTAAAAGTGGTTTGCAATTAAATGAAATGATCAGCTTAATGCAGACACGCTCAACGACTAAATTAATGCAGGAAGTCGCTGTGAAAATAGAACAATCGTTGATGGAAGGGAAGAACTTTAAGGAATCCATGAATGATTTGCCTTTTTTTAATGAAGAATTAGGATTGATCGTCATGCATGGAGAAGCTACTAGTCAGTTAGGGAGTGAATTGGCAGTCTATTCAGAAGACTGTAAACAGCGTTTTACTGGAGCCGTTGAAAAAAGTTTTTCGTACATCCAACCGGTTATTTTTATCCTTATTGCGTTAATTATTTTGTGTGTTTATTTAGCTTTGTTGTTACCTATGTATAGTTTATTTGAGGAGGGAATATTTTGAAAAACACGAAAGTACTATCCAATAAAGGGTTTACATTAATTGAAATGGTGATTGTTCTTTTTGTCATATCCGTGATCATGTTGTTAGTCATTCCTAATTTATCCAAAAGCAAAGATTCTATTGATTCAACAGGAAACGCCGCATTTGCGACTGTCGTCCAAACGCAATTGGATCTGTATCTTATGACAGAAGACTCGGCAGGATTGACAGACGCAAATACGTTTAATGTACTAGGGACTAAAAAATACTTGAATGATAACCAGGTAGAACAAGCAACTCAAACGTTGAAAGTAACCAATGGAGTGGTGACATTAAAAAAAGAGTAAAGGAGATAAGAGGATATGTTAAAAAATCAAAAAGGTTTTTTACTGCTGGAAAGTTTACTCGTATTGTCTATCGCTGCCAGCTTAGTGCTGATTCCTCAACTGATGTCTAGAAGTGCCACTGCTGCTATAGAAGGTGATCTATTTAAGCGAAATTTAGAAAGCAGTGTGACGGCAACCCAAAACTATGCAGTATTGTCAGGAAAAATGACAAAGGTGGAACTTTTTCGGCAAAATCGAAAGATTACCTTTACTGTATTAGAAGACAAAAATCATCCATTCAATCATACCCTTTTTTTTCCTGAATCTGTATCTTCCCTAACCAATGCGATTGAAATTTATTTTCTTGGCGGAAGTGGAAACATCAAAAACTTAGATTCCATTACATTCAACATAAATGGAGAAAATACCAAATTAAAATTTCAATTAGGGAGCGGAAGGTATGATTGGGAATAAACAACTCGACCAAAAAGGATTTATGCTGTTGGAGGCTGTTATTTCTTGGCTGGTATTGGTGACATGCCTAATGATTTACATTCCTTTTTTAATGAATATGACATTGTCCATCAAAAACAGTAGAAATGAAGTAGAACTCACCAGAATTGGATACGAGCAAATCCAAAAAAGCCTCTTAGCTGAACCTATAGAAACAACATGGATAACCGCAGGAAAAACATATTACATTTCAGAACAAGAAGCGGGGCGATGGAAAGGAATTCGCGTCTATGAAAAGGAACAAGAATGGACCCTTCAAATGCTTTCTTTTACCAATACAACGGCTCAATAATAAAGGTTTTACTCTTCTTGAATCGATCATAGCGCTGCTTGTTTTTGCTCTTTGTTTTTCTTTGTTCTCTTTAGCCGTCAAACAAGTACAATCTATTCACAACGTGCAACAATCTGATCGTCAATTGGAATGGCATTTGTTTCTGAACCAATTTGAGTTTGATTTGAAAGAAAATCAACTCAAGGAAGTGACTAAAGAACAAGTAGTGTTCAACCAATATAGTGAAAAAACAGGTGTAACGGAGAAGGTTTCTTACAAACGAAAAGGACAAAAAATGATTCGTCAAGTGGACTCTCAAGGGTATCAGCCTATGTTGATGAAATTGCATACTCTAAACTTTAAGCTAAATGGGAAATTTTTAGTCATCCAAGTGGAATTTATGAATGGCGAAACCTATCAATCCCAAATCAATCTCAAAGACCATATCGAGGAGCCTAAAAATGAATGAAAAAGGTGCAATTCTGCCATCCATTATCGTATTTGTTTTTTTATTAGTTGTGATTTTATTGGGAAGCGTAAGTATTTACCACGATCAAATGCATCAATTGTTTGCTACCAAAGAATCTTATAATGCAAAAGGGATGTTACTGTTAACAGAAGAGGAATTGAGAATGAAGCTGAATAATTCAGAATGGATTGAAACAGGAAAGGCAACCTTTAAAAACGGAGAAGTGACAGTTAAAAAAATGTCGACTAATTTGTATCAATTAACAGCTGTTACCAATAAACAGTTTTCTATGACTAAACAAATGAAATATGTTGTTCCTAAAAAACAACTGGAGCAAAAAGAAAAAGCAAAATCAGTTGAAAGTGAAAGCATAGAAATAGAGAGACCAGTCAATCTGATAAATCAAATAGATGAAATGCAGAAAAATCAACTTATTCCATAAACAGTTCTTTGAGCAATCACAAATCAGATTGAGATGCGATTGCTCTTTTTTGTTTTCATTATTTGACTAAGCTATTGGTTTTTTAGCTGGCAAAAGTGGTGTATACTATACATAGATGCAAAATTTAAGGAGTGATGCTCAGTGACACGATTGGATAATTTACGTAATGCTATGAGAGTAAAGGGGTTGGATGCCTTATTGATCACCAGTCCATTTAACTTGCGTTACATTTCTAACTTTACAGGAACAACAGGATTGAGCTTGGTTACATTAGACAAAGCTTATTTCGTAACGGACTTTAGATACACTCAACAAGCAGCTCATCAAGCGGTTGGTTTTGAGATCGTACAAAATTATGGTTCGATTTATGATGAAGTAGCTCGAATTGTCTTAAAAGACCAATTGAAAAAAGTGGGATTTGAAGAAAATTTTGTAACTTTTAGTTTACATCAATTATTAACCACTATCGTGACCAGTGAACTAGTGCCGGTAACAGGATTAGTAGAAGAGTTGCGTGAAGTAAAAGATGCAGATGAAATTGCTACAATCAAAAAAGCTTGTGAGATTGCTGACTCAGCCTTCCAATTTATCTTAGGAGAAGTTAAAACAGGAATGTCTGAAATTGAGGTAGCCAACAAGCTGGATTTCCACATGCGCGGTTTAGGAGCTACGGGAGTGTCTTTTGAGACTATTGTAGCTAGCGGTGTCCGTTCTTCTATGCCTCATGGAGTAGCTAGTGATAAATTGATTGAAATGGGCGACATGATCACGCTGGACTTTGGTTGCTATTACAATGGATATGTTTCAGACATGACGCGTACATTTGCTATTGGAGATCCAGGTCAAAAAATGAAAGATATTTATCAAATGGTGCTTGATGCACAATTGATGGTTTCTGAAGCTGCTAAACCAGGTGTGACAGGAGTTGAATTAGACGCCGTAGCACGCGATTATTTTGCTAAACGAGGAGTCGCTGAAGCATTCGGTCATTCAACTGGGCACGGAATTGGATTAGAGATTCATGAAGGTCCAAATGTGTCTCGTTTAGCTGAAAAAGCTTTTGTACCAGGTAATGTGATTACGAATGAACCAGGTCTTTATTTTCCTAATGTAGGCGGGGTTAGAATCGAAGATGACTTAGTCATTACGGAAACAGGAAACGAAATTATTGTCCACTCTCCTAAAGAGCTGATTATTCTTTAATAGTGTTCCGATTATTAATAGTCAGAACGCACAAAACATGGTAAACTTAAGTAGAATGACATTGGAGTGTAGGAGGAAAATATATGATTTCAGTTAATGACTTTAAAACAGGTTTAACCATCGAAGTAGACGGGGGCCTTTGGCGCGTCGTGGATTTCCAACATGTTAAACCAGGAAAAGGTGCAGCATTTGTACGTTCTAAACTAAAAAACTTACGTACTGGGGCAATGCAAGAAAAAACGTTCCGTGCTGGTGAAAAAGTAGGAAAAGCACAAATCAACAACCGTCGTATGCAATATTTATATGAAAATTCTGGGTCACATGTATTCATGGATACGGATAATTACGAACAAATCGAATTGCCAGGTGAATCTATTGAAGCTGAATTAAAATATTTGAAAGAAAATATGGAAGTTCAAGTAATCATGTATGAAACAGAAACACTAGGTGTTGAATTGCCGAATACGGTTGAATTAAAAGTTGTTGAAACAGAACCAGGGATTCGCGGAGATACTTCTTCAGGTGGGACTAAACCAGCAACATTGGAAACAGGAGCAACAGTTAACGTACCTTTCTTTGTCAACGTAGACGATGTTTTAATCGTCAATACACAAGACGGATCATACGTTTCCAGAGCTTAACAAACTGCTGAATGGATGCATTTAACCGTTAAGAACAGAATGAGGAGGGATCTTATGGCTCAAGAATCAATACTTGCTGTAAACGATACTAAAGGATCATTGGGTGAGATCGAAGTCGCTCCAGAAGTTATTGAAGTGATTTCAGGTATCGCCGCTAATGAAGTCGATGGAGTCTATGCCATGCATGGAAAATTGGCCTCAGGCGTTACAGAATTATTTGGTCGTGTTAACCATAAAAAAGGGGTTCATTTGACACAAGATGAAGAAGGATTGAAAGTCGATATTTACTGCTATTTTAAATATGGCGTATCTGTACCTTCTGTGGCACTTGAAATCCAGAGCAAAGTACGGGATCAATTACTGCAAATGACAGACATTGAATTGAATGAAGTAAATGTTCATATTGTCGGTATAGTTCCAGAAAAATCAGCAATGAATGATTTATTAAATATAATGGATGAAGACGGTGAAGAAGAGTGAGTTTGACAAGACGTGAAATAAGAGAAAAAGCGTTGCAATCACTTTTTCAACTTTCCGCAAATAAAGATCTATCCAAAGAAATTGCTATGCGAGAAGCCCTGATCAACAACAATGACGGTAGTGAAGAAATAGAAGAAGTTTCTATTCCGACTTACTTAAATGAATTGGTGTCGGGTGTGATCGAACAGCAACAAGTGATTGATGAAAAGATTGACGCTCATTTAACAAATTGGTCGATTAAGCGTTTGGCGAAAACAGATTTATTAGTCATGCGAATTGCTGTTTATGAAATGTTGTTTGTTGACGATGTACCGAACAAGGTAGCTTTGAATGAAGCATTGGAAGTTATCAAGTTGTATAGTGATGAAAAATCACGGAAATTTGTAAATGGTATTTTATCAAATATGGTAAACGAAGAAAAAGAGGACTAGTCCTCTTTTTTTTGTATTCTACTAGTTGGATAAAAAA
Source organism: Desemzia sp. FAM 23988 (assembly GCF_045528365.1). NCBI lineage: Bacteria > Bacillati > Bacillota > Bacilli > Lactobacillales > Carnobacteriaceae > Desemzia > Desemzia sp. FAM 23988. Next base: position 107,140 of record NZ_JBGQQS010000002.1, read on the forward strand.
CGAGGCTCATAGGATAAAGGAACTGTTAACCGATTTATCTTGCAAAAAGAGCGTGTTTTTTAGACAATAAAGGTAAGTTGAGTTAAAAGGAGAGGTTAATGTGAAAATTAAGTTATTGGAACCCTTGCGTGTACCGGATGAAATGATTGAAGATTTGTCTCGCCCCCTTAAAGACCTTGGGCATGATTTTGAATATTACAATGAAAAAACGACAAACACGACTGAATTGGTCAAACGAAGCCGTGATGCGGATATTGTAATGATCGCGAATAATCCTTATCCTGCAGAAGTGATTGAAGCTGCAGAACAGTTGCAATTGATCAATGTGGCATTTACTGGGGTCGATCATGTAGACAAAGACGCTGCAAAAGCTAAAGAGATCAAGATCGCAAACGCAGCCGGTTATTCAAACCAAGCAGTAGCAGAATTGGTCATCGGTTTAACATTAGATCTCTATCGAGGCATCACTCAAGGAAATGCCGATATCCGGAAAAATGATTTTCCTGGTCCTTTTCAAGGTAATGAAATCAAAGGCAAAACAGTGGGGATCATCGGGACTGGTAAAATTGGGACAATGACGGCGAAGTTGTTTAAAGCTTTCGGAGCCCAGTTAATTGGATACAATCGTTCAGAACATAAAGAAGCAAAAGAACTGGGACTTGAATACTTAGAGTTGGAAACACTGATGCAGCAAAGTGATATTATTTCAGTTCATTTGCCACTGAATGACGAAACAAAAGGAATTGTCTCTAAGGAGATGTTGTCTAAAATGAAATCTTCTGCAATCCTAGTGAATTGCGCTCGAGGCCCCATTATAGACAATAAGGCTTTAGCAGAACTGCTCAATGCAGGGGAAATCGCAGGAGCTGGAATCGACGTATTCGATATGGAACCGCCTCTACCGGCAGATTACCCTTTATTAGAAGCTGAAAATACGGTTTTGGCACCTCATGTTGGTTATCTAACAGATGAGGCGATGATATCAAGAGCTTACATTGCGTTTGAAAATACATTAGCTTTTGTCAAGGGCGAGCCGCAAAATATTGTCCAAGAATAACTAAGGAAGCACTCTAAAAACGAATGAAAGACCGGTGGAAGCAACAGACTCTTCATGAAGGAGTTTGTTGCTTCTTTTTTAAGAAACCATTAGATTTTTATTCAAATAAGAAAGAGTCTGGGACAAACGCCAGCGAAGTGATATATAATAAAAACGAATTTACATTTATAAGGAGCGGGAATATGTATCTAAGCATTCTAGAAACTGCAGAATACCTTCAATTACCAGTCAATGAAATTCATCGATTGATACGTGAAAAACAAGTCCGAGTGGTTCGGATAGACAATGAAACACTCCTAAACAAGGAACAGTTCGATCTTTTTTTGAAGGCACGTGAAAAAAAGAAAGCAGAAATAGAAGAGTATCTGAACACGCCTTTGCCTGAGGACCCAGATATCAAAGATGAAGATTAAAATCCCCACATGAAAGAGAAGTGTCCAGATTTGAACAGAATAGCTATCATTGGAATGGGTGCTGCAGGAGTCAGCGTTTTAAATGCCCTAGCAAGAAATACGTCTTATCACCAAGATCAAATTATGCTGTATGACCAGTCTAAAACATTTGGTACAGGGATACCTTATCAATCTGACTCAGAATGGTTATTGATCAATCAAACTGCCGATACCATGAGTCTGGATTCAGAAGATCCATTAGATTTTGTAAAATGGGCTGAACAGAAAAAAGGCATCCAAAATGGGCAGAAAGTATTCTTTCCGCGTCCATGGTTTGGAGACTACATGCAAGAGAAATTAGCTTCAGCTGTACAAGTCGTTCACCCCAAAATCACTCAAGAGCTGGTGACTGATTTTGATGTGCAAGAAGACGGCACCTATTTAGTACAAACAAGTACGACAACAGAAGTTTATGATGCTGTTCATTTATGTATCGGCCATTTACCTTATCAAGATCCATATCATCTGCTTCATAACAAAAAATACATTCACAATCCGTACCCGGTCAAAGAAAAATTAGCAGATATTCCAAGCGAATCTCGTATTGGTATAATTGGTACTGGACTAACAGGAATTGATTTGATGCGCTACCTTAAACACCAAGATAAAGGATATTCTGTGCACATTTTTTCTCGATACAATCAATTTTCATTGTATCGGGGCTATGAGCCAGAAATAACATTAACCCATTTGACAGTAGAAAATGTGCAACAAGCCAAAGCTCAACACAACGGCTTCGTTCCATTAAAGCAGATGATAGAATGGTTCTATTTAGAATGTAAGGACAAGCAGGTTGATTTTGATGACTTACGAACAAGTTTTTCAAAAGGAACTAAAGAACAATTGGAAAGACAATTGCGTAATGATAAGGGTATCGGAATGCTGCAAGCTATTATCCATAAAATGGACGCTCATCTCGCAGATTTTATGCAAGTTTTAACAGAAGCAGATAAAGAAATCTTTTACTCCGAGTATGAACCCCTGTTTAAACACTTCAGGACGCCGATGCCAAAAGAGTCCTTGAAAGAATTGCTCCAATGGTGGAACTCTGGAGAAATCGACGTATGGGAAAGAATGCAGTCGGTTGAGGTAGATGCAGCTAAGTTCAAAGTGCTGGTCGCAGACGATGAAACAGTCGAAGTGGATTATTTAGTAAATGCTACCGGGCATGATATGAATGTCAAATCCTCTATGTATCAATCTGACTTGATGAATCAGTTAATTGAGAAACAAATCATAGAGCCAGAACGATTTGGCGGTGTGAAAGTCATTTGGCCTAGTGCAGAAGCGATCAGCCAACGATTTGGCATTCTGGAACGTTTATTTATTCATGGACAGCTTATTCAAGGGATACAATATGGAAACAATGCGCATTTATTGATGCAAAAGGCTTATCAGGTGGTCAATATCGATGCAAAGGAACAGATGAAAATCAAAAACTAGTAAAAAAGGAAGGAATAACAGGGCTAATCGACACGCTGTTATTTCTTTTCTTTTAGATAAAAAATCCTTAACTATTTTATGAGATGTGGCAGTTTTAGGGTAAATTAAAAGAGAAACTATGATAGACTGTAAATAGATAAACTGACTAAAGAGGTGATAGGATATGGTTGCAACCGTAATGAGTGGTAAATTATTATCCGATGAATTAAATGAAGAAATGCAGGTAGAAGTCCTCAAATTAAGAGAAAAAGGCCTGGTACCTGGTTTGGCTGTAGTGTTGATTGGAGACGATTCGGCTAGCCAGACTTATGTCAAAAACAAAGAGAAACGAGCAAAAAAACTAGGGATTCATTCTACAGTGGAAAGATATCCTGCAACGATTTCAGAAGTAGAATTATTGCGAGTTATCGATCGGTTGAACAAGGACGTTCATTTTCACGGCATATTGGTTCAGCTTCCTTTACCGAAGCACATTGATTCAACAAAAGTACTGGATGCGATTGACCCAGCTAAAGACGTAGACGGATTTCATCCCATTAATATGGGAAAACTGTTTATTGGCCAACCAGACCGGATTCCATGTACCCCATACGGCATTATGAAGTTATTGCAACGTTACAGCATCGATGTAGCGGGTAAAAATGCGGTCATTATTGGTCGCAGCAATATAGTCGGTAAACCTATGGCCCAGTTGTTGTTAATGAAAAATGCAACAGTTACGATAGCTCATTCAAAAACCAAAGATTTAGCTGCGTTAGCCAGCACGGCTGATATACTGGTTGTAGCTATTGGGCGTGGTCACATGATTACCAAAGAGTTTGTTAAGCCGGGTGCCGTAGTCATTGATGTAGGAATGAACCGTGACGAAAATGGCAAATTGATCGGTGACGTAAAAAGTGATGAAGTCCAAGAGGTGGCTGGTTTCCTTACACCTGTACCAAAAGGTGTAGGCCCAATGACTATAACGATGCTGATGTACCAGACTATCGAAAGCGCCAAAGCTACATTAACCGCGCAAGGCAAATTATAGGAGCAGTGAACGCATGACAAATGATTATTTAACCGTCTCCGCTTTAACCAAATACATCAAGCGCAAATTTGATTCGGATCCTTATTTGGAACGGGTCTACTTAACAGGAGAAATATCCAATTTCCGTAATCGACCGGGACACCAATATTTTAGCTTAAAAGACAATAATGCCGTTATTTCGGCTACGATGTTTAAATCGGCTTATCAACGTTTGAAATTCACTCCTGAAGAAGGAATGAAAGTGTTGGTTATTGGACGGATCTCCCTTTATTCTGAGCAAGGAAGATATCAAATTTACATTGAACACATGGAACCAGATGGAGTCGGGGCTTTATATCAAGCTTTAGAAGAAATGAAAAAGAAACTTAAACAAGAGGGGTTATTTGATGCACCAAAAAAATTGATCCCAACTTTCCCAAAACGGATTGCTGTTGTAACGAGTCCTAGTGGAGCCGTTATTCGAGACATTATGACGACCGTCAAAAGACGCTTTCCCATTGCAGAATTGGTGTTGTTTCCCACAAAAGTTCAAGGAAAACAAGCTGCTGATACAATTGTGGAAAGTATCCGTCAAGTCGAAGCCAAAGGGGATTTTGATACGTTGATTATTGCCCGAGGTGGAGGATCGATAGAAGATTTGTGGCCGTTTAACGAAGAAAAAGTCGCTCGTGCTATTTTTGCGGCTCAAACGCCTGTCATTTCATCGGTTGGACATGAAACGGATACCACTATTGCAGATTTAGTGGCAGATGTGCGTGCAGCTACGCCAACAGCAGCAGCGGAATTAGCCGTGCCGCAATTGACAGAAGAAATTGTGAAAATTGAACAGGTTTACTTACGTTTATTGAAAGGCTACCAACGCAAAGTAGAACGTGCTGACGAGCGTTTGAAACATAGCTTGAACTCTTATGTATTTAGACAGCCACAACGTTTATACGAGGGGTACACGCAGAATGTAGACATGTTAAGCGAACGCTTGGGTCGTGTGATGACTGAAAAAGTTACACTGTACCAACAAGACTTAAAATTATTTACCGTGCAATTGCAGACAGCTAATCCCAAAAATTTGGTTCGAAAAAATGAAGAATCACTAGAACAATTAAATCATCAATTACATCAAGAAATAACACGGTACATGGATATGCAAAAGCAACGATTGGATTATGGAATTCAATCATTGGATTATTTAAGTCCTTTAAAAATTATGCACCGTGGATACAGCTATGTCTTGAAAGAGGACAATATCGTCAAGGATGCCCAAGGTGTACAGTTAGGAGATACAGTGGACATTCACCTGTCAAAAGGAACGTTAAAAGCAACAGTAACTGAAAAAACGGAGGATTCAAATGACTAAAAAAGAAACGGCAAGTGAATTAGAAAACTTAAAATTTGAAGAAGCAATGCAACAATTGGAGCAAATCGTAGCTCAACTAGAACAAGGAGATGTTCCTTTAGAAGAAGCTTTAGATCAGTTCCAAAAAGGGGTTGCTTTGAGTAAATATTGTAAAGATAAGTTAGAAAATGCAGAAAAAACGTTAACGAAGATCGTGAATGAGAACGGTGAAGAAACGATATTCGATCAAGAGTTAGAAGCCAATTAAGAAAGGAAGATAACTCGTATGGAATTTAGTGTATTCAAAAAAGAAGAAGCCCTTAAAGTAGAAGAACATATGTTGGACTGGTTAAACAAAATACAAACAACTAAAGGAACTTTGTATGAGTCTATGAAATATTCCTTGGCAGCAGGTGGTAAAAGAATTCGTCCCATGCTTTTATTGGCAGTAATCAAATCTTTGGATGGAAAAATTGAGAAGGGTTATGATACTGCAGCTGCTTTAGAATATGTTCACACTTACTCATTGATCCATGATGATTTGCCCGCAATGGATAATGATGAATTGCGTAGAGGAAAGCTGACCAATCATATTGTATTTGGAGAAGCCGTAGCCATTTTGGCTGGAGATGCTTTGTTGACGCAGTCATTTGAAATTATCGGCAAGAGCGATATTACAATGGAACAAAAAGTAGCCTTGACTGTTGCTTTAGCTCAAACTTCAGGACCAAACGGCATGGTGGCCGGGCAAGTAGAAGATATTGAAGGTGAAGGCAAATCTTTGTCTTTAGCTGATCTGAAAGCAGTTCATCGCAAAAAAACGGGTGAACTGATTCATTTTGCTGTTTTTGCGGGATGTATCTTAGCTGATGCTCCAGTCAAAATTCAAGAACAGTTGACTCAATTTGCAGAACATTTCGGTCTGGCTTTTCAAATACGCGATGATATTTTAGATGTTATTGGAAATGTAGAAGAACTGGGGAAAAATACTGGACAAGACGAACAGCATAGTAAGAGCACATATCCCCATTTAATGACATTGCCTGGCGCAAAACAAGCATTGGATAACGAGTTGAATGCTGCTGTGAGCATTTTGGGAGAAGTGAAGAATAGTTACCATACAGAAGATAAAAATATTGATATGACTTTATTGACTGATATGGTTGATTTGTTGAGGATTACGAATGAATAAGGAGACTAAATGAAAAAAGAACGGGCGGATAAGTTGCTTGTGCAACAAGGATTTGCAGAGTCAATAGACAAAGCACAACGCATGATCATGACAGGTAAAGTCATTACTGATAAAAATGAACGAATTGATACGGCTGGAGAAAAAGTCCCTTTAAATACGACTTTTAGAATCAAAGGTGCTCAAATGAAATATGTCAGCCGCGGCGGATATAAATTGGAAAAAGCGATGGATATCTTTAATGTGGACCTTAAAGATAAAATCTTGTTGGACATTGGTTCATCTACAGGCGGATTCACGGATGCTGCCTTACAGTACGGAGCGAAGTTGAGTTATGCTTTAGATGTTGGAACGAATCAATTAGCTTGGAAATTGCGTCAAGATCCTCGCGTAGTGGTTATGGAACAGACTAACTTCAGGTATAGCCAAGCAAAAGATTTCACATATGGGAAACCCAATGTAGCCTCAATTGATGTCTCCTTTATTTCTTTAAAGCTGATTTTACCTGTATTAAAAGAAATTATCTGTGAAGATGGAGACGTGCTGGCTTTGATCAAGCCGCAATTTGAAGCAGAACGAGAAGAAGTTGGAGAAAAAGGCATCATTCGCAGCCAAGTCACTCATCAGAAGGTCTTGGAAGACATTCTGATGTTTGCTACAGAAACGGGATATGATGTTGCTGGATTGGATTTTTCGCCAATTACAGGTGGTGAAGGGAACGTAGAGTTTTTAGCACATCTGAAATCTGTTTCTCGAGATAAAGGAGAAATGAGTCCCACCGTTGATATTCAACGAACCATTCAACGAGCTTACGCAACGTTTTTAAGTTGATCCCTATTTAAAATCTATTGAATCTTTATAAAGGATTTTGCTTGGTTATATGCAAAATCCTTTTTTAAAAAATGGAGATACTAAATTGTTTTTAAGAAAAAGTGTATGTTCAAAATAGGCGTTATTTTATTTTGATTCTACTGTTAAATGAGCGGTATCTGCAAATTTTGCTTTCTAATTTGGAATAAGTAAGATAGAATGAAGTTAAAAATCAGCACTTAATTTGCATAAGATGAGGTGGATAAGTATGAAGAAAAAAGATCGTCATCGGCTGTTAAAAGAAATCATTGAAGAACGTGTAATAGAAAAACAAGAAGATTTTGTGCGTATATTACATGAAAAAGATATTGAAGTAACTCAAGCTACAATCTCTCGAGATATTAAAGAATTGCATCTGATCAAAGTGCCTGCACCAGCTGGAGGTTACCGGTATAGTCTTCCACCGGATATGAATTATGATACATCAAAAAAACTCGAACATTTATTGCAAGATGCTTTTATTTCAATAGACTATCAAGATTATTTTATTATGATTCATACTATTCCAGGAAATGCTTTTGCTTTAGGTGCGCTGGTAGACGCTTCAAATTTTGAAGGGGTCTTTGGTACTATTGCTGGCGATGATACATTGCTGGTGATCTGCCGCTCCTCAGCAGACGCTTTAAATTTAAAAGAGCATATCATTCAATTAATTTGACTACTAGAGAGGTCTTTTGGAGGTAGTGAATGTGTTACAAGAATTAGCGATTAAAAACTTTGCTATTATTCACGATTTGACGTTAAGTTTTGAAAAAGGCATGACAGTTCTGACAGGGGAAACTGGAGCTGGTAAATCCATTATTATTGATGCTGTCGGATTGATAGCAGGTGGAAGAGGTTCGAGTGAATTTATCCGTCATGGTGCAGAAAAATGTACTTTAGAGGGACAATTTGCAGTAGAAAAGAATCCGGCAACTCATGCCTTATTGGATAAATATCAAATCGAAATAGAAGAAGAAACAGTTGTTGTACAAAGAGACATTCATCGCAATGGTCGTAATGTGTGCCGTGTGAATGGACATTTGGTAAATATTAGTACTTTGCGCGAAATTGGTGAAAGTTTGATTGATATTCATGGTCAAAGCGAACATCAAGAATTGATGCATGCAGAAAGACATTTAAATATGTTAGATCAGTTTGGAGATAGTGAATTGATTCAACTGAAAAACGCGTATGAAGCTACTTATAAAGAGTACAAAGAAATAGAAAAGAGTTTTTTAAACAATCAATCAAGTGAGCAGGAATTGGCTCAACGTGTAGATATGCTTCGTTTTCAAACAAATGAAATCGAAATGGCTGAACTAACTATTGGTGAAGATACTACACTGGAAGAAGAAAAAAATTTATTGTCTAATTACCAAAAAATCGTTGCATCTCTTAGTTCAGCTTATGAAGCTTTGCAAGGGGAAGAGTATGGTGGAGTTGATTTGATTGGGAATGCGATGTCAGCTTTAGAGACGATCGAAGATATAGATAGTACTTACAAGCGTATTTCAGAAGCCATTTCAAGCAGTTATTTCCAACTGCAAGAAGCAGCTAGCGATATTTTAAAAGAACAAGATGATTTGGCGTATGATGAAAATCGCTTAAACGATATTGAAAAACGGCTGGAAATCATTCACCAGTTAAAGCGGAAATATGGTGAGTCGATAGAGGAAATCTTAGCGCATTATGAAGACGTATCGATCGAACTAGAGAATATCTTAAATAGAGAAACGCATATTTCGCAATTGATTGAAAAATTAGCAGCGTTAAAACAAACTTTACTGAAGCAAGGAAAAAAATTGTCTCAAAAGAGAAAAGAAACAGCAGCAAAATTGCAGACGGCTATTCAAGAACAGCTAAAAGAATTGTATATGGATAAAGTACAATTTGAAGCTCATTTTCTGAACTCGGATTCGAAAGAAACCATGATCTATGAAACAGGGATAGATCATGTGGAATTCTATATAGCGACTAACTTGGGTGAACCATTAAAACCTTTGGCTCGAGTAGCTTCAGGCGGAGAACTATCTCGTGTGATGTTAGCGTTAAAAACAGTCTTTTCGAAATCGCAAGGAATCACGAGTATTATATTTGATGAGGTAGATACGGGTGTAAGTGGACGTGTGGCTCAAGCAATAGCAAATAAAATCTACCGAGTAGCGATTAACTCTCAAGTACTCTGTATCACGCATCTTCCACAAGTAGCAGCCATGGCAGACAATCATTTGTACATTTCAAAAGCTGTTGTGGAGGATCGCACAGAAACAAGTGTCAGCAAATTAAAAGATGCTCAACAAATTAATGAATTAGCTCGTATGTTAGCCGGAACAGAAATTACCAAGCTAACTATGGAACACGCCAAAGAACTAAAAGAACTCGCGTACAAGGAAAAGAGAGTGAAGTAAGGCGTTTAGCTTTCCGTACAAAACAGCCCATACGAAAGTTAGGTGCACTTTACCTAACATTCGTATGGGCTGTTTTGGGAGTGAGAGCTGCCTTACGCAACTCGTCTAAGAGCAGAGAGAGAAGTACGGCGTTTAGTCCATCGAACATAACAACTCACCTAACAGTTAAGCGTCTTTCCTAACAGTTGGGGGTTATATAACTCGTCTAAGGAATTGAAGTATCGGTGTTATCATTCACAATATTTTTCAAATCAAATACTAAAGAAACGAGCTGAAACAGTTAGTTTCAACTCGCTTTTTTAGGTTAAACAAAATTCATTAATGTGTAAAGAACGGATAAGAGACCTGAACCTAACATTGCAAATAGAATGATGACAATGAAAAATTTAAGACCTTTTTTTTGTTTTTTTGAATTCTTATGATTGTTCACGCAGATTTTCCCTCACTTTCATACGTGTTTTGTCTAGTTTACAATATGCAGATCTATTTTTACAAGTTACTTTACAAAATCTTTAGAAATAATCATTCTTTTTCATCCAATAAGCTGTCACAGCTGCTAGAAGAACCGTTGCAAAAAGGAGGATCCAAAAGCCGAAAGGAGACTGTTCAAAAGGAACAGGTACGTTCATCCCCCAAAGCGAACCGATGATTGTTGGAATGGTTAAAATAAAGGTTATAGAAGTTAAAAATTTTACAATGATATTTAAGTTATTGGAAATCACTGATGAGAAGGTGCTGCTTAACTGATTTAGTAATTTATCCGTTTTAGCAGCCATGACTTCGGCTTGATAGTTTTCTACCATAACGTCACGTAATAAATCTTCATCTTTTGCTTTTTTTGTAAAGTTTTCTAACTCTTTCAACCGCGAAATAACAGGATGATTGCTGTTTAAAGCACTGTCTAAGAAAACAAGACTTTTTTGTAATTCCATCAGGTCAAATAAGTGTTGGGATTTAGAAGATTTCTTTAGTTGTACTTCCAAGTCTTCCGTAGCTTCGTTTATTTCTTTTAAATAAGTAATAAATAACGAGGCTATCACCATAGAAACCTTCAAGACAAATTCGAAATTGGTATCGCAATCTCCTATCTTATCTGAATCTGGTTCCATAAAAAGAGTTAAAAATTCTGGAGTTTCATTCGTCGCAGTAATAAGTGTATCATTTGTTAAAATAATGGACAGAGGACGAGTGATATATTCCGTTAAATTTAATCGGTTTTTTATTTTTTTGGGATATAAAAGTACAATCAGACTAGGTGTATCGTCGTAACTTGGATCTAATTTTTCGTAACGAGAAACCTCGTCGTTATCAAAAGCTCCAGTTAAATAATCTATAGGAAAATCATATAGATTCACTAAATTGTTTAGCTCAGCCTCATTTGCTCCGGTAACATGGATCCACGTAGAGCGAGTATTATCTGGATCAGGATTTGGTACCGTATTGCCATTTTCGTCTTGCTTAAAATATTCAATCATGAGTTCACCGCCGTATTTGACATAATAATGTTGCTTCTTTTCTTCTATTGTACCCGATATTCGAGGAAAATGGGGATTAATACATGTTTATTAAAGATTTTTAGAAAATCGAATAAATGAAAACGAATAATGTGACTTTAATAATTTGTGATTGTCTGCTAAAATTGATAATGAAACGTAAGGCTTCAAAAATAGGATTTTATTTGCTTTGAAGGGAGAATGTAATACATGAGTAAACAACAAATCGGTGTTGTAGGAATGGCCGTAATGGGAAAAAATTTAGCATTGAATATTGAAAGCAGAGGCTATTCTGTTTCAATCTACAATCGTACTACTGCCAAATCAGAAGCAGTGATCGAGGAAAACCCAGATAAAAAATTGGTACTGACTAAATCAATAGAAGAATTTGTCGATTCTTTAGAAACTCCAAGACGTATCGTTTTAATGGTACAAGCTGGAAAAGGGACAGATTTAGTGATCCAATCATTATTACCTCATTTGGACAAAGGGGACGTATTGGTTGATGGAGGAAATACTTTTTTCAAAGACACTATCCGTCGCAGCGAAGAATTAGCTGAATCTGGAATCAACTTTATCGGAACAGGAGTATCCGGTGGAGAAGAAGGTGCCCTTAAAGGACCAGCAATCATGCCAGGTGGTCAAAAAGAAGCTTACGATTTAGTAGCTCCAATTTTGGAACAAATCGCTGCTAAAGCACCAAGTGACGGCGAACCTTGTGTAGCTTACATCGGGCCAAACGGAGCAGGACATTATGTAAAAATGGTGCATAACGGAATCGAATACGGAGATATGCAATTAATTGCTGAATCTTACCACTTATTACGTGAAGTCGTTGGTTTATCTGTTGAAGAAATCGCAGAAGTTTTCAGAGAATGGAACCAAGGCGAATTGGATAGTTTCTTAATCGAAATTACTGCTGATGCGTTAACGAAAAAAGATCCTGAAACAGGCAAGCCGATGGTCGAAATTATTTTAGATCGTGCTGGAAACAAAGGTACTGGTAAATGGACTTCTCAAAGTGCATTGGACTTAGGTGTTCCGCTTCCATTGATTACAGAATCTGTATTCGCTCGTTACATTTCTGCACTGAAGAGTGAACGTGTGGAAGCAAGCAAAGTATTGCCGAAACCAGCCGCTTATTCATTTGATGGCGATAAAAAAGAATTGGTTGAAAAAATTCGTCAAGCATTGTACTTTAGTAAAATCATGAGCTATGCTCAAGGATTTGCACAAATGCGTACAGCAAGTGAAGAATATGATTGGAACTTGCAATACGGGGAAATTGCGAAAATTTTCCGTGCTGGTTGTATCATCCGTGCTCGTTTCTTGCAAGAAATAACAGATGCATACGATCGTAAACCTGAATTGAAAAACTTGGTACTGGATGAATACTTCATGGACATTACCAAAAATTACCAAGATGCTGTTCGTGATGTGATCGGAATTGCTGTTAAATCAGGTGTTCCAATCCCTACATTCTCTTCAGCAATTGCTTATTATGATTCCTACCGTAGCGAGAATCTACCCGCTAATATTATCCAAGCTCAACGTGATTACTTTGGTGCACACACTTATGAACGTAAAGACAAAGAAGGTACTTTCCACTTTGATTGGTACGGGGATAAAGGCCAAGAACAACTGTAACAGTAAAAAACTTTTTATAGCAGAACCTATTAATGTAAAGACAGGATTAGGACAAAAAGTTCTAATCCTGTCTTTACGAGCGTCTAAATTGACGGGGAAAGAATAGTTGGTCGGTCCATCAGCAGGAAGTCCTTCTCTATGCTCTCTTTAGACAGGCTGTGTCAAATATTTTTTCATTTTTGGATTAAACAGGAGACTCCATCACCATTCGCTAAATAATTTGAGACTTTGGAAAGTTGTTGTTCTCATTTTATTCTAATTTATGGTAAAATGGTAAAAGAGAAATGAGAAATTCATTGAGAAGTTTAAATAATCGTGCTATTGTAACAATGGCGTGTCAACGGATATGGATAAAAAAAGGAGCGAAATTACCTCTATGAGTAAAGTATTGATTATTGAAGATGAAAAGAATTTAGCTAGATTTGTGGAACTTGAATTGAAACATGAAGGTTACGAAACCGATGTACGTTACGATGGTCGTAATGGTCTAGAAGCTGCATTAGATGAAAAAGAACATTGGGATGTCATTTTGCTTGATGTTATGTTGCCTGAATTGAATGGGATCGATGTTTGTCGCCGTATTCGTCAAGTCAGCAATGTACCTATCATTATGATGACAGCACGTGATTCGGTTATTGACAGAGTTTCTGGATTAGACCACGGAGCAGATGACTACATCGTAAAACCTTTTGCAATTGAAGAATTATTAGCTCGTTTACGGGCTTTATTGCGTCGTATCGATATTGAAGGCGAACAAAATATGACCAAACAAACTACGGTCAGCTATCGCGACCTTGTTGTTGAAAAAGAAAATCGTATCGTTCGCAGAGGCGAAGAAGCTATTGAATTGACTAAACGTGAATATGAATTGATTTTAGAATTGATGGAAAACGTAAACGTTGTGTTATCAAGAGATGTTTTGCTGAATAAAGTTTGGGGATATGAAACAGAAGTAGAAACAAATGTAGTAGATGTTTACATTCGTTACTTGCGGAATAAACTGGATGTTCCAGGACATGAAAGTTATATTCAAACAGTGCGCGGAACAGGCTATGTGATGCGTTCGTGAGAGACTTCCTTAATAATAGGAACAAAGAAGCAAAGACATCTAAGCGGATTTCTCTAAAATGGAAATGGTCCATTATCGTAGCAATAGCTATTTTTCTGACGTACATGATATTTTCTGTTACCATCTTTTTCAGTTTTAGGCAGATTATGCTGAGTCAAGAAGATGAAAATGTAAAAGATGTTATTACAGGTGTAACGAATCGGCTAAATATTGAATCAGATGTATTAACCAAAGCGACGGTCTATCAAGCGCTAAGTCCTACGTACACACCCGCTGCTTCTGAAGTAGATGGGAACTTTGATCAGCGTAATCTGTTGATTGGTCCATCAGGAAATTACGAAGACACCCTCTATGCCGAGATGAGTGAAGAAGGTGTCGTTGTACGTATTTATAGTCCTACATCAAGGTTATTGTTTGAGTCTAAGCCGAGTGATGTTTCGTTCGAACCAAAATCAAAATTAACCGTTAATTTGATTGATATCAATGGCAAAGAAGGAATAGCTGGAATTGCACCCATCTATTCCAGCCAAAACGGAATTTTGATTGGGTATTTGCACGTGACAAATGCACTACAAGATTATCATGATATGTCTGATCAAATTATTTCGGCTGTGTTTTTGATTGGAATATTTGCGTTTCTTTTTAGTGGCGTTACGGGATTCTTATTGGCGAGCAGATTTTTAAAGCCTATAAAAACGATGACCAACACTATGAACGATATTCGCAAAGATACTCAATCACAATCTCGTATTCCTGTATCGGATACAAATGATGAACTGGCTTATTTATCAACAGTTTTTAACGATATGTTGGATAAAATGCAGCAGTATATTGAACAACAAAAACAATTTGTAGAGGATGTTTCTCACGAACTGCGGACTCCTGTGGCGGTTATGGAAGGTCATTTGAAACTATTGAACCGTTGGGGCAAGGAAGATCCTGAAATATTGGATGAATCCCTTTTAGCCTCCTTGCAAGAGATAGGGAGAATGAAGACACTGGTTCAAGAAATGTTGGATTTATCCCGTGCAGAACAAGTGGAGATTCATTACAAAAATGAAAAAACACCGATCAAGCAAGTGGTTCATCAAAATTTCAACAACTTTAAAATGATCCATCCTGATTTTGTTTTTAATTTAGATGATGATGTAGACGAAGAAATATACGTTTCCATTTACCGCAATCACTTAGAACAAATTCTCATTATATTACTAGACAATGCCGTTAAATATTCGACTGACAGGAATGAAGTGCATATATCTATTGCTTCGGATGATAAGTTCGTTCATGTAGCGATCCAAGATTTCGGAGAAGGCATGACACCTGAAGATGCGGATAAAATCTTTAATCGTTTTTACCGAGTAGATAAAGCCAGAAGTCGCCATAAAGGCGGAAATGGTTTAGGTTTATCTATTGCTAAAGAATTATTGTTGGGGTATAAAGGCAATATTTCAGTAGACAGTGTATTAAACCATGGTTCTATTTTTAGAATTACATTACCTATTTATAAAGAAACAGATAAACTAAACGGATAAACTGAATCAATTTGAAAAAAGCATTTGGGTTTTCCAGCCCAAATGCTTTTTCAAATGAATCATGCGGCGAAAAATAAAAAACATCTATCGTACGCAGATAGATGTTTTTTTCTGTGTTGTATTATTTATTTCGTTGTTTTCCAGCATTTCTACCTTGACTGCTATTGCGCTCTCGGTAAGAGGTCTGTGGAGTAGGTTCTTTTTCTTCTATAATTGTTGGACGTCTTTTTTTCAGTTCAACTTTTGGTTTGTTTTTGAACTCTTCTGCTAATTTAGCCTTCAATTTAGGTTTGAAAACCATATTTGTGATGAACGATTGTGCCATTGCAAATATTCCACCAGCGATCCAGTATAAAGCTAATCCGGCTGGAGAGGAGAAGGAAATCATTGTAATCATAATCGGACTCATAAACATCATGGTACGAGATTGTTTCTTTTGCTCAGGCGTCATTCCCATCATGGAAACATAGGCTTGTCCCAAGTAAATCGCTCCTGCAATAATTGCAAATGGAATATAAGATTCTCCCAGATTCACACCAAGGAAAGTACTGCTGGCAATTTCATTGGACAAATTGATCGCTTGATACATTGCTGTAAACACGGGCATTTGGATCAATAAAGGCAGACATCCGATACCACCAAGCATATTGATGTCATTGGCTTTATAAAATGCCATCATTTCTTGTTGAATTTCAGCTTTTTCTTCATTTGTTTGTGCGTTTTTCAAAGCTGCTTGAATTTCATCCATTTCAGGTTTTACTAAAGCCATTTTTTCTTGCTGAACCAAAGCTTTTTTTGACTGGCTTAGATTCATTGGTAAGATAATGACTCGTACAATAATGGTGATCGCGATGATCGCTAAACCATAGTTGCCTCCAAAAAGGTCTGCTAACCGAATAATCAATTGTTGTAAGGGCGTCACCAAGTACTCATAAATAACGCCTGTAGGATTCCCATTTGTGTCGTAACTCATACATCCCGAAAGGAAAAGCATCAGCCCAGTGAGTGTTGCTGTTAATTGAACTTTTTTATTCTTTATCATTTTTCACAATCCTTCGTATAGTTTAAAAGTCAATACTAACGATAACTATACAGGATTCAATAAAGCATTTCAATTGCTTATAGAAAATTTAACACGTTCTTCAATAGTTGCATCTTCCTCTATAGTAACGTGTTCAACGTTAGCACTTGGAGAAGGCGATTTTCTTATAGCTTCAATAAATTCAGCTATTTTGTCTACTTCACCATTGGCTTCAATATAAACTGTTCCGTCATTTTCATTGCGTACGATTCCAGAAACTCCAATACGATCAGCAACTTGTTTGGTCGTATAACGAAAACCTACTCCTTGCACTAACCCTTCAACAATCATGCGGATTTTTCTTGTAGTTGGATCCATGGGCTGATTGATGGGAGAAGTTGTGGAAGAAGAGACCGAAGCTTTATTGCTTTTAGAATCACCCGTCAATTTACCTTTTAGTTGTGAGAAAAAACTTTTCACTATAAAAACCCCCTTTATCCATTTAAATTAAAAGAGATGTGAATCATCTCTGTCCGATACGATACATGAAAAATTCTACCGACTATTAAGCATTTCTATTTTATCGAGTTACACAATCAAGGTCAACTAATAGAGAAGACACTGAAGGAGATAACAAATCGAACTGACGCATTCCTTAGTATCGAAATTTTGTGTATAATAAGGAAGAGAGTACGCGAAAGGGGTAAAATGTTGGCTACTAAAAGAAAAAAAACAACTAAAAAAACGAAAAAGAAACAAAGTATCTCTATTGAAGTTATTGGATTTATATTTATTATTTTAAGTTTATTCTCTATTACAAGTGTAGGCTTTATTGGAGTATTAAGCGCAAATGCATTTCGATTCTTTGTTGGAGACACCTATCTGGGAGCCTCCATTTTATTAGGATTGTATGGGTTGTTTTTACTATTAAAAGGCGAGGAACCTCCTTTCAAAAATAAGCGTTTAGTTGGGATGTTCTTGTTGTATTTAGGCATTCTTCTGTTCCTGCATACCCGTCTCTTTACAGGGCTCATGGAACCTGGGACCAATGTCATCACAGCTACCTTACGCTTTTTTATGGTTGATTTAAGCAATAATGAATTGATACACCCCTTAGGCGGAGGTATGTTGGGGGCATTGGTTTATGCTGCCAGCTATTTTCTAGGAGCACAATGGGGAAGCTACTTATTCTCGGCTGTATTAGGAGTGATCGGCGTCTTCTTTATCTTTCAGTTATCTTTTGGAAAAGCGTTAGAGTATATCCGTTCGGGACTGAAATTTGTAGCGCATAAAATAGTAGAAGTGAGTTTAGTCGTAAAAGAAAAAACGCGGCAGAAACAAGCTACAAGAAAAGAATCTAACAAAAAAACCGGAAAAAAAACAGTTGTCAAAAAGACTGAGGCAAAAGAGCCGGTTCAGCCGAAAGAAAATTTATCTCTTGCAGACTCTGCTTCTATGGGAGAACAGAATGCAAACCATGAAAAAGCAGAACAAGTAACGTTAGAAATTGATAGTTATCAACAAAATCCATCTCTAAATCCAACAAAAGGTAATTCAGTCAATAAGGAGCAGGCGGCTTCTGAAGAATCTGAACAAGGCGAGGCAGTGCCGCTGGATTTTGATATTTCAGCTGAAGTAGAAAATGAAGATTATCAGTTGCCGCCATTTACATTGTTGAATGAAGTAGAGCATCAGGACCAATCTGGAGAATACAAAATTGTCGAAAAGAATGTTAGAAAGTTGGAAGAAACATTTGACAGTTTTGGCGTCGACGCTAAGGTAGTGAAAGCAAGACTAGGTCCAGCAGTCACGAAATACGAAGTTAAACCAGCTATTGGAGTAAAAGTGAGTAAAATCGTTAATCTAAGTGATGATATTGCGCTTTCTCTTGCAGCTAAAGATATTCGGATGGAAGCTCCTATTCCTGGAAAACCTTTTATTGGTATTGAAGTGCCGAATAATGAAGTAAATGTCGTCTCTTTCAGAGACATGATGGAAAATTATGCGGGGAACAAAGAAAAAATGCTGGAAGTTCCACTAGGAAGAGATATATCGGGGAATATTGCATTAGCCGATTTAACCAAGATGCCTCATTTGCTGATTGCTGGATCAACGGGTAGTGGGAAATCAGTCTGTATCAATGGAATCATTACTAGTTTATTAATGAAATCCAAGCCGAATGAAGTCAAATTGATGATGATCGATCCTAAAAAAGTGGAGCTGAATGTATATAACGGGATTCCTCATTTGCTGACACCTGTTGTAACAAATCCTAAAAAAGCGGCACAGGCTTTACAAAAAGTAGTAGAGGAAATGGAACGACGCTATGAATTGTTTGCAACAACTGGAATGAGAAATATTACTGGTTATAATGAGCATGTCCATGAAAAAAACGCAGAAAATGGAGAAAACCAGCCTACATTACCATTCATTGTAGTCATTGTAGACGAGTTGGCTGATTTGATGATGGTAGCAAGTAATTCAGTAGAAGATGCTATCACCAGATTGGCACAGATGGCCCGCGCTGCTGGTATCCATATGATTTTGGCTACACAACGTCCAAGTGTAGATGTTATTACCGGTATCATCAAAGCCAATGTTCCTTCAAGGATTGCTTTTGCAGTTTCGAGTGGTACGGACTCCCGAACAATTATTGATAGCAATGGAGCCGAAAAGTTGCTCGGCCGTGGAGATATGTTGTATTTACCAATGGGACAAAATAAACCTGCCCGTGTCCAAGGAGCCTTTTTATCTGATTCAGAAGTTGAACGAATTGTTTCCTTTGTAACCACTCAGCAGTCCGCGAATTACGTTGAAGAAATGATGCCTTCAGACGAACCGGAAAATGCTCTGGCTGGAGAGGCAGAAGATGAATTGTTTGATGAAGCCGTATCTTTAGTGGTAGATATGGAAACAGCCAGCATTTCAATGCTGCAAAGGCGTTTTCGTATAGGTTACAATCGCGCTGCTCGTCTCATGGATGAAATGGAAATGAGAGGGATAGTGGGACCTTCTGAAGGAAGTAAACCAAGAAAAGTGAATCTGCAAAAAGAACCAGATGAACTGGAAGAAGACCCAAGACAAAATTAAAATGTGTAACGATTGGCTCCGAACAGGTTACGATTTATCTTAACTTGTCAAGAATTAAAAAAAGGTTAAAAAATGAACGATTTTAAGCAAAAACGGTTTCAATTATCGTTTTGTTATTTATTTTTTTGAATAATGATGTTAATATGAAAGCGAGGATGAATTGGTAGAGTATCAATTCAAACTACAAAATATTTTACGGGGGTAAATTATAGTGGAAAATCGCAATATTAAGCGTTTATTGGGGTTAGGATTAACAACAGGTTTGGTTTTAGCAGCTTGCGGAAATGGAGGAGACTCTGAGAATACAGAAACAACTTCTGATGAAGCAGGATCTGCGGAAGACTTTTCTATTATCATGGTTACAGACATCGGTGGAGTTGACGATGGTTCATTTAACCAATCAGCTTGGGAAGGTATGCAAGCTTGGGGAGAAGAAAACGGAAAAGAAGAAAACAATGGTTATGCATATATTCAATCTAATGAAGATTCAGAATTTGTACCTAACTTAAACCAAGCTGTTAATGGGAATTTCAATTTGATTTATGGGATTGGATTTAAATTAAAACCAGCTATGGAAGAAGTAGCTAGTGCAAATCCAGAGCAAAAATTTGTGATTATTGATGACGTTATTGAAGCCGACAATGTTGCTTCTGTATTGTTTAAAGACCATGAAGCTGCCTTTTTAGCAGGTGTTGCAGCTGCGTCAACTACTGAAACTGACCACGTAGGTTTTGTAGGTGGACAAGAAAGTGCTGTTATTGACCGTTTTGAAGCTGGTTTCTTAGCAGGTGTTTACGCTATTAATCCAGATATCACGGTAGATGTTCAATACGCTGAATCATTTGGAGATGCTGCTAAAGGGAAACAATTAGCTGCTGCTATGTACTCAAATGGTGCGGATATCATCTATCACGCTTCAGGTGATACAGGTAACGGTGTATTTACAGAAGCTAGAGATCGTATGAATGCAAATCCTGATCAACAACTTTGGGTAATCGGTGTTGACCGTGACCAAACGGATGAAGGTAACTATGATGGTGGGAACTTAACGCTGACATCTACTCTTAAAGGTGTAGGCCAAGTTGTTCAAGATATGTCTAACGAAGCAATGGACGATACTTTTGCTGGTGGAGAAGTAAGCAACTATGGTTTAGCTGAAGACGGTGTTGATTTAACTGAAGGCAATTTAACTGATGAAGCTTGGGCTGCTGTTGAAGATTACAGACAACAAATCATTGATGGAACAATTGTAGTTCCTGAAAACCCAGACGACGTAACAGCTGAATAATTATTGGCATTCAGTATTACGTAAAATATAAATTTTTCTCTTAATAGAGCAAGCGTGCAAAACCCGAAAAACTCTGTATGGTTATTCTCTAAATTGTGATAGGCGGAAAATACGTTCTTTGGCAACCGTGAATCGATACAAGAGTTCGGGTTTTCACGCGTTTAAAAGTCTGAATGTCAGCGGCATTCATCACTACCCGTAAATAAGAACTTAGATAGAATTTATACATTGAAAAAGACCAAAGGGGGTTCGACCAAAATATTCTTTTGGACGGCTCCCTTTTATCATGCAAAGATTAAAAAAATCTTCATTAAATAAATGAATACTAGTATTTACCTTAAGAATTCGATAAAATATGTAAAAGTGAGTTCCCATCTTTAAAGCTTAAAAAGCAGACAAACGAATAAAGGAGTGAAATTATCATGCCCGACACAGCAAATGTTATTGAAATGCGTGGCATTACAAAACAATTTGGCAGCTTCAAAGCTAATGATAATATCAATTTGACGGTGAAAAAGGGAGAAGTTCATGCGTTATTAGGGGAAAATGGCGCAGGAAAATCAACATTGATGAACATACTTTCCGGATTGTTGGAACCAACTTCAGGTGAAATTTATGTAAATGGAGAAAAGGTACATATCACTTCTCCTAGTGCGTCATCTAAATTAGGTATTGGGATGGTTCATCAACATTTTATGTTAGTAGATCAATTTACCATTACTGAAAATATTATTTTGGGAACTGAGAAGACTAAATTAGGTTTCTTGGAAAGAAAAGAAGCACAACAAGAAATCAAAGAGCTTTCTGAACGTTATGGATTATTTGTAGATCCTTCAGCTAAAGTAGAATCAGTTTCAGTAGGGATGCAACAACGAGCAGAGATTTTAAAAACATTGTACCGTGGAAATGATATTTTGATTTTAGATGAACCAACTGCTGTGTTAACTCCTCAAGAAATCGCTGAATTAATGGATATTCTAAAATCGTTAACCAAAGAAGGAAAATCCATTATCATTATTACGCACAAAATCGAAGAAATCAAAGCTGTTGCTGACCGTTGTACGGTTATTCGACGTGGGAAAAGTGTCGATACAGTTGATGTTAAATCTACCTCACAACAAGAATTAGCAGACTTGATGGTTGGACGTTCTGTTTCATTTAAAGTGGATAAAATGCCTGCGCAACCTAAAGATCCGGTATTAACGATAAAAAATCTTGTAGTAAAAGAAAATCGTGGCCTAGAAGCCGTTAAAGACTTAAGTTTAGAAGTTAGAGCGGGTGAGATTCTAGGAATTGCTGGAATTGATGGCAATGGTCAAAGTGAATTGATTCATGCAATCACTGGATTAGCAAAAGTAGAATCTGGAACGATCACTTTAGAAGGTCAAGAGATCCAAAACTTGCCGCCGCGAGTGATTACAGAAACAGGTTTAGGACACATACCAGAAGATCGACACAAATACGGACTTATTTTACCGATGACTATTTATGAAAATATGGCATTACAAACTTATTATAAAGAACCATTTAGCAAGAATACTTTCTTGAATAAAGATGCTATGCAAGAGAGTGCTCGTAAATTGATTGAACAATATGATGTTAGAACACAAAGTGAAAATAGTACTGCTGAGTCATTATCAGGAGGAAATCAGCAAAAAGCCATTATTGCACGTGAAATTTCCCGCCAACCTAAATTCTTGATTGCGGCTCAACCCACTCGTGGATTAGATGTTGGAGCAATAGAGTACATTCACAGCAGTTTAGTAGAGCAACGGGATAATGGAAAAGCTGTTCTTTTAATGAGTTTTGAATTAGATGAAGTTATGAATGTATCCGATCGTATTGCTGTAATGTACGAAGGAAAAATTGTAGGAATTGTTGATCCTAGAGAAGTTACCGAGCAAGAATTAGGGTTGCTAATGGCAGGTTCTTCATTAGAAAAAGCAAAAGCTTCAGAAAGTCAAAGCGGAAAGGAGTCAGCAAATGTTAAATGAGAATAAAAAGACCTTAACAAATTTGACGGTTCCTATTTTATCTGTTGTATTGGGATTAGTTTTGGGAGCAGTCATTATGCTTGGATTTGGCTATGACCCGATAGCTGGATACCAATCCATGATAAACGGAGCTTTAGGAAGTCCCTTTTATATTGGAGAAACTTTGCGTTATGCAAGCCCCTTAATTATTATTGGATTAGGTTTTTCCATTGCTAATTCAGCTGGTTTCTTTAACATTGGGCTTTCTGGACAAGCTTTAATGGGTTGGCTTGTATCCGTTTGGGTAGCGATTAGTTTTCCAGATGTTTCAGGATTCATTTTACTGCCTGTTAGTGTAATTGTCGGAGTATTAGCTGGGGCAATATGGGCTGGTATTGCAGGCGTATTGCGTGCTTACTTTGGAACAAGTGAAGTTATCATTACGATTATGCTAAACTATACAGCTCTTCATGTAACCAATTATTTGATTCGTAACGTGTTGACTGATTCATCAGATGCAACATCTCGTATTCCAGAACAAGCAAGCCTTCGAATGGATTGGTTGTCTCAATTAGCTGGTGGTTCGCGTGTGAATGCAGGGTTGTTTATTGCAGTTGTAGTAACGATTTTAGTATGGGTCTTTATGACTAAAACGACTATGGGGTATGAAATCCGATCTGTTGGAATGAATCCGTTTGCTTCTCAATATGCAGGTATGAATGCTAAGAAAAATATTATTTTGTCTATGCTGATCAGTGGTGGATTAGCTGGATTAGGCGGAGTTTTAGAAGGATTAGGAACATTTAACAATATCTTCGTTCAAGCAGGTATTCCTAATGTTGGGTTTGATGGTATGGCCGTGGCGTTATTAGGGTTGAGTCATCCTATCGGAATTGTTTTTGCAGGATTATTATTTGCAGTACTGAAAATTGGTGGAGCAAGTATGCCTCTTGGATCTGGCGTACCAACTGAAGTGGTAGATATTGTTATTGCATCAATCATCTTCTTTGTTGGAGCAAACTATTTGATTCGATTCTTTATCAATAAATTTTCCGGTAAAAAAGATGTCAAAGGAGGAGTGAAGTAAAATGGATATCGTTTCATTATTACAACTAGTAGTTTCCTCAGCATTGATGTATTCTGCACCTCTAATCTTAACAGCATTAGGCGGTACTTTTTCTGAAAGAAGTGGAATTGTAAACGTTGGATTAGAAGGGATTATGGTGATTGGGGCTTTCTCATCTATCGTATTTAATCTTTCTTTTGCAGGACAGTTAGGAAATATGACCCCTTGGGTAGGTATGATTATCGGTGGATTATTCGGAGCAGCATTTTCTTTAATTCATGCTGTAGCTACTGTTAATTTAAGAGCCGATCACATTATCTCAGGTACAGTAGTCAATTTAATGGCACCGGCTTTAGCTATCTTTTTGACTCGTATCCTTTATGATGGACGTGGACAAACAGATTTTATTTCTCAAAACTTTGGGATTTCAGATGTACCTCTATTAGTGGATATTCCGGTAATAGGAGATATATTCTTTAACAATACTTATTTACCAGCTTTCTTTGGTATCGTGGTAGCTGTTTTATGTTGGTTTATCTTATTTAAAACTCGCTTTGGCCTAAGACTAAGAGCAGTTGGTGAACACCCGCAAGCAGCAGATACATTAGGAATCAATGTTTACGCTATGAAATATTCAGGAGTGTTAATTTCTGGAGTTTTAGGTGGTATGGGTGGAGCGATTCAAGCCCAATTGATTTCTTCTCAATTTGCGGCATCTACCATAGCTGGTCAAGGATTTATGGCTATGGCTGCAATGATTTTTGGTAAATGGAATCCACTTGGAGCAATGGGAGCAGCGATTTTCTTTGGTTTAGCACAAAGTTTAGCTGTTACCGGTTCTTATATCCCAGTTATCAATACCATTCCAAGTGTCTTTTTAGATATCGCTCCATACGTCATCACTATTGTAGTATTAGTAGGAGTAATCGGAAAATCAGAAGGACCAGCAGCAAATGGTGTAACATACATCAAGTCAAAATAAGAACGTGGAACAGAATAGTTTGACTCGTTGAGCATTTTTCATGAAGTCAGCATCCTCTTTTTCCATTCAAAAAAAAGTGTTGCAGTTCATTTATTGAGCTGCAACACTTTTTTTTATTTGTTTTCCAATCCCTTTATTTTTCAAGCTATTTCAACTAAGATAAATAAGTGCAGTTTATTTGATTGAGGAGGAATAACTATGGTGACGAACCTAGCAAAAGGGGTCCATTTACACGTATTACCAACAAAAAAATATAAAACGATTCAAATCAGCTTGAAATTCAAAACACCTTTGAAGAAAGGATTAGCCACGAGAAGAACACTAATCGCTAGTTTGTTAGAAGTAAACAGTAAAAAATACCCTAATCAAACAGCTTTAAGATCAAAACTGTCTGATTTATACGGTGCTGGTTTTGGAACGACCATTTCCAAAAAAGGTTCTTATCATATCTTCTCTGTTGGAATGAGTATAGTAAATGATAAATTTATCAGTATGGAATCAAACTTATTAGAGGAAGCAGCAGATTTTCTGAAAGAAATTTTATTCTATCCAAATGCTGAAAATGATGCCTTCGATAAGACAACATTTACTCGCGAAAAAGCCAAACTGGCTGATGATTACGACAGTCTTTTAGATGATAAACAAACATATGCTAAATTAGCTTTGCTGCGCTTATTATTTGAAGATGAAAATCAACAAGTGCCGAGTATCGGATTGAAATCCGACCTTAAATCGATTACCAGTGAAAGTCTATTTAACGATTATCAAGATTTATTATCTCATGATGAGATAGACATATATGTTTTAGGAGATGTAACAGAGGAAAAAGTAGCCGAAGTGTTTACTAAATTTGAGTTTGAAGATAGATTGAAGAAGGAAACTCCCATTTTTTATAGGGAAGAAGCCGTACCGACTGCGAATCAACAAATGGAGATCCAAGAAGTTACACAAGCTAAGTATAATTTAGGATACACTACTCCTGTTTTTTACCATGATGAACATTATTACGCTGGTCAAGTTTTTAATGGGCTGTTTGGTGGTTATCCGCATTCTAAGTTGTTTATGAATGTACGTGAAAAAGAGAGTTTAGCTTACTATGCTTCAAGTTCTTTAGATACCTTTAACGGAACTATGATCGTTCAAACGGGAATTGATAGTAAAGAAGTTGAAAAAGTAAAAGAGATTGTGACTCAACAACTGATAGAAATGCAAAATGGGAATTTTTCGGAAGAAGATTTTCGACAAACTAAAAGCATGTTGAAAAATAGCGTGATTCAATCTGAAGATAATCCAGGTTCTGTTATTGAACGCACATATGCGAATCAACTAGCATTAGACAAGGTCATTGATACTGACGAATGGATTTCAAAACTTGAACAAGTGACTAAAGAAGAAGTCATTTTTGTTGCTAAAGAAGTACAACTGAAAGCAACTTTCTTTTTAACAGGAGGCACAGCGGAATGAAGAAAATCAAATACGACCAATTGCAGGAGACACTCTATACAGAAACAATGGGCAACGGCTTAACGGTAACCTTACTGCCTAAAAATGAGTTTCATAAAACCTATGCGTTATTCACAACCAATTATGGTTCAATCGACAACACCTTTGTACCATTAGGAAAAGAAGAAATGGCAACTGTTCCTGACGGCATCGCCCATTTCTTAGAGCATAAATTATTTGAAAAAGAAGATGGCGACGTCTTTCAAAAGTTCGGGAAGTTTGGCGCTTCAGCAAATGCTTTTACCAGCTTTACACGTACAAGCTATTTATTTTCGAGCACTGAAAAAGTGAAAGAAAACTTGATGACGTTAATCGATTTTGTACAAGAGCCTTATTTTACTGAGGAAACAGTTAACAAAGAAAAAGGGATCATTGCTCAAGAGATACAAATGTATGATGATGAACCAGATTGGCGCCTATTTTTTGGATTACTGACGAATCTGTATCCTAAACACCCATTACACATCGACATTGCTGGAACAGTAGAGAGTATCATGGATATTACAGCGGATGATTTATATGAAAGCTACCATACTTTTTATCACCCCAGCAACATGAATCTTTTTGTTGTCGGCAAATTAGACCCAGAACAGATGATGCAGGAAATCCGAGACAATCAAAAGAACAAACAATTTGCCGACCCCAAAGAAATTGTACGTTATTTTCCGGAAGAAACGGTTGAGGATATTGAAGCGTACAGTTCGATAACATTGCCTGTCAATCGTCCTAAAAGTATTATCGGTGTCAAAGGAGTAACAGAGCCTCCAACTGGAAGAGACGGATTAGCTTATAAAACCAAGATGAGTATTCTGTTGAGTTTATTGTTCGGTACAACGTCTAAAAATTATTTAGCCTTATACGATTCTGGTTTAATTGATGACAGCTTTTCCTATGATTTTACGATGGAGCGGTCGTTCCATTTTCTAGATATAGGCAGTGATACGAAAGAGCCTGAAAAGTTTGCTCAGACTATTAAAGAATTGTTGTTGTCAGCTAAAGATAGCTCAGAGCTGAATGAAGAGCATTTGATGTTAATCAAAAAGAAAATGATTGGGCAGCATTTGCAATCGTTGAATTCCTTAGAGTATATTGCGAATCAATACAGCCAAGAGCTGTTTGGAGAAGCTACTTTATTTGATATGGTCCCGATCGTTGAATCGATTCAACTTGAAGATATAAAAGAAGTAGCAGCTAAGTTCATGGTATCAGAACACATGAGTACATTTAGTATTCTGCCTAAAGGAGAATAAGCTCATGAAATTTGCGTTGATTATGGGAGCCAGCGGAGGAATCGGACAAGCGATTGCTTTTGAATTAGCTCAAGATAGTTGGTCTTTGTATTTGCATTACAACAACGGAAGAGACACTGTAGAACAACAGATAAAAGAATTGCAGGAACAATTTCCCAAACAGGACTTTTTTGCCTTGCAGATGGATATGAAAAGAGAAGAGTCAGTTTCGAAGTTCGTTGAAAACTTGTTTCAAGTAGATGCAGTTGTATTTGCCAGCGGTTTTACAGAATATCACTTATTGACAGAAGTAAGTGTAACAGAGATACACGATTTGTTAGCAGTTCATCTCACTACGCCGATTCAAATTATTCAGCTGCTTCAAACTAAACTAGCTAAATCTGAATTTGGACGTGTGGTGTTTATCAGTTCGGTCTATGGAGAGGCTGGCAGTGCAATGGAAGTGATGTACAGTACAGCTAAAGGAGCTCAATCGGCATTTGTCAAAGCTTACAGCAAAGAAGTGGCCAGTCTGGGAATCACAGTAAATGCCCTCGCGCCTGGTGCAATAGAGACAACTATGATCCAAGATTTTACGCCTGAAGAATTAGAGGCACTAAAAGAAGACATTCCTGTGGGAAGATTGGGGCATGTACAGGATGTTAGTTTTTGGGTAAAGCAATTAGTAGATAAAAGAAGTGAGTATTTAACTGGCCAAACGATTACGGTAAGCGGCGGCTGGTTAAGATAAAAAAGGATGTTTTTTTAAAAGCAGATTCAAGAATTGTTAAGGAATTTCTTAAAAAACAGCAAAAAAGATGTTTCTCATTATAGGGGTATGTTATACTCTTAGATGAATGAGATTTATATGCTCACTAATTTCATAGAATAGGAAGGTGAGAAGCTCTGTGGCAGAAGTAGGAGAAAAATTACAAGAAGCCCGAAAAGCTAAGGGATATACTTTAGACGATTTACAACAAATTACGAAAATTCAAAAACGCTATTTGATTGCCATTGAAGAAGGCAACTACAATGTGATGCCAGGTAAGTTTTATGCACGAGCGTTTATTAAACAATATGCCGACACAGTAGGTTTAAACGGAGATCAATTACTAGAAGAATACGATGATACCGTTCCACATACACATGATGAAGAATTCGTTGAAAAAGTATCTTCCAGTCAAACGAGATCAGGGAATAAGAAACAAGATTCTTTTCTGGAAAAAGTTCAAGACCATTTGCCAACGATTTTAATCGTATTGTTGGTGATTGCAATCGTTGTGGCTATTTATGTAGCCGTAACTAATTCAGCAAGCAATAACTCGGAAAATATGATATCGGTAGATTCCTCGACTGTCGTCTCAAGCGAAAATGAAAGTTCAGCTCAAGAAGAGGAAGAATCTTCTGCAGAAGAAAGTTCTCAAAGCGAATCAGAAGAATCTGAATCTGCGCCAATTGTAGAATTGGTCTCTTCTACTGGCTCATCTTCTGTGTATTCTATTTCAAGTCCTGAAGAAACCAACACAGTTACTTTAGCTGCAGAAGGCGGTGATACTTGGGTAAGTGTTGCGGCTGATGGATCAATGGTAGAACAAGGATTGGTCAGTGATGGAGATACGTTGGATGCTGAAGTTCCAGCAGGGACACAATCTGTGGTGATGATCATTGGCAGTGCTCCAAATACGACTATTCAATTGAATGGACAAGCGATTGAATATGCACCAGAAGCTTCTGAAAATGTACGCCAAGAAATTGAACTTCAATTTGAAACGAATGCTTCAGGATCTGACACAGAATCTGAAGAGTAAGCACACAAAATTAAACCAACAGTAAGAAGTCCTGTGGTATTGTGCCACAGGCTTTCTTGCTTTTTGAAGGAGGATTTGCAGTGAATTTACCGAATAAATTAACTGTCGTCAGAATCATTTTAATTCCCGTTTTTATGCTCATCATTCTTGCGCCATTGAATTGGGGAGAAATCAGTGTTCTAGGATCTACAATTGAAGTGACTCAAATTGTAGGAACGCTTGTCTTTATTGTCGCTAGTTTTACGGATTGGCTAGATGGACATATAGCACGCAAAAGAAATTTGATTACGAACTTTGGGAAATTTGCTGATCCTTTAGCGGATAAATTACTTGTTGCTACAGCGATGATTATTTTAGTAGGACAAGATCTTGCACCTGCTTGGGTAGTTGCGATTATTATTATGCGAGAATTAGCGGTAACAGGGCTTCGTTTACTATTGGTTGAACAAGGCGGAACAGTTTTAGCAGCTGCTTGGCCTGGAAAAATCAAGACCAATACTCAAATGTTTGCTATCATATTCTTGCTGTTAAATGATTTTCCATTTGGGTTGTTGCCTTTTTCTATTGGGGAAGTCATGTTGTACATTTGTCTGTTCTTTACGATTTATTCAGGAGCAGATTACTTTATCAAAAACAGTCAAATTTTTAAAGGTTCCATGTAATCCATTCATTATAAAGTGGCTATACCAAAAAGATTCTTTTGGTATAGCCACTTTATGTTTGTTAAGAGATAAACTGTGCTAAAATTAAAAAAGAAGATGCTTCATTGTGTATAGTATAGAAAGGGGATAAATAAATGAACGCTGAAATTATTGCAGTAGGAACGGAACTTTTATTAGGGCAGATCGTGAATAGTAATGCCAGTTATTTATCCAGCGAATTAGCAGCACTGGGAATTGATGTATTTCATCATACTGTTGTAGGAGATAATGAACAACGTTTAAAGGAAGCTGTTGAAATAGCTGAACAAAGAGCAGATTTAATTGTCTTTTCTGGAGGCTTGGGGCCTACTAAAGACGACATAACAAAACAGGTCTTAGCGGATCATTTGGGGCTGTCTTTAAGAGTAGATGAAAAAACGGATCAACAAATCACTAATTATTTTAACGAAATGAAGCGAGAAATGGCGACAAATAATCAGCGGCAAGCGCTAGTCATTGAAGGAGCTGTTGTTTTAAACAATCAGTCGGGTTTAGCAGCAGGGATGTATTTAGAGCACGAAAATAGAAAATACATTCTCTTGCCGGGCCCCCCAAATGAGTTAAAACCTATGTTTAGAGACGAAATTGTTCCCATTTTATCGGTACGCGCAGAGGATACTGAAATCTTAGTCTCTCGAGTCTTGCGTCTATTTGGTATTGGAGAATCACAATTAGCAGATACTTTAGCAGACATTATAGACAATCAAACGAATCCTACGATTGCTACTTATGCTGGAGAGAATGAAGTATCTATTCGTATAACGGCTAAAGAAAAAACGGCTGAAAAATGCAATCAACTGCTGGATGTACTAGAAAACCAAGTGCGAAATCTTGTAGAGGATTATATTTATGGTATAGGAAGCGATACTTCTTTAGCTCAAGTAGTAAGGGATTTATTAGTGGATAAAGATTATCGTATTACTGCAGCAGAAAGTTTAACGGGCGGGTTGTTCCAAAGTACACTGGTCAATATTCCTGGGTTAAGCTTAAACTTCATTGGAGGATTAGTCTCTTACAGTGAAGGAGTAAAAGAAAATGTACTAGGAGTAGCCAAAGAAACGATCGATCATTATGGTGTTGTGAGTTTTGAGTGCGCAACAGAGATGGCGGACAGAATAAAAGAAATGTTTGACGCAGATATCGGAATATCTTTTACAGGATATGCTGGTCCAAAAGAAATCGATGGAGAAAAGGCAGGTAGTGTTTGGATCGGGTTAGCTGTATCCGAAAAAGAAACTACGGCTTATCATTACCATTTTGTCAAAGATCGTAATAACAACCGACAACGTACAGTACTCACTGGATTAGATATCGTTCGCCGTTTATTGTTGGATTTACCGTCAAAAAAAGTTAATAATTAACCGAATGTTTGTTCGCTTTTTTCTTGCTTTTTAGTTTCCAAACAGTTATGATTAACAATGTATCAAGGAAAGATTGCAGGATAAATTAAAGTTAAACTAAACAATAGATAAATGAATTCAGGGAGGATACAACATGTCAGAAGATCGTAAAAAAGCGTTAGAAGCGGCATTGAAAAAAATTGAAAAGAACTATGGAAAAGGTTCAGTAATGAAAATGGGAGATAAAGTAGATACAAAAATTTCTACTGTTTCTTCTGGTTCATTGACTTTAGACGTAGCTCTTGGTGTAGGCGGATACCCAAGAGGGAGAATCATTGAAGTCTACGGTCCAGAAAGTTCTGGGAAAACGACTGTTGCGTTGCATGCTGTTGCCCAAGCACAAAAAGCCGGTGGAACGGCAGCCTTTATTGATGCAGAAAACGCGTTAGATCCACAATATGCCGCTGCCCTTGGAGTAGATATTGATGAATTATTGCTGTCCCAACCGGACACTGGGGAACAAGGATTAGAAATCGCAGATGCATTGGTTTCCAGTGGAGCTGTAGATATCGTTATTGTGGACTCTGTAGCGGCTTTGGTACCAAGAGCAGAAATCGAAGGCGAAATGGGAGACTCTCACATGGGACTACAAGCTCGATTGATGTCTCAAGCCTTACGTAAATTGTCCGGATCGATCAATAAAACAAAAACAACCGTGATCTTTATTAATCAAATTCGTGAAAAAATTGGAATTATGTTTGGGAACCCTGAAACAACACCAGGTGGAAGAGCTTTGAAATTCTACAGCACTATTCGTTTAGATGTCAGAAGAGCTGAACAAATCAAACAAGGACAAGAAATATTAGGAAATCGTACTCGCATTAAAGTTGTAAAAAACAAAGTTGCACCTCCATTTAAAATCGCTGAAGTTGATATTATGTATGGAAAAGGTATTTCTCAAGTTGGCGAACTGGTGGATTTAGGTGCAGAAAAAGAAATCATCAATAAAGCTGGAGCTTGGTATTCATACGGTGATGAAAGAATCGGACAAGGACGAGAAAATGCAAAACAATTCTTCTTAGATAATCCAGAGTTAAGAGAAGAAGTAGAGCAAAAAGTGCGTGCAGCTTATGGGTTTGGCGAATTTGTCCCACCAGTTGAAAAAGAAGAAAACGACACAAATGAAGAAATCGAATTATTAGAAGATTAATTTATTTGAATTTTTATACAAATAAATGCTCATAAAAGTCCATTGGGATAGTGTAATACTATTCCATTGGACTTTTTGCATAAAATGAAAACAAGCGGTATAAAAGTTGTTTCGTCTTAGGATTGGAAATAAAAGATAAAATCTTTTAAACGAATGAATAAAAATAGAATAATATAAGTAATTCTTGTATAAGAATTACTGTTTGAATCTTTATTTAAGTTGACATGTCAACTTGCTACAATTAAAATTAAGTTATCTATTAAAAGATAGTTTAAATAGATATAAGTTTTGGCAAAAAATAGGGATTTGCCAATTAAATGAAAATGTTAAAAGACAAATTAAATAATAGATACGGAGGTGTTAATTTGGACTTACTAGATATTGCCTTCGCTATCGTTACTTTAGTTGTCGGTCTGTTTGTTGGGTACATCATCCGCAAAACAACTTATGAAAAAGATTTGGATGATGCTAGAAACACTGCAACTGGAATTTTGGAGAATGCAAACAAAGAAGCAGAAACCATGAAAAAAGAAGCGTTGTTAGAAGCGAAGGATGAAAGCCACAGATATAGAACTGAAATTGAAGTTGAGCTGAAAGAAAGAAGAGCAGAAGTCTCTAGACAAGAAAATCGATTAGTTCAACGAGAAGATAAACTCGATCGTAAAAGTAACGGGTTAGAGAAACGCGAACACGATATTGAAGCGAATGAGGAACGATTAAGTTCGAGACAACAACAAATTAACGATTTAGAGCAAAAGGCCAAAGATTTAATTGTTGAGCAGCAAGAAACGTTAGAACAAGTTGCAGCTCTCTCAAGAGATGATGCAAGAGCAATCATTATGAATGAAACAAAAGAAGAATTGGCGAATGAAACAGCTGTTATGATCAAGCAATCTGAAGATGAAGCTAAAAAAGAGGCAGATCGTAGAGCGAAAAACTTAATTGCTTCAGCTATTCAAAGAAGTGCTGCTGATCAAGTGTCTGAAACGACTGTTTCAGTGGTCACATTGCCAAATGATGACATGAAAGGCCGCATTATCGGGAGAGAAGGCCGTAATATCCGTACGATTGAGTCCTTGACGGGTATGGACCTTATTATTGATGACACTCCTAATGCAGTTGTTCTTAGCGGATTTGATCCGATTAGAAGAGAAATCGCTAAAATGACGTTAGAAAAACTAATTCAAGATGGCAGAATTCACCCAGCTCGTATTGAAGAAATGGTTGAAAAGTCTCGTAAAGAGATGGATGAACGCATTCGTGAAATTGGGGAAAAAGCTACATTTGATATCGGTATTCATTCATTACATCCAGATTTGATCAAAATTATCGGACGTTTACAATTCAGAACCAGCTACGGTCAAAACGTGTTGAATCATTCGTTAGAAGTTGCTAAATTAGCAGGTGTAATGGCTGCCGAATTAGGTGAAGATGTTACATTAGCTAAACGCGCGGGATTACTTCATGATATAGGTAAAGCATTGGACCATGAAGTAGAAGGTTCTCACGTAGAAATCGGTGCTGAAATAGCCCGCAAATACAAAGAAAATGATACTGTAATCAATGCCATCGCCTCTCACCATGGAGATATAGAAGCAACGTCTGTTATTTCTGTCTTAGTAGCTGCTGCAGATGCCCTATCTGCTGCTAGACCGGGTGCAAGAAGCGAATCGCTTGAAAACTACATTCATAGACTTGAAAAATTGGAATCTATTGCGAAAAACTTTGATGGTGTGGAACAAAGCTATGCGATCCAAGCGGGTCGTGAAATCAGAATTATGGTTAAACCGGATAAAATTGATGATTTAACGGCTATTGCTTTAGCAAGAGATGTTCGTAAGCAAATCGAAGAAGAATTAGATTATCCAGGTCATATTAAAATTACGGTTATCCGTGAGACAAGAGCTATTGAATACGCGAAATAAAAGATGAATGCTCAAATAAAGAAGCGCCGGCCTAAAAACCGGCGCTTCTTTATTTGGTTCTACATCATTTGACGTTGGTAAGAGAAAAAAATTTAATTCTAAACCTTTAAAAATTTCTTTATCAACGCTAGAAGATGAAGCTCCCTTTATTTTTGGCATGCTTAAAAGAATCGTTATGGGATAACCTTTCTTTTCAAGCAGATTCTTGTTAAAATTAGGGAGATATAGCGAACGTTAACAGTCTATTTTTTTGCTATGCGTGACACTTTAGAGAAGAGGATTTTGAATGAGATTAATTTTTGTAGGAGATGTTGTAGGATCATTAGGAAGAGATATGGTTCATGACTATTTGCCGAAAATAAAAAAAAGCTATAAACCACAAGTCACTATTTTGAATGGTGAAAATGCAGCTGCAGGCCGTGGAATCACGGAAAAAATTTACAAAGGTTTTTTACAAGATGGCGTGGATGTAGTCACTATGGGGAATCATACATGGGACAATCGTGATATTTTTGAATTTATTCACGATGCTAAAAAAATGATTCGACCAGCTAACTTTCCAGAAGGGACGACACCGGGTACGGGAATGACATTTGTTAAAGTAAACAGTCATGAGTTGGCTGTGATCAACTTGCATGGAAGAACGTTTATGAGTGATGTCGATGACCCTTTCAAAAAGGCCGATGAACTGATCAAACAAGCACAAGAACGCACCAATAAAATCTTTGTCGATTTTCATGCGGAAACGACTAGTGAGAAGCAAGCTATGGGTTGGTACTTGGATGGACGAGTTTCAGCTGTTGTGGGAACACACACCCATGTACAAACGAATGATGCTCGTATCCTGCCGGAAGGAACCGCTTATCTGACCGATACAGGAATGACTGGACCATACGATGCTGTATTGGGGATGAAAACGGAACAGGTTCTTCGCCGCTTTACAACACAACTGCCCACAAGATTTGAAGTGCCTAATGAAGGACGGCAAATCCTATCTGCTTGCTACATTGAAATAGATGATGTGACAGGAAAAGCCAAAAAAATCGAACCGATCATGATCAATGAAGATCGTCCTTTTGGATTAGACCGCTAAACATAAATGAAAAATAGGCTTCTTTGCCTAATGGAAAAGAATTAAAATGTAGATAGAATAGGGGAATGATTAAATGCCTCAAAAAACTAAACACACCCCAATGATGGAACAATATTTAGCAATGAAAGCGCAGTATCCAGATGCGTTTCTTTTTTATCGCTTAGGTGATTTTTATGAGATGTTCAATGAAGATGCAATCAAAGCTTCTCAGTTATTGGAAGTAACGCTGACAAGTCGAAATAAAAATGCCGATGATCCTATACCTATGTGTGGAGTTCCCTATCATGCAGCTCAGGGCTATATCGATACTTTGATCGCAAAAGGATACAAAGTTGCTATATGTGAGCAAATGGAAGATCCTAAACAAGCTAAAGGGATGGTCAAGCGTGATGTTGTACAAGTGATCACTCCTGGAACAGCAATGGACCTAAAAAGCCAAGACGGTAAAAGCAACAACTATCTGACTGCTCTACACATAGACGATAATCGTCGCTTTAATTTGGCGTATGTAGATTTAAGCACGGGGGAGCTGAAGGTCACTCAAGTAGACACCAAAGAAGAAGTAGTGAGTGAGTTGATCAGTCTGAAAACGAAAGAAACGGTTTTCGTTGAAGGGCAGTCGATCGAGGTCCAAACAGAGCTGAATACAAAATTAGGGATATTGATTTCCACTCAAAAATGGAGTGAGAAAGAATTTTTATTCGCTGATTTAATGAAGAATGTGGAGTCAGCATCGAAACAAATGGTCTTAAAACTATTGTTGACGTATTTAGGAGAAACGCAAAAAAGAAGTTTAGATCACCTGCAAGTTGCTGAGGAATACGTTCCGGCCCATTTTTTGAAAATGGACCATTATTCAAAACAAAACTTAGAATTAACGACTTCCATTCGTGAAGGACAGAAAAAAGGAACTTTATTGTGGTTGTTGGATGAAACAAAAACCGCTATGGGGGGCAGACTGTTGAAACAATGGATCAATCGGCCGTTGGTCCATAAAGGGAAGATCGAAGCGAGACAAAATATAGTGGAAAATTTATTGAACCACTTTTTTGAACGCAGTGATTTAAATGAAGTGTTGACAAAAGTCTACGACTTGGAACGCCTTGCAGGCAGAATTGCATTTGGAAATGTGAATGGTCGCGATTTGATTCAATTAAAAACGTCGTTAAATCAGATTCCCTTGATCATTGGTCTAATTGAAAGCATGAATCAACAAGAAGAATGGACTCAATTGTTGAACCAATTGGATCCAGTTTCAGAAGTCGTAGAGTTGATAGAGCGCGCGATTCATGATGATCCGCCAATTGCGATTAAAGACGGCGGCGTCATTAAAGACGGTTTCAATGATAAGTTGGATGAATACCGTGACGCAATGAGAAATGGGAAACAGTGGATCGCTAGTATGGAAGCTGAAGAAAGACAGCAAACGGGAATTAAAAACTTGAAGATCGGCTACAACAAAGTATTCGGGTACTATATTGAAGTAACCAGATCTAATCTGGCGAACTTGCCTGAGGGAAGATATGAACGGAAGCAAACTCTTGCTAATGCAGAACGTTTTATTACACCTGAACTAAAAGAAAAAGAATCGATTATTTTAGAGGCAGAAGAAAAATCTACTGCACTAGAATATGAATTGTTCACAGAAGTTAGAGAAGCAGTAAAAGACTCTATTGAACGTTTACAAAATTTGGCTAAAACAGTAGCTACCATTGATGGGCTGCAAAGTTTTGCAGTTGTGAGTGAGAAATACCATTATGTACGACCAGTCATGAGTCAAGGCAGCCAAGAAATCCATTTAGCTGAAGGCAGACATCCGGTAGTGGAAAAAGTATTAGGGCAACAAACCTATGTTCCAAATGATGTTGAGATGGATAAAGATACAGAAGTTATGTTGATCACTGGTCCGAACATGTCAGGGAAAAGTACCTACATGCGTCAATTGGCGTTAACGGTCATTATGGCTCAAATCGGCTGCTTTGTGCCAGCGGATCAAGCTAAGCTGCCGATATTTGATAAGATATTTACGCGTATCGGTGCCGCAGACGATTTAATTTCTGGTCAAAGTACATTTATGGTAGAAATGATGGAAGCCAATCAAGCATTAACGTATGCTACCGAAAATAGTCTGATTTTATTTGACGAAATCGGACGGGGAACAGCTACTTATGATGGAATGGCCTTGGCAGAAGCGATTATTGAATACATTCATGAGAATGTTCGTGCTAAGACGTTATTTTCTACTCATTACCATGAGCTAACAGCTTTAGAAAACGAACTGCCTCGTTTGAAAAATAGTCACGTTGGAGCCGTTGAGGAAGAGGGAGAATTGGTTTTCTTGCATAAAATGCTCCCAGGGCCATCAGACAAAAGTTATGGGATCCAAGTAGCCAAGCTTGCTGGATTACCTCACGAATTACTGAAAAAGGCTTCCAAGATATTGATTAAATTAGAGCAGCAAAAACCTATCGTCCAGGAAGTTGTTGAGGTTGAAGACAAAGTAGAAGAAGAAAAATTCCTTGCATCAGAATCTTCAGAAGAACAATTGTCTCTGTTTAGTTTCGAAGATCCAGCAGAAAAAGAGGTGATTCAGGCATTGAAAAAACTGAACTTGCTCACACTTACTCCTTTAGAGGCGATAAATGAATTAAATGAGTTGCAGCAACGATTACAAGACTAGGAAATGTGAAGGAGATGGTATGAGTGGCTAAAATTGAAGAACTTTCAGAAATGCTCGCCAACCAGATTGCTGCTGGTGAAGTGATCGAGCGCCCTGCATCTGTTGTCAAAGAATTAGTAGAAAATGCCATCGATGCGCATAGTACTCAGATCGATATTCGAATCGAAGAAGCAGGTTTGAGAAAAATCGAAGTGATCGATAATGGAGATGGAATCCCTGCTTCGGAAGTTGAAAAAGCCTTTAAGCGCCATGCTACTAGTAAAATTCATTCTCGAGATGATTTATTTCGGATACGTACTTTGGGCTTTAGAGGAGAAGCTTTACCTAGTATTGCTTCAGTCTCCGAAGTCACATTAGAAACCTCAACGGGTGGTGAAAAAGGTACTTATATGTATTTAAAAGGCGGGAAAGTACTTGAAGAGCGCTCTAGTGATGCACGCAAAGGATCAAAAATAACCGTTGAAAATCTTTTTTTCAATACGCCAGCACGTTTAAAATACGTTAAGACGTTGCAAACGGAATTGGCGAATATTGGAGACATTCTTAACCGCTTAGCTATGAGTCACCCAAACATTGCGTTTCGTCTAGTACATGACGGGAATCAAATGTTGCGGACAGTTGGGAATGGAGATTTGAGACAAACTCTTGCGGGGATATACGGCGTGCAGACAGCTAAAAAAATGCGTTCAATCGAAAATGAGAACTTAGATTTTAAGATAAGCGGGTATGTTTCTTTGCCAGAAGTCACAAGAGCTAGTCGGAATTATTTGTCGATTATTATCAATGGGCGTTACATCAAGAACTATTTGTTGAATAAAGCGATCGTCCAAGGATATGGTTCAAAATTGATGGTGGGCCGTTTTCCGATTGCGGCGATTGAAATCGAGATGGATCCCTTATTGGTAGATGTGAATGTACACCCGACAAAACAAGAGGTCCGCATCAGCAATGAAAAAGAATTGATGGAGCTGCTGGCAGAAGCCATTCGGGAAGCCCTCAGCAAAGAACAGCTTATTCCAGATGCTTTAGAGAATTTAGGATTCAAAAATAAAGTTAAAAGAACCATGGATAAGCCGGAACAAATTCAAATGGAATTCAATGAAGATGAACCTGATCAAACAATGCATAAAGAGAATTGGCAAGTTTCTCCAGATATTTCTACTAAAGGGAACACAGAATTTTCTTCCCCTGTTAAGGCTGAATCTATTTACGCTGATAAGGAAAGTGCGCGATCTGAAACAAATGAAGATCCATTTTACCTTAATGAACAGGAAAACGAGAAGGAATCTGCTGATGAAGTAAAAGGTTCTCAAATGGAAGAAAAAGTGTCTTTTAGTGAATCCTTAGATACGCTAAGCGATTTAGCTGAGCTGCACCAAGGATCGCATGTAAAGGCAGCCGAAAAAATGATGGCAGAAGAAGTGGAAAACAAACAACTTCCTAGGTTAGAATACATTGGCCAAATGCATGGGACATATTTATTTGCTCAAAATGAAAAAGGGCTGTATATTCTGGATCAGCATGCTGCA
This sequence comes from Desemzia sp. FAM 23988, assembly GCF_045528365.1. Classification (NCBI taxonomy): domain Bacteria; kingdom Bacillati; phylum Bacillota; class Bacilli; order Lactobacillales; family Carnobacteriaceae; genus Desemzia; species Desemzia sp. FAM 23988. Next base: position 147,086 of record NZ_JBGQQS010000002.1, read on the forward strand.
CAAGAACGGATTAAATATGAATATTTCCGCAAGAAAATCGGAGAGGTCAGTTCTGATTTGCAAGAATTGCTGGTGCCGATCATGCTGGATTATCCCAATAGCGATGCGATAAAGATACAAGAGAGCAAAGAGTCATTAGAAGAAGTTGGCATATATCTTGAGCCATTTGGCCAAAACAGTTTCTTGTTGCGCAGACATCCAGTATGGTTTACACCTGGTGAAGAAGAAAAAATAGTGCGAGAAATGATCGATCTTCTCCTAGAACATGGGTCAATTTCTGTAGCCAAATTTAGAGAAGCAACAGCTATCATGATGAGCTGTAAACAATCGATTAAAGCGAACCATTATTTGAATGCCCATGAAGCAAGAAATTTATTAGCCGATTTAGCAAAAACAGAAAATCCTTATAATTGTCCGCATGGAAGACCTGTGATCATTCATTTTGGCAATAAGGACATGGAAAAAATGTTTAAACGGATTCAAGACCCTCATTAAATAAGGGGGTAGAGGAGATAGATAAGTTATGGCTAAATTTATATACACATTAAAAATAAAAGTCAGTCGTTTTATGCAAGATCGGTATGGAGTAGATGAATATTCAAAATTTTTAATCGTAACTAGTTTGATTTTTATCTTACTAGCCAATGTGACTAATCTATCCTTCTTTTCTATTTTAGGATTGGGATTCATTGTGTACTCTTATGTAAGGATATTGTCAAAAAATACTTCCAAACGCTGGCAAGAAAATAAGAACTACTTAACTATAAAACGGACGGTCAACAAACAATTCCAGTTGTTCAAAAATCGTTGGAGTCAGAGAAAACACTATCGCTTTTACAATTGTCCTTCCTGCAAACAAAAAATACGTGTTCCAAAAGGAAAGAACAAGATCCGTATTACTTGTCCCAATTGTAAAACACAATTCGTCAAAAAAACCTAAACAAGTAAAGCACTATTTTATGGGAGAGATTAAATGGAACTAAATGGAGCTGCTTTGATGCTGACCTTATTCTGTGGTTTAGCAATTATTCTTATCGTAATTGGTGTCTTGATCAAAATCAGTACCACCAAAAAATTAGATCGTTGCACAACGAAAACGATTGGTGAAGTGACGGGTTTCAATTCAAGAGGAAATGGAGTTTGGCTGCCTGTCGTTCAATATGAAGTAAATGGGAAGAACTACAAAGGAAAGCTGATTTACCGTGCAGTTTTTCAGAAAAAAAGCCTAGCCTATAAAGATGCAGAAGTGACGAGTGGTAAATTTGATCAATCGCTGCATATCAAACGGAACAGCGCTTTTTCTACGAATCCTATGCAAGAATTATTTCCTATTGGATCCTCACTAGATGTTTATTACAACAAAGAAAAACCGAAAGAAAACTTTGTACAGAGACGACCGAAAAGTCTCATATCTGCCATTTTTATTGGGTTAGGGATAGGCTACATTATTTTAGGAATCATATTGTTTATGATATTTGGAAATCCGTAAGGGCCTGAATCATCAAACTAATTCAGTCAATTGAAATCCAAACGGAAATGCGGTAGACTATTAGTAAGCAATCGAACAAACTTAAAGTGAAATAAGGATGGAGTGAAAAGTATGGCAAAATATTCAAAAGAAGAATTGAAACAACGATTAACTCCGGAACAATTTGAAGTCACCCAAAACGAAGGAACTGAGCGTCCTTTTACAGGAGAATACGATGATTTTTATGAAGAAGGTATCTATGTCGATATCGTTAGTGGAGAACCGCTATTTTCATCAAATGATAAATACGATGCGGGTTGCGGTTGGCCTTCATTTACTAAACCAATCGAAAGCAAAGAAGTCATCGAAAATATGGACACTCGATATGGGATGAGAAGAATTGAAGTACGCAGTAAAGAAGCTGATTCTCACCTAGGACATGTTTTTCCAGATGGACCGATGGAAGCTGGCGGTTTACGCTATTGCGTCAATTCAGCTGCCTTACGTTTTGTGCCAGTTGGAAAATTAGATGAAGAAGGTTATTCAGAATACCATAAGCTGTTCGCCTAAGCAAAACGGTCATTAAAGAGAAAGCTGTCTCATAGCGAGGCAGCTTTTTCTTTGGTTTTTTGGTTCTACAACATTTGACGTTGGTGAGTAGAAAATACACTTCTTTTTTATTCTAAATCTATTAGAAACTCAGTTCTCGAATGTTCATTACCAACGTTAGAAGATGAAGAGCCTTTTTTTCTACGAGAGCTAAACGACTTTTTACGCTCTCTGGTTCTTTGTAGGGTTGTGTGATAAAATGGAGGGAACAAGTGTGCTGTTTGCATGAAAAAGGAATAGGGGAATTGTGTGATGTATGAGTACATAAAAGGTACGTTGACTTATGTGAGTCCTGCCTATGTAGTGGTGGAAAATCAAGGAATCGGTTATCAGATCTATGCAGCGAATCCGTATCGATTTTCTACTCAGATGAACGAAGAAGTAACGGTTTATCTTCACCAAGCTGTTAGGGAAGATGATATAACATTGTATGGATTCAAGAATTTAAATGAAAAAAAATTGTATTTGAAATTATTGAATGTTTCAGGGATCGGTCCAAAAAGTGGCTTAGCTATTTTAGCAAACGAAGACCACGCTGGATTGATTCATGCGATAGAAAACAATGATGCCAATTATTTAACGAATTTCCCAGGAGTCGGTAAGAAAACTGCCTCGCAAATCGTATTAGATTTAAAAGGCAAATTAGGCGATCTGGATATCGAATGGGCTGACATACAAGGAACTGCTTTATCTCTGGGAGAAGAGAACGAAAATGTTCATATACAAGAAGCACTTGAAGCTTTGAAAGTTTTGGGTTATTCTGCTCGAGAAGTGAAAAAAGTTGCTGGCGAATTAGAAAAAATAGAACGAGATTCGACAGACGCATACTTACGAGAAGGATTAAAATTATTGATGAAAAAATAAGTCGGAAAAGAGGTGAGTGCATATGGCTTATGATGAGCGTATTATTTCTGGAGATGTTGAGGGTGATCAAGAAGAAATAGTGGAGAAATCTTTGCGTCCTCAATACTTAAGTCAATATATTGGGCAAAACAAAGTGAAAAAAGAACTATCCATTTATATTGAAGCAGCAAAACTAAGACAAGAAGCATTAGACCACGTACTGTTGTATGGACCGCCTGGACTTGGGAAGACAACTATGGCAATGGTTATTGCGAATGAATTAGGTGTTAACGTTCGTACAACTAGTGGACCAGCCATTGAAAAATCAGGTGATTTAGTAGCGTTATTAAACGATTTAGAAGCGGGAGATGTATTATTCATTGATGAAATACACCGCTTGCCAAAAATAGTAGAAGAAGTCCTATATTCAGCTATGGAAGACTACTTCATTGATATTATTGTTGGTGAAGGACCAAACGCACACCCTGTACATTTCCCGTTGCCTCCATTTACCTTAGTAGGAGCAACGACGCGTGCTGGACAACTTTCAGCCCCGTTACGAGACCGTTTTGGTATTGTATCGCATATGGAATATTACACAGTGGAAGACTTAACTGATATTGTCTTGCGTTCGGCAGATATTTTTCAAACCAGTATTGTTCAAAGCGGAGCGATAGAAATCGCCAGACGTTCAAGAGGAACACCTCGTGTAGCCAATCGATTGCTGAAACGGGTACGGGATTACGCTCAAGTAGAGTCTGACGGAGTAGTTACGGAAAGTACAGCAAATTCTGCTTTAAGAATGCTGCAAGTTGACGACAAAGGATTAGATACTGTTGACCAGAAGCTGCTGAGAATAATGATTGAAAGCTATAATGGAGGGCCAGTTGGTTTATCAACCATTGCTGCAAATATCAGTGAAGAAATCGAGACCATTGAAGATATGGTAGAGCCGTTCTTATTGCAAAACAGCTTGATTCAACGGACTCCGCGCGGTAGAATAGTTACTGCTTTAGGATATGAACATTTAGGCTATCCTATGCCCAGTATAGATAAATAGATTAGGAGAAATGGCAATGTTGACAACAGAAGATTTTGATTTTGAACTACCTGAAGAACTGATCGCACAAACTCCATTGGCTGATCGTTCGAGCTCAAAATTGTTAGTGCTAAATAAAGAGACAGGAGAAGTGAAAGACACTCATTTCACTTCTATTTTAGACGAGTTAAATCCAGGAGATGCGTTGGTTATGAACGATACTCGCGTATTACCAGCTCGTTTGTATGGAGTTAAACCAGAAACTGGGGGTCACGTTGAAGTATTGTTATTGAAAAATAACGAAGGTGATAACTGGGAAACGCTAATTAAACCAGCTAAAAGAGCTAAAACGGGCACAATGATCCAATTTGGAGACGGACGTCTAAAAGCGGTGGTCAAAGAAGAGTTGGAACATGGTGGTCGAATCGTTGAATTTACTTATGATGGTATTTTTCTAGAAGTGTTGGAATCATTAGGAGAAATGCCTCTGCCTCCATATATCAAAGAAAAATTAGAAGACAAAGAACGTTACCAAACAGTATATGCGAAAGAAAATGGTTCGGCTGCAGCACCAACAGCGGGCTTGCATTTCACACCAGAACTCTTAGAGCAAATTAAAGAAAAGGGTGTAGAATTAGTCTTCTTGACACTGCATGTTGGGCTGGGAACATTTAGACCAGTAAGTGTGGACAACATCGAAGAACACAAAATGCATTCTGAATTTTACAATTTCACTCAAGAAGCTGCAGACCAATTAAATCAAGTGCGTGAGAATGGCGGGAAAATTGTGGCCGTTGGAACAACTTCTATTCGTACCTTGGAGACTATTGGAACGAAATTTGATGGTGAACTAAGAGCCGACAGTGGCTGGACGGATATCTTTATTGCTCCAGGATATACATTTAAAATAGTTGAAGCTTTCTCAACAAATTTTCATTTACCAAAATCAACCCTAGTGATGTTGGTAAGTGCATTTGCTGGGAGAGAGAATGTATTAGCTGCCTATGAGCATGCGGTACAAGAAAAATACCGTTTTTTCAGTTTTGGAGATGCGATGTTCGTTAAATAAAGATACAAAAATAGAAGTTGGCTATGAAACGCCAACTTCTATTGGTTTGCAGAGGAATTAGGAAGATAGGTTAATTTGAATTGAGTTTTAAAAATCTTGGTTAAACTTTGATTCGGTTTATCTAAAAGATTTTTGGTTCATAAATTTTTCGTTGTTAAGTTGTTGCATACGTTTCGTGATTCTGTATTTCTTAACTAAGCTTGAAAGATCGATCTGTAGTACGGTAAATCTTAAAGCATTGTTCAAAAAGAATGTTCCAAAAGCTGTTAATTTAAACATAGAAACCTATCTTCCATGTTGCATTCCTCTTCCCACTTATAGAATAGCACAATTAGGAAGCGGTTACTAATTTAATGCTCGTATTTATTAACTTTTTTTGACAAAAATTAAAGTGAATAAGAAATGAAAAACAGAAATGTGCTTTAGTTAAAAAACAAAGTATGATAGTATATACCATTGGGTCAGCAATTTAGTGATGATAAAGCTGATTAGATTTGGAGGCTCATTAATTGAAAGACTTACATCCCTTGGATATCAAGCAATTAACAAAAACTCAACAAAAAATTGTTGACGCTGCGTTAGATTTGATATCACATATCGGTTATAAAAGTACCACAACAAAAAAAATCGCAGATCAAGCTGGAGTTAATGAAACAACGATTTTTAAAAATTTCAAGACAAAGCAAATATTGATTGATACTGCATATAAACAACACACTACTCAAATTACAGATGAAGTAGATGAGTTTTTTAGTCATCAATTTGAGAATACGGAAGACTTAATGCGAAAAGCTGGTCGCTTTATTGCTGAAATGTACCATCGTCACCGTACAATTGTTATTGGAACGGTTAAAGAAGTAGGCAATGAAAATATGAAGTCTATTTCAAATTATAAGGAAGATTACGTCAACAATTCTTTGTGTGAAAAATTAAAATCTTTTTCAATGGAACATAGAATCAGCGAACAAGAATATGAAACGATTGTGTACATTTTCAGTGGAGCTATTTTGAGCTGGCTGATTGATAATGTACGTAGAGAATACATGGAAGACACAGAAGAGAGTAGAGTTGACTTGGAAGATATTATCGAAATGATGGTAAAAATGCTTAAATAGTCGACAGGATATAATGAGAAAGTAGGAACTGTAAAATGTCAGAACCAGCAATTAAATACCGTTTAATCAAAACAGATAAACGTACTGGAGCACGTTTGGGAGAAATCATTACTCCTCATGGAACGTTTCCAACACCCATGTTTATGCCTGTGGGGACATTAGCCACGGTAAAAAGTATAGCTCCAGAAGAACTGGATGAGATGGGTGCATCCATTATACTTAGCAATACGTATCATTTATGGCTGCGTCCGGGAGAAGACATTGTCGAAGAAGCGGGCGGCCTACACAAGTTTATGAATTGGGACAAAGGAATTCTAACGGATTCTGGCGGCTTCCAAGTCTTTTCTTTAGCGGACATGCGGAGAATTGAAGAAGAAGGTGTTCATTTTAGAAATCATTTAAATGGTTCAAAAATGTTCTTGTCTCCCGAAAAAGCCATCAATATCCAAAATAAACTCGGACCAGATATTATGATGAGTTTTGATGAATGTCCACCATTTGATGAAAGCTACGATTACGTTAAGAAGTCTGTAGAACGTACATCGAGATGGGCAGAACGAGGCTTAAAGGCTCATGCTAATCCGGATAGACAGGGTTTGTTCGGAATTATCCAAGGAGCCGGTTTCAAAGAATTGAGAGAACAAAGTGCGCGCGATTTAGTTTCAATGGACTTTCCAGGATACTCAATTGGAGGATTGTCTGTTGGAGAACCTAAATCAGAAATGAATCGTGTGTTAGAGTTTACGACACCATTGATTCCAGAAAATAAACCACGCTATTTAATGGGAGTGGGTACTCCTGACTCTTTCTTCGATGGCGTTATTCGTGGAGTAGACATGTTTGATTGTGTATTGCCGACTCGAATTGCTCGTAACGGAACGTGTATGACCCACAAAGGCCGTGTAGTGATAAAAAATGCGAAGTATGAACGAGATTTTGGGCCTTTGGATGATCAATGCAATTGCTATACTTGCCGCAATTATTCACGAGCTTATATTCGTCATTTATTTAAATCTGACGAAACATTTGGTTTGCGTCTGACAAGCTACCATAACTTATATTTCTTATTAGAAGTGATGCGAAATATTCGCCAAGCTATTCTTGATGACAACCTTTTAGAATATCGCGAAGCGTTTATGGAAGAGTATGGATACAACAAACCCAATGCAAAAAACTTTTAAAAATGTGTAGTATTGAACTCTTATTTTTGGTACAGTTATGAGTGAGAAATAAATTAAAATCTATTTTATCAATTTTTAGGAGTGAAACAAATGGAATTTATTTTTAGTTTGCTTCCTTTTGCGTTAATCATGGTATTGATGTATTTTATGATGATTCGCCCACAAAAAAAAGCACAACAACAGACAAAAAGTATGTTGGATTCTTTGAAAAAAGGAGACACAGTTGTCACTATCGGCGGTTTGCATGGAATGATCGATGAAGTTAGAGAAGCGGATAAGACAGTCGTTATCGATTGTGAAGGTATTTTCTTAACTTTTGAAAGACGTGCTATCGCACGCGTAGTCACATCTGCACCTGCTGATGCAGTTGATATGTTGGGAGATAACACTCCTACAAATACAGATTCAAACGACATGTAAGAAAATAGTTTCAGAGAAACAGCTGAAACAGTATTGTTGGGGAAAGGTATAGTGCCTTTCCTTTTCTTGTCTTACTAACTCTATTTTGTTTGCTATAATAGATTGATTTTAAACCAAAAAAAAGTAAAATAAAGGTAAGTATAGAGATAAGAACCGAATCGTGCTTAGAAAAGAGGTGTAGAATTCTAATGGTCGCTCTCGAATTAAGTTTTTCTCAATATGAGCCGTGGATCAACCTAAAAGCAAAAGAGTTCAATCGTTTAGGTTATTCAGAAATCAATGCAGAGGATATCTGGAATTATTTGGTGAAATTTTGCTGGAAAAGAAAGCAACCCGTACATTACTATGCACGTGTGAAACAAATAATGTCCATTGAGCCCAATCATTACTTAGATTTTGCATCTCTGGAAGCACAAGTAAAAGTTTCTTCTTTGGATGAAATGGATTTAAATGCATTTTTCTAGATCAAAAGCGCTTAGAAAATGGATAAGACATCCTGGATTTTTATGGGTTGTTTAAGAAGAGTGTGAGTTGCTGTAGGCAAGTCATACGTAATGATAAAGGTCGGATCACTCAGGATCGGACCTTTTATCGTACTCGAAAATAAAATCTCTTTAGGTTCGCAACGGATCTTTATCAAACAAAGAAGCAACAGCAGACTTTATAAGGTTAAAGGTGATAAATGATGACTCCCAATAAAGAAGACTATTTGAAAATTATTTTCGAACTAGGCGGGACCGAACATAAAGTAACAAACAAACAAATTATGAACAGTCTTCAAGTTTCCGCACCCAGTGTGAGTGAAATGATGACAAAACTATTAAAAGAAGACTACATTGTTCATATTCCTTATAAAGGGGTGCAATTAACCGAAAAAGGCGAGCGAAAAGCCAGTGTTTTGGTACGTAAACATCGCTTATGGGAAGTCTTTTTAGTGGAAAAGTTAGCATTTCCTTGGAATGAAGTGCATGAAGAAGCAGAAGTGTTGGAACATGTAACCTCTAGAGAATTGGCCGATAAATTAGAAAAATTTCTAGACTATCCTAAAACGTGTCCTCATGGTGGAGTAATCCCATCAAATAGTGGACAATTCTCTGAAAAAAATAATTTGAGTTTGGTTCATTTTGGAAAATTAACAGATATTCGGATCAAGCGAGTGTTGGATGACAAAGAATTATTGGATTACCTTTCTTCTTTAGATATTAAAGTAGGACAAATCTATACTGTAAAAGAATACGGTATTTATGAAGGACCTATTATTCTAGGATACAACAATGAGGAAAAACAAATCAGTTACAAAGCAGCTTCGAATATTTATATTGAAGAAATTTAAGATTGGATCCACACACTCTTTTCTTTGAGAAAGAGTGTTTTTTGCCAGTCTTGTGAAGAATCCGGTATACTAAAAAGAGGAGGAGTTGAGAAGGTTGGACATAGGTATTCTGCATTTTGACGAACCAAAAAGAGATACTTCTAGAAAAATCATTCATGTAGACATGGACGCCTTCTATGCTTCGGTAGAGATGCGTGAAAATCCAAGTCTAAAAGGCAAGCCCGTTATTATAGCTCGGCATCCGAAAGAAACAGGAGGAAAAGGCGTTGTCGCAACGGCTAATTATGAAGCTCGTAAGTATGGGGTTCATTCTGCGATGAGTTCACAAAAAGCTTATGAGCTTTGTCCAGAAGGGGTTTTTATTCCGGGTAATTTTGAGTTGTACCGGGAAGTATCTGCACAAGTACGAGAGATTTTTAAGCGTTACACAGACCTGATCGAACCTCTTTCATTAGATGAGGCCTACTTAGACGTGACTAAAAATAAAATAGATATGAAAAGTGCTACGATTATTGCCAAACGAATACAGCGTGAAGTATGGGATGAAGTTCAATTAACTTGCTCCGCTGGAGTTTCGTACAATAAATTTATTGCAAAACTCGCTTCAGATTACCAAAAGCCTTCTGGAATAACCGTTATTCCTCCTGATGATGCTTTAGTATTTCTGCGTGACTTACCGATTGAAAAATTTTATGGAGTCGGCAAAAAAACAGTGGAACGAATGCATGAATTAGAGGTTTACACAGGTGAAGATCTCTATCAAATGGATCAAATGACTTTGATCCATCATTTTGGCAGAATGGGATTTTCGCTCTATCGAAAAGTACGCGGAATTGATGATGGTCCAGTACGAGTGAGTCGTGAGCGTAAATCAATCGGCAAAGAAAACACCTATAATCAAGTGCTGCAGACAGATAACGAAGTCATAGCCGAGCTGAGGCATTTGTCTAATAGAGTCTATCAGACCCTTGTTAAACATCAAAGGCATGGCAAGACAGTTGTACTTAAAATTCGATATGCGGATTTTGAGACCATTACAAAAAGAATGACATTACCAGATTATTTAACCAACGAAAGCGATATTTTCTTTTACGCCCAAAATATGTGGTATGAAATTGGTCAGATCGAGAAAGAAGTTCGTTTATTAGGAGTTACTGTTACAAATCTGGATCCGATCTCTTTTGAAAATATCATCCTCCCATTATGGGAACAAAATGATTGAGCCAGATTGACTCACTTGTTTAAATAGGTTAGAAAAAAGAACTGCTTTTTTGAAGCGGGTCTTTTTTTGTTGAGCAGCTTCCTAAGTATTCCCTTTTTATACAAGAGAATCTTGACCCATGTCATACGCATGAAAAATTTAAATAAAAAATAAGATTCTGAATCCTATCGGCTCTGGTATGCTAAAAGAAAAATGCAGAGGCGGGCGACATGAACGAGATTTTCCATCTGCTGAGTGAAGTGGAAGACTTCGGTCTTCATCATGAAAAAGACCCGCTTTCTTTGAACTTCCCGAAATACTTAGACGACACGCTTTTTTAGGCTGTGACTCGTTTGAGACCCGTGATACTTCTGGAGGAATAGGGGTTGCTTGTAGCCATGTAAAAAATGAAATGTGAATTACGGAGCGTTGGCACTTCAGCGCTTACGATTCCGTTTGAAGCTTGAAAGTCTGGAGACTACAGGCTCCAGACGGTCCCATGGCTTTCCACAAGCAAACCCGTCCATTTCGGAGGAAATTTCATCCCATAGAGCCGCCCCTACTTATTAAGAGAGCGTTTTAAAAAGAAGACCTTAATTTTTGAGAGAAAGTACTTTTCATGCGCATGACGCGATCTTCACCTTGCATTCCTAGTTTTTACGGTTCTTGGGTGGTATAATAAAAAAGAATGATACAGTTAAAGAATGTGTACTAATAAAGGAGAGGTAAGCAATGAAATTATCATGGCATGGACAATCTTGTATAAAAATTGTGACTGATTCAGAGCACCATATTCTTATTGATCCATTTATAACTGGGAATGACAAAAGCGACTTAAATGCAGATACTGTTGAGGCTGACGTGATTATTCTGACTCATGCACATGATGACCATATAGGAGACACTGAACCCATTGCCAAAAGGACAGGAGCTTTAATCATCGCAAACGTTGAAATTGCTGCTTATTTTGCTGCTAAAGGATTCGATACGCACGGTATGCAAATGGGTGGCAAACATGTATTTGAATTTGGGGAAATCAAGATGACGCCTGCTATTCATGGTTCTTCATATGAAATAGATGGGATGCCCTTCACATTAGGTTTAGCTGCTGGGATTTTATTTACGGCTGATGATCATACGATTTATCATGCAGGAGATACAGCACTGTTCAGTGATATGAAATTAATTGGCGCGTATAAATCCATTGATATTGCTTTACTGCCAATTGGGGATAATTACACTATGGGACCGGAAGACGCTAAAGTAGCAGCAAATTTTGTGAATGCAGATAAAGTCGTTCCAATTCATTACAATACTTTTCCACTGATTGAACAAGATGGCAAAGCTTTTTGTGAGAGCTTGCCAGGCGATCAGGGAATGCATTTGGAAATCGGAGAAATAGTTGAATTAATATAAGTTAACTTAGATGAGTAGGGGTATGGAATGGCAACGAAACACGATCAAATTTTAAATCATATTGAAAATCTACCTGTAGGAGCAAAAATTTCTGTCCGCTCTATCGCTAAAAACTTAAGCGTTAGTGAAGGAACTGCTTACAGAGCAATTAAGGATGCAGAAATTTCAGGGATGGTTTCGACGATCCAGCGAGTAGGTACCATTCGGATTGAAAGAAAAACAGCTGACAGCATTGAAATATTGACTTTCGGAGAGACCGTGAATATTATTGAAGGCTCTGTTTTAGGTGGAGAAGAAGGGTTGGATAATCCTTTGCGGAAATTTATCATTGGGGCCATGGAAGAAGAGGCTATGATCCGGTATATTACACCAGGGTCATTAATGATTGTTGGAAACCGGGAAAATGCTCAACGACTTGCGTTAGAAAATGGCGCCGCAGTATTGATCACTGGGGGATTCAAGGCTTCTCCAGAAGTTATCATGCTGGCTAATAAGACTAATCTGCCGATTATCGGAACGAGTTACGATTCTTTTACCGTAGCGACTATGATCAATCGAGCAATGGCAGATCAACTGATCAAAAAAGAAGTCATGTTGATTGAAGATATTTACATTTCTTTACCAGAAACGATTTATTTATCAATTGATGATACGATCAAAGAATACCGAAATTTAAATGAGCAAAGTCAGCATTCACGTTTTCCAGTGGTAAATAAAAATATGCGGGTAGTTGGAATTGTGACAGCTAAAGATGTGATCGGAAAAGCTGATTCTGTCAAAGTCGAACGGGTAATGACGAGAAACCCAGCTTCCGTGAAAACTCATATGAGTGTAGCCAGTGTGGCACATTTGATGATTTGGGATGAATTGGAAGTCATGCCGGTAGTAAAGGATGATTTGACCTTGATCGGTATCATTTCCAGACAAGATGTCATGAAAGCAATGCAGACCACACAACGGCAACCTCAAATGGGTGTGACGATTTCGGATCAAATTGTAGAACAAGTAGAAAAAATAGCAGATTCGGAAAATACCCCACCTGCATTGGTAGAGGAATTGCCGAAATATTCCTTTACAGTGACTCCACAAATGACGGATCCAGTTGGAAATTTATCTATCGGGGTATTAAGCGAGACAATCACTTATGTAGCTACAATGAGTCTAGAAAATATTAAGAAAAGAAATGCCGTAATTGAACAATTCAATCTATTTTCGATAAAAATGATTCAAATGGGCAGTGAACTGATTATTAAGCCAAAAATATTTGAAGTAGGAAGACGTTCTTCTAAACTAGATATTGAAGTCTATCACGAAAATATTCTGGTAGCTAAAGCTGTAGCTGTCTGTCAAATGATGCAACGTGCTTAATAAGAAAGCAAGTCTATTAACTTAAATAGACAAAGGAGAGTTAGGATGATTGAATCGCATTACACACAAATTTTAGATACGATAGAAGAGTACCACACTATTATTATTCACCGTCACATGAGGCCAGATCCAGATGCGATCGGATCTCAAGCGGGTTTGGCAGAGATGCTGAAAGCCTCTTTTCCTGAAAAAAGAATTCTGAAAGCAGGAGAGTCTGTTGGCGATTTAAACTTTTTAGCTGAAATGGATGAAGTAACGGATGCAGACTATAAAGGAGCTTTGGTGATTGTAACAGATACAGCAAACACACCTCGCATCAGTGATAAAAGGTATAATTTGGGGGACAAATTGATCAAAATAGATCATCATCCCAATGATGAACCTTATGGCGATATTGTTTTAGTCAATATTGATGCCAGCAGCTGCAGTGAGATTATTGCTGATTTCTATGTGCAGCAAAAAGATCGGCTGAAGCTGTCTGATGAAGCAGCTAGATTGCTTTATGCCGGTATCATTGGAGATACTGGACGTTTTCTTTACCCAGCAACGACCTCACAAACGATGCGCATTGCGGCTGAACTGATGGAATACGATTTTATCCCAAATGAGATCAGCAATCACTTGAATACGATGTCTAGAAAAGTCGCTCATTTATCTGGATATGTATTGCAAAATTTAGAAATCAGTCCTTCTGGAGTAGGAAAAGTAGTGTTAACGTCTGAATTGATGAATCAATTTGGTGTGACAGATACGGAAACAGCTAAAATTGTTTCGTTGCCAGGAACGATTGATGATGTGTTGGTATGGGGAATATTTGTAGAACAGCCAGAAGGCTATTTCAGATGCCGTTTGCGATCAAAAGGGCCAATTATCAATGAAGTCGCCAAGCAACATCATGGCGGCGGACATCCATTAGCCAGTGGCGCTAATGCCAAAGATCTGGAAGAAATCAATGAAATTATAACGGCCTTCGAAAGCTTAGCCAACGATTGGCCCAAATAAAGCTAGCTAAAAAGATCGGAATTTATTCCGGTCTTTTTTGTTGCTCACAATAAATTGTTCATTTCTTTATATTTTTGCCATAATTTAGTCAATTTAATAGGGTACAATAGAAATAAGTCATACAGCCATGGTATAGGTGCTGCTAAAGCAAGAGCTGAGAGAGCAATTGTAACCACCAGACTGCAGGAGAAGAGATGTCACCATGTTTTTAGGCAGACATCCTACTTGAGTAGGATGTTTTTTTGAGGGATGTTTGGTAAACTATCATAGACTTTTAGAAAATAAGCTCCTAAATGACGGATATAAAAATTAAGGAATGAATGAGATGAAAGAAAAACTAAAAATTTATTTACATCAATTTTGGAAATGGCTGTTGCCATATCTGTTAATAGTTAAAAATCATGTAGTACGATTTTGGAGAAGATTCCACGTGGGAAAAATTCTTGTTTTAGCAGGATTAATTGCGGCTCTATTTGCAACAATCTCTTTGTATATTTATGCTAAAGCAGAAGATGTTGAGGACCTGAAAGCTGGTATTGAAGAAGTCACTAAAGTATACGATATTGAAAGCGAAGAGGCCGGAACGTTGTATTCTCAACGGGGGACATTCGTCTCACTGGATAATATGGCACCTGAATTGATCGATGCAGTTATCGCTACTGAAGACAATCGGTTCTATAAGCATAAAGGATTCGATGTCATCGGAATTGCTCGTGCGGCTGTCCAGTACGTGATCAACGGTGGTCAAATCAGCGGGGGAGGGAGCACCATCACCCAACAGTTGGCTAAAAACAGCTTTTTAACGTTGGATCAGACCTTGACTAGAAAATTAAAAGAATTATTTTTATCTATTGAAGTTGAAAAAGAATACAGCAAAGATGAAATTTTAGAGATGTATTTTAATAAGTCTTATTTCGGGAACGGCGTTTGGGGCGTAGAAGATGCTTCGCAAAAATATTTTGGGAAATCAGCTTCTGAACTCGATCTTTCAGAATCGGCTACTTTAGTAGGGATGCTGAAAAGCCCGTCTTCGTATAATCCAATCGACAGCATGGAAAATGCTGTTGGCCGTCGTGATATTGTGTTGAGCTTGATGGTGAACAACGAGGCTATTTCGCAAGAAACGGCAAGTGCAGTTCAGCAAGAAAGTTTGGCTTTAGTAGACAATTACCAAGAGTCAAATGGTTATAGATATCCGTATTACTTTGATGCGATCATTCGTGAAGCAGAGTTGACTTACGGGTTTTCAGAAGAAGAAATCCTAAGCGGCGGATACAAAATCTATACTTCTTTAGATCAATCCTATCAGCAGGAAATGGATCAAGTGTATCAAAATGATTCTTTCTTTGATGACGCAGATGATGGTACTTTGCTGCAAAGTGCTTCTATCATGTTGGATTCAAAAACGGGCGGTGTGCTAGCCGTTGTAGGCGGACGTGGAGAGCATATCTTCAGAGGTTACAACCGTGCAATACAAGCTGCACTGCAACCAGGATCGGTGTTGAAACCCTTATCCATTTATACTCCAGCTTTGGAAAGAAATTATGAAATAGATTCTATGCTTCCAGATGAAGAAGGGCTGACTTTTGGTGAAGACAATTACTCTGTTTCAAACTGGAACCATCAATACCTTGGAGAAGTTCCATTGTACGAAGCATTGGCGGATAGTTTAAATGTGCCGGCAGTTTGGTTGTTGAATGATATTGGATTAAATACAGGGATAAAAAGTTTATCTAAATTTGGTATCGAAGTAGGGAAAAAGGACAAAAATTTATCTTCCGTAGCACTAGGAGGTATGTCCACTGGCGTTTCTCCAATAGACATTGCGAGTGCATACACCGCTTTAGCAAATGGTGGGATTCGAAGTGAAGGGTACTTCATTACAAAAATAGTCGATTCTACAGGAGCTGTGGTTGTAGACAATACGACACCTGAACAGAATAAAGCTACTTCCCCAGAAATAGCTGAAGAAATGACCAGTCTGTTGATGGGTGTATTTACCAGCGGTACTGGAAAAAGCAATAAACCAGCAGGCTATACGATTGCAGGAAAAACAGGTAGTACTCAGCTAACATTTGGTGACAATACAGATGGTACGAAAGATCAATGGACAGTCGGGTATACTCCTGATATTGTGTTGACTACATGGATGGGATTCGATAGTACGGACGAAGACCATTATATGACAACCAGCAGTGCAACAGGTGTTGGACCATTGTTTAAAGCACAAATGGAAGAAATTTTACCAGAAACGCCATTGACGGCTTTTGAAACAAAAAGTGCAGAAGCCATTCTGGCTGAAAAAGAACCTCAAGAGAATTGGACCGATAACCTGCAAGATTCGGTTGATTATTGGAAAGAAAAAGTCAATGATGGAGTTTCTGAACTTAAAGACAAGACAGCTAACTGGCTGGATGGTTTGCTGGGCAATTGAGTTTTCAGTGAAACATTAACGTTTTATGTGAATTAACCTGTATGGATAGTGAAATAATCCTTGTAGTGTTATAGTTATTGAGATGCAACAGGTTACAATAATTTTCTAGGAGAGTGACTATATGAGTACAAACGTTTATGATACAGCTAACCAATTAGAAAGAGAATTAAGAGAATCAGAAGCTTATGTAAAATTACAAGCTGCTTTAGGAGAAATCAAATCTGATGCAGACGCAAGTGCGGTATTCCAAGAAGTTCAAGGGATCCAAATGAAATTACAACAAATGCAACAAAGCGGACAAGAAATTACTGAAGAGCACATTCAAGAAGCTCAAGTAATCTCTGAAAAAGCTGGCGCAAACGAAAAAGTTCAAAATTTGATGGAAGCTGAACAACAAATCAGCTCAATGATCGATGATTTAAACCGCATCATCATGCAACCTATTCAAGATTTGTATCAAGCTCAAGGAGAATAGTACCTAAGTTTGTGGAAAAACAAACTTCAGAATTGTTTCCATTGAAAAGGGTTGGGACAAAAGGTGAAATCCGTCTTTTGTCTTACCATATTGTCATAAATTAAGGATAAAAATAAAAAACTCATTCTCCAAATTTGATGAAAAGTGTCGTCAAATTTGAGAATGAGTTTTTTGTTATAAACTTTTGTCTTCATTTCTGTTTAGGGCATGTATGAATTGAATTTTTATAGGAACTCCAGTTTCTCTCTTCATCTGTATCAAATGCCCAAAAACAGTGATACCTATTTCGGATAAGACAAACAGAATGCTAAAAGCAATTCCGCTAACGGCTAGGTAGTTTAACATGAATCCTCTCTCCTTTTTACCGGGATTAGAAAAAATAGAACACTTTATAATGACTTTAACATTGATAGGTCTTTTTTTTAATAAAATGCTTTCTTTTTTAACTGTTTAAGACCATGTAGTTATCCTTTTTTTATATTCATGTAAAACCTGCAGCTAGTTTATGATAGGCTAAATATTTTTTTGCGCTTAAAAAAGAACATATGTGCGGTTTTTTGTGTATAATGAAGAAGACAATATTATAGAAAGAGGTAGAAGTAAATGGTGCAATTTATTCATGCAGCCGATTTACATTTAGATAGTCCTTTCAAAGGGATCAAAGGCTTGCCCGCTTTTATTTGGGAGGCTATATACCAATCTACTTTTCAAGCTTTAACTCATTTGGTAGATTTAGCGATTGAAAAGCAAGTGGATTTTATTTGTTTAGCAGGGGATATCTATGATGGAGAAGATCGTAGTGTAAAAGCGCAAGCTTATTTAAAAAAAGAGATGGTACGTTTAAAAGAAGCCGGTATTCCAGTGTACTTGATTCATGGGAATCATGATTACGTGGAGCAAAATGGATTGCAATTAGATATGCCGGATAACGTTACTATATTTCCATCAGCAGCAGAAACACTGCATTATGAAACGACTAATCACGAGAGAATTGCCTTAACAGGTTTTAGTTACAATAAACGATGGATCAGTGAACGAAAAATAACGGATTATCCGATGCGCAGCTCACAAGCAGATTATCACATTGGCTTGCTTCATGGCTACCAAGAAGGAAATGCTTCTGAACACGATAAATATGCTCCCTTTAGCTTGCCTGAATTAAGAAGTAAACAATACGATTATTGGGCTTTGGGACACATCCATAAACGCCAAGTACTCGGAGAACACCCGTTGATTGTTTATTCTGGGAATACTCAAGGTAGAAATCGAACAGAAAGCGGACCAAAGGGATGTTATTTGGTGACTTTGGCGAATAAAACAGAAAAGATAGACTTTTTTCCTTTAGCGCCTATTAAATGGGAAACGGTAGAAGTGTCACTCAAGGGTAAAAAATCGTTGCAAGAAGTCTATCAAGTTTTGAACGGAACAATCCGTACTTACCAAAATGAAATTCACAGCACGTTATTAGCGATAGAATTAACCAATACAAGTGATTTGATTGAGGGAGTGTTGCGTAAAATCCGACAAGGAGATTTGCTTGAAGGATTGCAACAAATTTCTCAAACCGTACCGTTTGTTTTTGTGGTTCAATTGTCTCTTCAATCGAAAAAGGAACAGACTCTGCCTTCTTTGGTTCAGCTATTTCCAGACGAATGGCAGCAAACGCTACAGGAACTTCAAACAGGGACGGCCTTCAAAGAGACCACCCAAAGTTTCTTTGATAGTCAACGCTTGAAGGATGTTTTGATTGACAGAGATGAAAAATACCGACAACGCATTGTTCAAATGGCCGAACAAGAAATACGTCAACAATTAGGTCACGAAGGAAGTGGCATTGATGAAGATTAAAGGAATAGAAATTTACGGATACGGCAAATGGGTAGACAAAAAGTTTACGGACATTGGCGAATTGCAAGTCTATTACGGACAAAATGAAGCTGGCAAAACAACGTTAATGTCTTTTATACACAGTATTTTATTTGGTTTTCCTACAAAACAGAGTTCTGAGTTGCGTTATGAACCAAAAGAAAGTACGCGCTATGGCGGCCGGCTGATCGTAGAAGAGACTCCATATGGTGGAGCCATAATAGAACGAGTAAAAGGGAAAGCTAATGGAGATGTCACAGTAACTCTATCCAATGGAGTAATCGGATCTGATGAGTTGCTGGAAAATATATTGTACGGCATAGACAAAAAGACTTACCAAACGTTGTTTTCATTTGATTTAGACGGCTTACAAGATATGCAGAAAATGAATGAAAAGAAACTCAATCGTTATTTTTTAAGTATCGGAACGTTAGGAAACGAACAATTATTGAGAGTAGCGGATAGATTTGAAAAGCAAGCTAATGAGTTGTTTAAGCCGACTGGACGAAAACCTGAAATCAATCAAAAAATTCGTCAAGTAGAATCCAAGCAAAAGCAGCTGCAAAAAGCAAAAGACAAAAATCAACAGTACATGGAGTATTACCAGCAAAAATCGCAGTTAGAAGAAGACATTCAAACAAGTAAAGAAAAACGGCATAAAATGGAAGCCGCGATCAGTCATTATCAAAGATTAAACGCTAATTGGAGTCATTATGCTGAGATGCAATCTATCCAACAACAAATAGCCAAAGAAAAATTAGCTGATCTGCCCGAAGAAGGATTGTACCAACTCAATAATCTACAAGAACGGATCCATGAGATAAAAGGAACAATCACCGATATTCATGAAGAATTAATGAGTATTCAAGAAAAACAAGAGCCTTCTAGAAAACTGAGCTTTTACTTCAACCATGAGCAATTGATTGAAGAACTGCTAGCTGAGTTAGAGGACATTCAGCAACAAGCTATGGAGCAAGAACAAGTGCAAACAGAAATCCATCAGTTGGAACAAGAATTGATCCAAGCGAAGTTTAAAGCAGGACTTTCTCCGGATAGTCCTGTTCCTGAACAGCTGACGGAGGAGAAGAGACAATTATTCTCTGCGTTATCCAAGGAATGGCAAGAGATTGAACAGAAACAAACTGCTGCTAACGAAAAAGCTCACTATTTAAATTATCAACATCAACATTTGTACCAGCAATTAGATCTGTTAGAACAACAATTGTGGAGTCAAGATCAATTTCAAGAAGCAGAAAAAGCATTTAAAAAACAACATTCAGAACAAAATACCTATATTACGTCTAAAGAAGTCCGCCGCTCCAAGATGAAGAATCAACCTAAACAAATGAGTTCCCTAGTCTTTGGTGTGCTGCTAGCAATAGTGGGATTAGTGATGAGCAATTTATTAGGCTATGGTTTGGTCGCTATGGGGGCCATATTAGTGATTTGGACACTCAGCTATTCGTTTAGTAAATCTCAAGAGGCTGCAAATGAGCTGTCTGCAGCGGAAAAGGAAGATCCGCTTGTTTCGTATGAATCTTTTGTACAGCAAAAAGAAATCAAAAAACAATGGCGCGAAAAATTAGCTGAGAATGATCAAGTAACGTTTGATTTGAATCAAGTAAAAGAATTGGAAATAGAACTGGAGAAAAAAATAAGTTTATTGAAACAACAGGAAAGATCGTTAAAAGAAGAACACGGCTATCCCTATTCTTTCTCTCTCATGGAACTTGAACGAGAAGAAGACCCTTATCGATCTATGCGTGAAATAGATCAGCAGATACGTCTCAAAGAACAGCGCATAGCAGTTTTGGAACAAAGCGTTTATTCTTGGAGGGATCAGACGAATATTCTTGAAGCTGTGATTTTTTTGGATTGGAATTCCTTACCGAGTATTATCAATGGAGTAAAACATTACAAAGAGGAAGTAACCAACGAAAGGATCCAACGCAATCAATTATTGCAGACTGAAAAAGAAATCCATACTCGATTGCAGCATTGGGACAAGCAGCAAAAAGAGCTGGAACAACAACGAACTAAACTCTTCCGTTCTATACAAGTTAAAGACGAAGAGGAATTTCGCAAAAAGTATATTTTATTCCAAAATCTTACAGAGAAAAAGAATCGTTTAAATGTATTAGAGAACCAATTGACACAGGATATTACACTCTACAATCAATTTAAAGACCAAACGGAATTACAAGAAAACGTTCAGCAGTTAGCATCTGATATTCAAACGATGAAAGAAGCAGAAGAAGCAAAACTCAATGAAAAAATAAATTTTGAGTTATCTATGCAACGTTTAGAAGAAGGCGGAGAGTATTCGGTGCTGCTGCAAGAAGTAAGTAATTTGGAAAGTGAATTACAGTTATTGGTTGATCAATGGTCAAGTTACAAAGTGGCTGCCGCAATCATCGAACGAACGCTCAACTTAGCAAAAAAAGATCGGTTTCCTCAAACCATCAAGGATACTACAGCGTTCTTTCATTTATTGACAAGTGGAAGCTACCAAAACGTGTTTGTAGAAGAAGAAGAGCTGCTGGTGCAGCACCAAGATGGAGCCTTATTCAATGCCTCAGAATTGTCTAAAGGGACAGCAGAGCAGTTGTATGTAGCCTTACGCTTTGCTTTTGTTAAAAATACCAGTGACTTGGTCAAACTTCCTTTGTTGATCGATGACGGGTTCGTGAATTTTGATACTGCAAGGAAAAGTGAAATGCTTGAATTACTGAAAAAGATGAGTGAGACCACCCAAATACTTTATTTTACATTTGATGAAACGATCAAACAAACTTATCCAAATCAGCTGGTAGAAATGCTATAATGAAAACGTAGAAACTGTTGATGTTAGCTGATTTTAATACTAAAAAGCAACTTTGTGTAAAAGATTTATGACGAGGAGGAGTATGATGTCAGAAAAGAACTTGTATGATTACAATGTGGACGAAACGTTTGAGATATTTCTGTTGATCAAGTCTGCGGAGGTACGTGTAGCAAAAAATGGCAAGAAATTTATTGCCTTTACTTTCCAAGATAAAAGTGGACAAATGGATGGGAAGTTTTGGGATGCTTCAAATGAAGATATTGAAAAGTATGTTTCAGGCGCTATTGTAAAAGTATCTGGAAAAAGAGAACTGTACCAAGGGAATCCTCAAATCAGATTGTATAAATTACGTTTATCTTCAGTAGGAGAACCAGATTCAGCAGAACAATTTATCGAAAAATCCCCCATTAAAAAAGAAGATATGGTAGAGGAATTGAACCAAACTTTATTTGAAATTACAAATGCGCACTGGAATCGAATTGTTCGTCATTTATTAACAAAATACCAAAAAGAATATTTTGAATCTCCAGCAGCTAAAAGATTCCATCATGCATTTCATGGAGGTTTGGCATTCCATACTATTTCTATGCTCAGACTGGCTAAAGTTATTGCAAATCAATATGAGAATATCAATCAATCACTATTGTATGCAGGAGTCATCATTCATGATTTAGGAAAGGTAATTGAGTTGACTGGTCCTGTTTCAACCGAGTATACTTTAGAAGGTAATTTAATAGGGCATATTGTGTTAGTAGATGAAGAAATATCAAAAGCCTGTGCTGTATTAAAAATAGATGAACACAGTGAAGATGTACTTCTTTTGAAACATATGGTGTTAGCACACCATGGAAAACAAGAATTCGGTTCTCCTGTACAACCTAAATTGAGGGAAGCCGAGATCCTTTATCATATCGATCATTTAGATGCGACGATCAATATGCTGGATACAGCGTTGAGCCGCACAGAACCAGGGACATTTTCAGAAAGAATATTTGGATTGGAGAATCGTTCGTTTTACAATCCTTCTGTTTCAACTGCCCCAAAAAGCGAATAAGAAGTAGATGAAAATGACACCTATTCTGAAACAAAGATTGAAATAGACAGTAAAATATGGTTAACTATAGATAACTTACAAAAAGAAAGTATTTTAACGTATGGTTAAAATACTTTCTTTTCTATTATTTCGAGAATATTTTTTTGGAAGGAGAGGTTTTATTTGGAAAAAAAATCAGTTGATGTTTCCCAGATACAATCTGTATCGACTGGAAACAAAGCCTGGATATGTGATATCAACACAGGTATATGTGGTACGGTTTCTACTACTCAAGAAACGATTGAACCCTTACAAGTTGATTTTTTCAAAACAGTCAAAAATAATCAATCAGTTGAAAGAGAGGATAATGAATGACGCGTGCGACAAAATCAGTACCGACAGTAGACCTTTATTACGCAACAGATCCATTATGTTCATTTTGTTGGGCATTTGAACCAACCCTGCTTAAATTCCGTTACCAATATAAACATTATTTAGCGGCAGATACGATTTTAATGGGCGGTATGATTCCTAGTTGGGATACCTTTGGGGGAGACCCAGGAAATGGGATTTAAAAAGCTGCCGACGTCACACATCACTGGCAAGAGATTGGGCAATATACTAGAATGCCGATTGATGGAACGATATGGACAGAAAAACCCATTGATTCATCTTATCCCAGCTCACGGGTGTTTGAGATTGTACGACGAGACTTTCCCGAATCCGCTGACAAAACGTTACGCCAGATCCGTGAAGCAATCATGCTGCGCAATCAAGACATTTCAGAGAAAAGTGTCTTAGAGGCGATTCTGGAAAAGGTAGGATTGGATAGTCAAGTTATCCTTGAAGAAGCAGAAGGCGCAGCTGGACAAGAATTATTGGTCCAATATTTGCAAATGGTTCAAGCTTTACAAGCATCCGGATTTCCGACTGTTGTTTTGGTCAATAGTCAAAATCAAGGATTGAAAATTGTGGAAGCTCAACCTTTTGAAGCGTTAGTAAGTGCTCTGGAACAGATTTTACCAGAAGGAACGAGTCCAGTTCCTGAGACTGTTCCTAGTTTAACTGAAGTAGCGAAAGGTCATCCGACGTTAATGTCTAAAGAAATTGAAGTGTTGTATAATCTTGAAAAAGAAACAGTGCTTGAATTTGTAACTTCACAACTATCGGCTGATCAATTTGAAACAGAAATGATCATGAATGAAATGTATTATAAATTTCACTAATTGAAGATAAAGAAAGACCCGATCATTTTGATCGGGTTTAAACTTTTTCTGAGATTATTCTTCAGAAGACTCTGCATCAGTTGATGCACTTGATTCATCAGCAGATTCTTCGCTTGATTCAGTTGATTCTTCGGACTCATCGGTAGATTCAGTAGATTCTCCAGATTCATCAGTAGACTCCTCAGACGTAGTACCTGTTTCTTCAGCAGGGGCTATGAAAGTATCCATGATGCCTTGTAAATCTTCGTCATTGATTTGGATATTTGCGTCTTTTAGAATGCCGGAAAGAATGTTGAAGACATATTCGTCATCCGCTAATTTTTCATTTATGATTTGTTCTGTCAATACTTCAGTTTCTTCTTCTAAAGTTCCCTTTTCAGGTTTTTCATCCATCTTAATAATGTGATAACCATAGGTAGATTGTACTGGTTCTTGAGTTATTTCGCCTTCTTCTAATGCCATTGCAGCTTCTTCAAATTCGGCAACCATTTCTCCAGTGGTGAAAGTTAATTGACCGCCATTAGCAGCAGTACCTTCATCTGTTGAATTTTCTTGAGCCAATGTTGCAAAGTCAGCTCCATTGTTTAATTCTTCAATCAATGAGTTAGCTGTTTCTTCGTCAGCTACTAAAATATGAGAAGCTGTCACTGGTGGAACATATGCATCGTAAGCAGCTTGAAGATCCTCATCTTCAATGGTTGTATTGTCTTTAACAGCTTCTTCAATTAATAAGCTGTAACGAATTAAATCTTTATAAGAATCAGCAGTGTAGCCTGATGAAGATAGAACGTATTCAAATCCCTCAGCTCCGCCATAAGCAGCAGCTTCTTCTTCGAATGCTGCGGCAACAGCTTCGTCATTGACAGCTTCTCCATAAGATTCTTCCAATACATCTGTAATGATCATTTGTTGAAGCGTTGCAGCTCCATATGTTTCTTTCATTTCTTCGTATAGCGCATCTTGTGAGATTTTGCCTGCTGTAGTGGAAGCCACTGTGTCATCAGCACATCCAGCTAATGCAATTCCTGCTAAAACAGCTGTAGCTGTTAATAACATTTTCTTCATTCAAACACATCCGTTTCCTAATTTTCGCTGTTAATAAATCAACAACCTCGATTACTAATATAACACAATAGATTTGATAAAAAAATCTTCTCTGAGAAGTTTTCTATTAAAATCAATGAAAAATCATAGAAAAATCATACTCTTTGTCAAGTAAGTTTTTTTATCAAAAAAATACAGGCGAGATCTTAGGTGATCCACCTGTATAAGTATGCTGGTTTATCATTATTTAATGAACTGTGACGATTAGTTTTTTGTATCTTCTTGATTGGCAGAAGATTTCATACTTTCTGTCATATCTTGCACATCACTATTCAATTTGTTTGCTTGTTCTTGAATTCTGCGCATTCTAGGTTCAACTTCGTAAGAAAACTCCTGAACCGTTTCGTTCATGTCTTTGGCAAAATCGGTAGCCAACGTTTTTCCTTCATTTGTTAATTCTGAGATAGCACCTTTCAAGTCTTTAACTTTGTCCGTTACATCTTGGACCAAAACAGTCGTGTCATCTAAATAACTTTTCATCGCTTCACGATTTTGTTCACCGGTTCTAGGGGTTTTTAATAATCCGTATGCTCCACCTACGATCGCACCAAATACTAACCCGCTTGCTAATCCTATTTTCATACTGATTCCTCCATTTCATGTCGAATTGATTTAGCTAGTTGATCTAATTCTTCAGGAGAATAGTTCTCTGAATTATCTCCAAAATGAATACTGAACGTATCTTTTTCATCATAACGAGGCAACAAATGAATGTGACTATGGAAAACAGATTGGTAAGCTAATTTTCCATTGTTATTCATAATGTTCATTCCTTGAATGGAAGAGTCTGATTTTTTCAATCCTCTGGCAATTCTAGGAATACGTGAAAAAACTTCTTCAGCTAATTCATTATCGTATTCATAAATATCCGCTACGTGTTTTTTGGGTACCACTAAAGTATGGCCTTTAGTCACTTGTGTGAGATCCAAAAAAGCAACGACAACGTCATCTTCATACACTTTTCTACTTGGTATTTCGTTATTGATGATCTTACAAAAAATACAATCCTCCATGCAAATCCTTCTTTCTCAAATCAATAGTTTTACAAATCCGGAAATCTAACTTAGTATACGTCAAATGTATCATAAAACCGATTTAAAGTGAAATAAGACAAGCTTCTTATGGTACAATAAATAAAATAATGAAGTACTGGAGGATTACCTGAATGAGTTTAGAAGTAGCAAATGTCACTGGTGGATATAGCCAAGTACCAGTATTAAAAGATGTCTCATTTGAAATTGAGGATGGTCAATTGATCGGTTTGATTGGGTTAAACGGAGCTGGAAAAAGTACGACCTTAAAACACATCATCGGATTGATGGATCCTTTCAAAGGAAATATTACGATTGATCAATTAACCTTAAAAGAAAATGCTTCTGCTTACCGAAAAAAGTTTGGTTTTGTTCCTGAAACTCCTGCATTATACGAAGAATTAACCTTAAGAGAGCACATTGAAGTGACGGCCATGGCTTACGATATTCCTATGGAAGAAGCTATGAAACGCGCGGATCACTTATTAAGAACCTTTCGTTTAGAAAAAAAACTGGAGTGGTTTCCGGCGAATTTTTCAAAAGGGATGAAACAAAAAGTCATGATCGTTTGCGCTTTTTTAGTTGATCCAAGTCTTTACATCATTGATGAACCTTTTTTAGGTCTTGATCCTTTAGCTATCCATGCATTGCTGAAATTGATGGACGAGAAGAAAAAATCTGGAGCATCCATTTTGATGTCTACCCATATTTTGGCGACTGCTGAAAGATATTGCGACGGATTTATCATTCTTCATGATGGAAAAGTTCGGGCAAAAGGCTCCTTAGCCGATCTGCGGCAAGCTTTCCATATGCCGGATGCTAATCTAGACGAGATTTACATCGAGCTGACCAAAGAAGAAGGTCGTTCAGTATGAGTGTGGTAGACATATGGAAAAGACGCTTAGCAGATCATCAAAAAACGATGATGAAGTATTTGAAGTATGTACTGAATGACCACTTTGTCATCGTTTGTTTATTTTTATTGGGAGCATTAGGGTACGGCTACTCAGAAACGTTAAAAACGGTGTCTACAAATTTCATTTACGGACGTATGATAGCGGTAATTGTTTTTTCGAGTATCCTGTTTATTGGGAAATTAGCCACTCTAACTCAGTCAGCAGATATCGTCTTTTTATTGCAAAAAGAAAAGGGGATGGACGCTTATTTCAAGAAGGCTAAAGGCTACAGCATGATTCTGCCATTAGCTGTTATAGCGTTTATTTCGGCCGCTGTGATGCCTTTATTAGTAGCGACCAGTTCATTTATGTTTACGGACTGGATATTCTTTTTTGCTTACTTAGCTGTCCTGAAGGAAGTAGAATTAGATGCGCAATGGTTGAAAATCAAACAACCCATAGAAAAAGAGCGCAGCAAATTAACCATTCTGGTGATTCTTCTGGTCGTAGTGAGCAGTATGTTCGCGTTATATCTGCATCCATTAGCTGGTCTTGTCAGTGCTGTTGCAGGAAGTGTGTTCTGGCATTTCCAAATAGGAAAGGCTAGACAAATCTTCCGCTATCAATGGGAATACTTGGTCCAAAAAGAAACGGCACGTTTAAAATTGATTTATCAGTTTATTAATTTATTTACAGACATTCCAGCACTAAAAGGAACGATCAAGCGAAGAGCATATTTTGACAACCTATTAAAGCGGATTCCATTAAAACATCAAAACACCTACTTGTATCTGTTTTCTAAAGCTATTGTGCGAGGAACTGAATATAGCGGATTAGTGTTTCGTTTGAGCTTGATAGGTGTTGTGGTGATTGCGTTGTTAGCCAATCCTCTGTTGAATGGTATGATGAGTGTTTTATTTCTTTATTTGACAGGATTCCAATTGATTCCATTGTATTACCATTACGATAACCATTTGTTATCCGTTTTGTATCCTGTTGATAAGAATCAGAAATTATCTGCGATGCAAACCATTTTGTTATTCTTACTAGTGATTCAAAGCAGTTTGTTTTTAGTGGCTAATCTATTAACAATGCCTATCGTTGTCAGTATAGGGTTATTTATATTAAATGTCCTGTTTAGTTGGTTGTTCAGTCGATTCTACTTAGCTTCCCGCATCAAAAAGCTCAATAAAGGGTAAAATCAAACAGACAAATAAAAAAAATAATGCATTTACGAAAAAAATTTGATAGGATAGAAAAAAAATAAAAATTTTTTAGGGAGAAGGAAAGCAAATGAAAGTCATCTGGAATGACCAAATTGTTGATAGAAGTGAAGTGAAAATTGATATGGAAGATAGAGGGTATCAATTTGCGGACGGGATTTATGACGTTGTTCGGGCCTATAATGGACAGTTTTTCACTTTAGATGAACATGTAGACCGTTTCTTTTCCGGCATGAATAAAATCGATCTGGAAGCTCCTTTTACAAAAGATGAATTGAAAAGCCGTTTAAAAGAATTGATCCAAATCAATAAAATCGATACTGGGAATGTTTATTTCCAAATCAGTAGAGGAATAGCGTCTCCTAGAGACCATATTTTTCCAGACCCTACTGATGTGCCGCCGGTTTTTACGGCGTCAACGACAGTAGTCCCAAGAAATCAAGTTAAAATGACGAACGGTATTACTGCTGGTATTGTCCCTGACACTCGTTGGCTGCATTGTGATATTAAGTCCATCAGTTTATTAGGCAATATTTTAGCGAAGCATACCGCGCATAAAGAAGGTTTTGATGAAGCTGTTTTGCATCGAGATGGAATAGTGACGGAATGTTCTTCTTCTAATATGTGGATGGTAAAAGACGGCATAGTTTATACACATCCAGATGGTAATTTGATCCTTCCGGGGATCACTAAAATCGTTTTACTTAGAGCTGCAGAAAAAGCAGGCATCCCTGTAAAAGAAGAAACATTTACGTTAGAGGATCTGAAACAAGCGGACGAAGCTTTTTCTTCTAGTACGACTATTGAAGCTATGCCGATCATTGAAATTGACGGAGTAGCTGTAGGACAAGGAAAAAGAGGTCCTGTCGTTGAGAAGCTGCAACAGTACTTTGTGGCTGAGATCGAAGCTCAGTGTGGAAGTATAACCATCACTAACTAAGTTAAAAAAAGACACCCTGCAGGGGCTCAGAGATCACAACTCTAAGCTGCCTAAGGGTGTTTCTTCTTGTTCAAGTAAATCGTCGGTTAGAGCTGGAGCAACAGTGTTTACTAAAAGAGAATGACACTCGTTCTTTTGGGAGTCAATCAACTCTTTATTGTAACCAATTTGTTCAGCTTCAAATAATTTTTCTAAAACTTCTTTAAAATGAGAACCATATTGGAACACTCTGTCTGGCTGTTGAATATTTTCAAAAAAGAAATCTACTTTACTATCCCAAGTTATCGCAATGGTAGGGATATCCAAAGAGACAGCAATAATGTGACTGTGCAGACGGAAAGAAATGATACTGCGGTAGCTGGCTATGGTTTGAACTAACTCTATCGGCTTCAATGGACGCTTGGCGATAGCCGATTCATCATAGCCGCATAATTGGGCTATTTTAAGTGCTAACTCATAATCGTCAAAACTGCCATTGCAAAATAATTCCCAGCGTATATCCCTATCATTCAATGACGTAATGATATTTGAATACATTTTGATGACTTTGTCGTCTTTCTTACGGCTTTGGCTGATAACTCCTAGACCAATTACATTGCTTCCGCTTTTTTGGATATCAAAAGCTTCAGAGGCCCACAGAGCACAATCATGAGATTGAGCAGCTTGCAGATGGGTAGGAAGTAATCTCTCATTCATTTGATTCAAGTGATCCCGAGCACTGATAGAATCAATATTTTGATGATTCAGAGCATGTTGCAGCTGTTTTTGCAATAATACGCTGTTGACGCGCCCCATGCCGCATGCATTAAAAATGGTCGGTGTATCGTGTTTTGCTAAATACTTCATATGCCGATGGATAGGCAGACTAAAATAATCCATAAATAATTGACCACCTGCAAATACAGCTAAATCATACGGTTGGTCGCTGATTTCTTTGGTTTTTTTCGATCTTTTCCAGCGTCCATGAATATATAAGGCGTAAAGAAAAGTATTTCTGTTCAACACTCTATGGGCCCATTTAGAGATGAGGTATTTGCTTCGACCAATGAGCTTATCTTGTCCGTTGTATTCATTCATAAGATCTGATCGCCCGGATAAGTCAGAACGCACTAATTTTGAACTGGAAAAAGATTCTTTGATCAGATATTCAACAGATTGGCAAATGACTCCGTCACCTAAATTTTCTGAGAAATGCTCACCAATAACGAGGACTCTTTTCTTCATTTCTCATCATCCTTTCGGTCACTCAATAAGGGTGCTTAATTTAAAAAAAGAAGTATGAATTAATGATACAATAACAAAAGATAAACATTTTTGCACCTCATAAGTTTATTGCATAAAATGACTGAAAACTGTTACATCGTTAGAAGTTCTGTATTTTTGAATTTGTTGCTTGACTGATGGTAGTTTTGTATCTAAAATAGATAACGAAGAGTAGGATGGATGTCTGAGCTGATATCTGTCTTTTTTTGTCCAAAGGGTAAATAATTTGCTTTTTAATTTATAGCAAGGAATGATTTTGGTATGGACTTAGAATATAATTCTGGATGGAAGTTGCATCCAATCGGTGGTGACACTGGACAAGCTTATATGGGAACTAAGGCTGAGGAAAAGCTTTTTTTAAAGCGGAATTCTTCACCTTTTTTGGCTGCACTTTCTGTTGAAGGAATCACTCCAAGATTGATTTGGACGAAACGAATTGGTAATGGAGATGTTTTAACAGCCCAAGAGTGGTTGAATGGACGTACCTTGAAAAAAGATGAAATGTCATCTTTAGACGTGGCGCATTTGCTAAGTCGTATTCATAATTCTGAAAACTTAAGAAGAATGCTGACAAGAGTTGGAGGACAAGAAGTTAGACCAACTGATCTACTGAGTGATTACCAAACCGATCTTCCGTTAGATTTAAAAAAACATTCATTTTTAAGAGATGTATTTCATCAATTGTTGGATACCATGCCAGCAGTAGAATCCTCTAGCTTAAGAGTCTGTCACGGTGATGTGTATCGTAAAAACTGGTTATTATCAGATGAAAACCGACTGTACTTAGTGGACTGGGACTCTGCAATGCTGTGCGATCCAGCCAGAGATTTAGGAGTTTTGCTGTGCCAATACATTGAAAAAGATGATTGGAAATCCTGGTTATCTCATTATGGGATAGAGCTGACAGAAGAACTGACCGAAAAAATGGTATGGTATGCAGCAATGAATTATCTGATTCAAATTAAACAACACCATAAAAAAGCTCGATTCTATAAAATGAATCAAGACATTATTCGATTACAAGAGTTGGTTACGATCAACTGACTATATCTATTATTTGTTTTAGAACTTATATTGAAATCAATCATCGATCAGGGAGCCAAGACAATATGTCCTGCTCCCTTTTCCTTGAATTAAAAATGGAAGAACTGATAGAAGAGGAGAAAATGATATGCGTTTGAGAAATAAGCCAGAAGCACCTGAAAAAATTGCCGGCTATCCACAATTTATTCCTGAAAATCCAGAAGAATTGAAAGGGAACTGGTCATCACGTTTTGACAACAACCATCCTATCCATATTGAAGTAGGAACAGGAAAAGGCCGTTTTATTTATGAGATGGCTAAATTACATCCAGAAATCAATTACATCGGAATTGAACTTCAAGTGAGTGTGATTGTAACAGCATTGGACAAATTAATCGAAGCTGAATTGCCGAATCTTCAATTGCTTCATGTAAACGGTGGAGAGCTTACTCAATATTTTGAAGCAAATGAGATCGATCGAGTTTACTTGAATTTTTCAGATCCGTGGCCAAAGAATAAACACGAAAAAAGACGTTTGACCTATAAAACATTCCTTGCTGGTTATGAAGAAATTTTGGTGCCAAATGGAGAGATACACTTCAAAACAGACAACCAAGGCTTATTTGAATATTCATTAGCCAGTTTTTCACAGTATGGCATGATCCTAAAACAAGTCTGGTTGGATTTGCACAACAGCAACTTTGAAGGCAATGTAATGACTGAATACGAAGAGAAATTCTCCAATAAAGGAAACCGTATCTACAGAGTAGAAGCCCAATTCAGAGCTTAAAAAATTGCTCAAAAATGAAACAACCCAATTTTATACAAATTTCCTAGCTTAAAGTAAAAAAAATCAGCAGCAGAATATATTCTGCTGCTGATTTTTTAGTTCATTCTGATCAAAGACGATAAATATCTAAAATAGTACCTGTATAAGCATCGGCTAGAAATTCGTATTGCACTAAATCATTTTCTTCTATACGAGAAATACCGCCATAGTAAACTTTCGTTTTTAAAGCGAATTTTTGCATAGGAACTTTTGTGAGTTCGATCCACGAACCTTCAATAGGGCCTTCTTCTAAAAAAGCTTTTTTCACTCGTTTCAGAATTTTATCGCCATTCAAGGGTCTATTTTTTTTCACATAATTATTTAAGCAATACCCGCCGACTACTCCTGCGCCAAATAAAACACCGCCACATATGCTCAGAGTGGTTGTAAGGTTATTTTTACATGTCATACTCATACCTCCTGACTCTATTTTTCTACACATACAGTATAGCTTATTTCGAGTGAAAAAAGAAATTAGAGAGTTCTACCTTAAAATTAAAGGGAATATCAGTTATAATTAAATGGAAAGAGAAATCCCAACACATGAAAGGGGGAAGCGGCACAGTTTCTATTAGTAGATAATGTGACTGCACAGAATGGAACAAACTACATTTGATTTAATTAAGAAAATGACCGAGCTGCAAGGGACCAGTGGATTTGAACACCGCGTTCGTAAAGAACTGCGCAAAGAAATCACTCCTTATGTAGATGAGATCAAGCAAGACGGTTTAGGGGGGATTTTTGGAATCCGCAAAAGCAAAACCGAGGACGCTCCCAGAATTATGGTTGCAGCCCATATGGACGAAGTGGGTTTTATGATTGCCAATATTACTAAAGAAGGGTTATTCAGAGTTGTTCCTCTAGGCGGCTGGAATCCTTATGTTGTTTCAGCGCAACGATTTACTTTGCAAACAGCTAAAGGAGATTATCCTTGTGTATCTTCTTCTGTACCACCTCACTTACTAAGAGGTACAAATGGAAAAGGAAGCGCACCAGATGTAGCAGATATTTTATTTGATGCTGGATTTGATTCGAAAGAAGAAGCCGAATCTTATGGTGTTCGCCCGGGAGATGCTATTGTACCGTTTGCTGAAACCGTCAAAATGGCGAATGGGAAGAAAATTCTTTCTAAAGCTTGGGATAATCGTTATGGAACGACAGTGGTCATTGAGTTGTTAAAAGAATTAGCTGGAGAAGAATTACCGAATACGTTGATCGCTGGAGCAAATGTTCAAGAAGAAGTTGGTTTGCGTGGGACTAAAGGTGCGGTGCATATGTTAAAACCGGATCTATTCTTCGCTGTCGATTGTTCTGCAGCAGATGATTTAACAGGCGATAAAACTAAATTTGGTCATCTGGGAGAAGGCTTCTTACTACGCTTGCAAGATCCTGGTATGATCACGCTAAAAGGAATGCGTGAATTTTTATTGGATACGGCTGAAACACATAATATCCCATATCAATATTTTATTTCTAAAGGCGGTACAGATGCTGGAGCAGCCCAAGTGATGAATAATGGCGTTCCAAGTGCAGTTATCGGAGTATGTGCGCGTTACATCCATACGCATCAAACGGTGTTCCATATGGACGATTATGCAGCAGCAAAAGAGATGTTGATGCATATCGTTCGTACATTAGACCGTAGCACACTGGAAACGATTTTGAAAAATAACTAAGCGAAAAGAGCGAAGTAAATGAAAGTATTAACCACAATGGAAGAATTTAAAACGTTAACTGCGGAAGGCAAAACAATCTTTTTCTTTACTGCCGATTGGTGTGGAGATTGTTCTTTCATCAAACCAGTGATGCCCGAAATTGTTGAGCATCATCCTGAAATAACATTTGTCGAAGTCGATCGCGATCAATTTATCGATTTATGCGGTGAATTGTCTATTTTCGGTATTCCAAGTTTTGTAGCTTTCGAAAAAGGCGAAGAAATTGGTCGATTCGTGAATAAAGACCGTAAGACTCAAGAAGAGGTCGAAAAATTTATTTCCACACTTTAGATGTTAGATAGAAACTAATTTGGAGGGATTATCATGGCAAAAGATATTCAAGAATACAAAAGAATTATGGTCGCAGTGGACGGAAGTGCTTCAGCCGAGTATGCATACAAGAAAGCCGTTAAAATTGCTGTACGAAATCATAGTGATTTGGTGATTGCTCATGTCGTAGATACCCGAACATACAGTATGGGAATGCCTGCTTTATATACAGAAGGAATCATTACAGAATCGGATGACATGAAAGACCAACTGGCTGGTTATAAATCAGAAGCAGAAGCCCACGGTGTAACAAATGTTACTATTGAAATGGCTAAAGGACACCCAAGAACGTTATTAGCCGAGGATATTCCGAAGCGCTATGAAGTAGATTTGATCATCGTAGGTCAAACAGGTCTTAATGCAGTGGAACGTTGGATGATTGGTAGTGTGAGTGAACACATTTTGCGTACAGCACCATGTGATGTTTTAATTGTCAAAAATGAATTGGAAAATGAGGAATAAGAATGATTGTAAGTAGTTATAATAAGAATGGTGTTGGCGATACATTGATCGTCATGCTGAAAAACAGCGAAAAAGTAGAACAAAGCTTTGAAAGAAAAGATAACGTTGCTCGTATCTTTAACGAATCAACAAATGAAACAGTAGGATACAACTTTTTTGACGTTTCTGAAATCGTAAAAATTGCTGGTAATGGTCAAGTCGTTTTATCTGCTGAAGAAATTGATTCATTGAATCAAGCTTTATCAGCTGCTGGATTTGAAGATGCGTTAGAAGCGGATAGCCGACCTAAATTTGTTGTAGGGTATGTAAAAGAATGTGTTCCGCATCCTGACTCGGACCACTTGAATATCACTCAAACAGAAATCGACAACGGTGAAGTTGTGCAAATTGTCTGCGGTGCATCTAACATTGCTCAAGGACAAAAAGTAGTTGTTGCCAAAGTTGGTGCAATGATGCCCAATGGAATGGTCATTTGGGATGGAGAATTAAGAGGAGAACCTAGTCACGGAATGATTTGTTCGGCACGTGAATTGGAGCTTAAAAATGCTCCAAACGAAAAAGGTATCCTAGTATTGCCAGAAACGGCTGTTATAGGAGAAGTGTTTAAAGGCTAGAGACCTGTCGCTTCTAATCAAGAAAGAAGCTGCCTCAACATGAGACAGCTTCTTTTTTGTCTAAATAACGGAAATTATAAATGGTTTCATTTGATACATCTTCCAGGGAACGCTACTATCGGATATGGATTTGTGATAAAATGGCTTAGGTACCAATAAGAGGGGAGGAGACCAAATTATGGCCAAATACCAAGGTCCTGTCTTTCATAGACAACTTCAATCAGAGAGAAAAAAGCAAACAGCATCTCCTCATGAAGTCAAAATAAAACCAACACAATCCGATAAAAACGATGTCCCATTTTATAAACAACATGAAACTAAACAGTCAGAGGAACCACTGTTGTCCTCAAAAGGATTAAAGCATAAAGTAACGTCTTATCAAGAAGACCGCAGTTCAACTCCATTTAAAGTAAAACAAGTGCCGTCTCCTTTTTATGGTTATAAAGAAAGAAGAGAAGAGAAAAAAGAAAGCGTCAATTATGCTTTTATTTATGAGAACTTATCCAAACAACCAGCAGATTTTTTATTATTTGATGAGTATTCATCTGAATTAGGCGAAGAACAAGTCTTGAAGTCAGAAGATAGAACGGAAGAAACAGAGTTTTTGGAAGTGCTGGAACAACAGGAAAATCAGCAGCAAATGGATCACACCCCACAAAAAGTGATTGTTGAAACCGATAATCTTCCTGTTTTAGAGGATTTATATGAACCTATGAGTTCAAGTCAAAAAGAAACTGAAGAAGACTTAAATCAAGAGGTGAATGAAACTTCGAACATCCATGATGAAACAGCCCAAGAGACTGATTATCTGGTTCAAGAAAGGCAACCTGCAATCATTCTTCCGGAAGAAAGTGTTGGTTCTGCTGAAGTACTTGATGAAGCAGATGTTGACTCAATCGTGAAAGAAACTAAGAAACGCGGATTATCTCGTTCTCTAGCAGGTATGATTCGTGACGAACAAGACGAACGGTTAAACAAAGGAAGAAACATCGCGCGTTACTTTGGAGAAACAGAAGATGAACCTGCAGCACAAGCGGCCACCATTTCAGAGCTTTTGGCTAGAGCTAAGCAAGGTAAACAAGTAGAGGAACTAGAATCACTTTTCGAAGACGAACAGCCTTATATAGAGGCGACTACTGTTGAAGAAAATGAACTGATTTCAAAAGAGCCGTTCATAGTTGAAGCAGATTATACTGAAATAGAAGAATTGGCAGCAGAAGAAGCATCTCCATCAGCAGAATTATCGGAACTTGCAGATAGAACTCAACAAGAAGAGTCTTTAGATGAACCGGAAGAAATCATTGAAGCTGGTCCTCTTGTGGTGGAAGACACTGATTCAAATCATGAGACTCCAGTGACGGAAGAAGAGAATACCGTAGAAGAGCCTGTGGATAGTGAAGAAAAAATTCAAGAACAGGATGCTGCATTCGAAGAATTTTCGTCTCAGCCAGCAACCATTACGGAACTTTTGGCTAGGGCTATGCAAGGAGAAGAACAGTCAAATGAACTGGAAAAACTTTTAGAAGACACGGCTCCTAGACTGAAAAATGCGGTTCTCGTAGAGGAGGAGGCTGCTTCAGAAGCAGGTCAAGCAGCTAATATAGAAGTGATAGATGTCCATCCAACATTGATGAGTGATGTACTGGAAAATACTCCACCAGAGAAACAGGTTATTGATGAAGAATCTTTCATAAAAAGTGAAAAACCAGCTCTAAAAGACCCTATTTTAGAGGATGGGATGGCTTTGGATGAACAGATGGAACCTGAAACTATCTCTTTTGAAGAGGTCATTGAAGAAACAGGTGAATTCCCCGAGGAACCGGCAGAAACCGACATGTGGATTGATGATGAAGAAACTTCGGAAGAAATTCACGTAGAAGCAGTCAGTGAAATCAACGACACTCAAGAAGAAGAGGATTCTGAAGGATGGAAACCAGATGAGAGTTACAGTGCCGAAAAACAAGTATTGCATTACCAATATCCCTCTTTAGACCTTTTACAAGAACCTGTTACTTTTGAGCCTAATGCCATAGACGATTGGGTATTGGAACAAGCGGAAATTTTAAACGAGACACTAGAGGCATTTAATGTTGAAGCCCAAGTTGTCGGTTGGACGATTGGTCCTGCTATCACTCAATTTGAATTGCAATTGGGTCGAGGTGTCAAGGTAAATAAAATCACAAATCTATCTGATGACTTGAAATTGTCTTTAGCCGCTAAAGACATTCGAATCGAAGCACCTATACCAGGGAAAAGTACAGTTGGTGTAGAAATTCCGAACAAAAAATCTCGTCCTGTCATGATTGCAGAAGTAATCGGAAGCCAAACGTTCAAAAATAGCGAATCTCCGTTAACGATCGCAATGGGTGTGAATTTATCAGGTGAAGCAGTTGTCACAACACTGGATAAAATGCCTCATGGATTGATTGCTGGAGCTACTGGTTCAGGAAAAAGTGTATTTATCAATTCACTTTTAGTGAGTTTGTTGTACAAGGCCACTCCGAATGAAGTGAAATTAATATTAATTGACCCTAAAGCAGTAGAATTAGCTCCATATAATGATTTGCCGCATCTATTATCCCCAGTCATTTCAGAACCGAAAGCAGCTAATGAAGCTTTAAAATGGGCTGTAAATGAAATGGAAGAACGATACCAAAAATTAGCTGCCGGTGGAGTGCGAAATATTGACCACTTCAATAAAAAGGTAGCAGCCAGTGGCGATTTCGCCTTGAAAATACCTTATATTGTCATTATTATTGATGAGTTGGCTGATTTGATGATGGTTGCCAGCAATGAGGTCCAAGATTCTATTGCACGGATCACGCAAAAAGCACGAGCTGCTGGAATCCATTTGATAGTGGCTACCCAACGTCCTAGTGTGGATGTGGTAACAGGTACGATCAAAAACAATATTCCAACCAGAGTGGCATTTATGGTTTCCAGTCAAGTGGACTCACGTACCATTATCGATACAGGTGGAGCTGAAAAGCTTCTTGGAAGAGGAGACATGTTATTCCAAGGAAATGGAGTCAACCAGCCAACGCGAATTCAAGGGACCTATGTAGAAGAAGAAATAGAGGATATTGTTGATTTTATCAAAGAACAACAAGAACCAAACTATTTGTTCCAATCTGAATCTCTTCTAGCTAAAGCTGAAGCTTTGGAAGGGAAAGATGACTTATTTGACGAAGTACTGCCATTCATTATTGATGAAGGCACTGTTTCTGCCTCCTCATTGCAGCGCAAATTTAGAATTGGTTTCAACCGCGCGTCTAACTTGATCGATACATTGGAAAGTGAAAATTTGATTTCAGAAAATAAAGGTTCAAAACCCAGAGATGTCTTTTTAACACGCAGCGATTACGAAGAAAAGTTTTTATAATAGAAAAAGAGATTTTCTGATTGTATAGAAGATCTCTTTTTGATTTTGTTTGATAAGATTTATAGGATACATTAGACAGGAAAATTTTTTGTTTTTTATTTGGAACCTGAAATCATTTTGTGTTCCTAGGGGCATAGTGCTCATCAACTTATTTTATTGAAGTCTTTCAATAAGCTCTTTTTGATTCCGCAAAAATATTTAGGTCTATTTGGGTTACTCATAGAGGCATAGGTTGAGTGGTATGCATCATCAATTATCTTATTTTGCAATAAATTTCAGTTCATTTATAACTTGAGATTTGTGTCGCTTATTGATTGAAAAGAAAATTAAAGCTGATTATTTTACAAACAATAAATATAAATGTTAGTATATCGTATACGTTATTCGGACAATTACATAAACTTTGTTAGACATTTTTTATGGAGGGATTAAGTATGAAGAGTTATATTCGTTTTGGATTAATGATATTGACTTCGACAGTGTTCATGTACTTTTTGATGTTTTTTAATATCTTTGAGTTGGACCATTTTACTTTTAGTGAGACTCGTGTGTACATGGCTATAATGATGGGATCTGTAATGGCTGTAATTATGTTGTTGTTTATGTGGAATATGTATAAGAAAAAGAAATTAAATTACATTATATTAGGGATTTCTATTGTTACTTTCGGTCTTTCTTTCTGGCTAGTGAGAAGTCAAAGTACAGTAGACGATACTTCATGGATGAGAGCAATGATACCTCATCATTCGATTGCTATTTTAACCAGTGAACGGGCAAATATTTCAGATCCTCGTGCTCAACAATTAAGAGATGAAATTATTGAAACCCAAGAAAAAGAAATTGCAGAAATGAAGAAACTGATTGAAGATATTGAAGAAAACGGAGAAGAATAAAAAACAATATAGTTACAAAAAATTGGTTTAATCTAATTACTTATGTGTTAGAAAAGATAAAATCTGTTGATTTCTTTATAGCGAAATC
The DNA here is from genome assembly GCF_045528365.1 of Desemzia sp. FAM 23988. NCBI lineage: Bacteria > Bacillati > Bacillota > Bacilli > Lactobacillales > Carnobacteriaceae > Desemzia > Desemzia sp. FAM 23988. The sequence goes on from NZ_JBGQQS010000002.1 coordinate 186,801, forward strand.
AACAGATTTTATTTGCACAGCACTATTTATTATTTCATTCAAGTCCATTATCGAGAATGGAGCTAAAAAATTATTCCTAACTAAAGGATTTGAGAAATCACATAGTTCTTCTAACTAAAGACAAAAAATTACCAGCATTAGAGTTAAACGAAAAACAAGAGCACTAAATAAAAACTAGCACAAAAGACATGACCTAACGTATGGACTTGGTCATGCCTTTTCGTTTTCTTTTATATCAGCAAGCCTGCTTAATATCTTAAGATAGATGAAAGAATAACTGTTTTTAAAAATAAAAAATTAAAATACTTTTGTGGGGTTTAATCGATTATCAGGATCAAAGACAGCTTTGACTTTGCGCATCATATCAATGTTGATGTTGGCTGTCAGAGCAGCAAAATATTCTTTTTTTATGACTCCAATACCGTGTTCTGCGGAAGGTAATCCACCTAGTTCGCCAATTTTTGCATATAGTTTATGCAAAACCTCGTCTCGTTTGGTTTCCCATTCTGCTTGATCTTGAACTTCGCCTCGAGCCACACAAGTGTGAAGATTTCCATCTCCAGCATGACCAAAACTGATCATACTCAAGCCGCTTTCTGCTTCCAATTCTTTTGTGTATTGGTACAAAGTGGCCAGCTGATTGATCGGAACAACTTCGTCCAGTGTTACTTGTTCGGTATAATTCACAACTGCAGTCAGTAGTGTGTCTCGTAAGAACCAGGCTGTCTTTTCAGCAGCAGGATCTGTCAATGGCAATAGTTCTACTAAATGGTGTTGTTTAACAGTTTCTTCAAGCAAGACCATACGGCGTTCAATTGACTCGCTGCTGTCGCCATCTAAAGTCAGCAATAAAAAGGCTTGTCCGTTTTGAACAGGGAAGGGCAAGTTGTTTTCTTTTTCACTGATCGCGATTCCGTCTTTTTCGAAAAACTCCAATGCAGTAGGATCAACGCCATGTTTTAAAATGTCCAACACAGCCTTAGTTGCATCTTGTAAAGTTGAAAAAGCGACGATAGCTGACAAGCTGGCTTTTGGAACGGGAATTACTTTCAGCTTGATCAGAGTAGTAATACCAAGTGTTCCTTCAGAACCAATAAAGAGGTCTTTTAAATCATAGCCCGAACTGCTTTTGATGTTCAATGAACCCAAAGTCATTTCTTCACCAGAAGCTAAAACCACGTCTAGTTCTCTGACATAATCACGCGTAACACCGTATTTAACTGCACGCATTCCACCGGCGTTTGTGGCTACATTACCGCCAATAGAAGAATGTTTTGAACCTGGATCTGGTGGATAAAAGAAGCCTTTTTTCTCGATGAATTCTTGGATCTCGCCTAGTAAAACACCAGGTTCAACTGTTAACGTCATCGTTTCTTCATCCAAGCCGATGATCTTATTCATCAAATGAACATCAATGATCAGTTCACCTTTAACAGGTGCAGTAGCTCCAGACAAGCCAGTACCAGCACCGCGAGCAATGATCGGGATGTCGACATGATTAGCAAATTTGACCAATTGAATAACTTCTGATTTTGTCACTGGTAAAGCGACCGCATAAATAGCCCCTGTTTCTCCAGCGTATTCATCATAGATATAATCTTCGGGGATTGCTTCGCCCACAAAAAGACGATCAGTATCTGAAATGATTTTTGTTAGTTCGTTTAATTCATTTTCTGGTATAGAATGTAGTTTATTCAATGATTAAATCTCCTTTTAAATCCATATACACGATTTGAAAACCGTTGCATTTACTTTAGCACTCAGCCTTTGATCTGACAACTATTTTTCTAAACAAAAAAGCAACGGAAAAAATTTCCATTGCTTAGATGCCGCAGTTTAGTTGCGAACGTCTTTGACGGTATCCAATAAAGCTACATCTTCAGCAGATAATTCAAAGTCTATTTGCGTATTTTCAATAATACGTCCTTCATGAGTGGATTTTGGTAAAGGCAATGTATTCTTTTCTAAACAATAACGTAAGCAGACTTGAGCAGGTGTTACGTCATATTTTTTGGCCATTTCAGTAATTTCTTTACCGTTTAACAATTCTCCAGTTGCAAGAGGAGAGTATGCTTCCACAACAATATTGTGTTCATGGCAAAACTCAACCAATTCTTTTTGCGCTTGGTAACGACCGATGTAGAAAGGAATTTGATTGACCATTGGAACGATATCGCATTGATCAATAATCGCCCGAATGTCGGATATTTCAAAATTGGAAACACCGATGGCTTTGATTTTTCCGTCACTGTACAATTTTTCCATAGCTTTCCAAGATTGTATATTTCCTTCAGTACAATCTTTTCCTTTTTCTTCCCAAGGCCATGGAGCGTGGATCAAATACAGGTCTAGATAATCTACCCCTAATTCAGCGATCGTTTTTTCAAACTCTTCTATAGTAGAATCGTAGCCTTTGATACTGGCACGCAATTTGCTGGTAATAAATACTTCTTCACGTTCTAAACCAAAATCTTTGATCGCTTTTCCTACATTTTCTTCGTTTTGATAGGCTGCAGCAGTATCGATGTGACGGTAGCCATTTTGTAAGGCAATCTTGACTGGTTTGTAAACCTCATCATTAGGAATCTGCCAAGTACCAAAACCAATATGCGGAATTTCTACACCATTGTGAAAAATAAACGTGTTCTTTTGAGCCATTTATGAATCCTCCTCTGGATAATTAGTTAACACACTTACTTTACCGCAATGAAATGGTTTTCGCTACTATTTTACTCATAAGTTAGGAGACAACACGATTCAGTTGTGTACCAGTAGAATTAGTGCAGTAAATATAAAATTTCATTATCCTACTCTATTTTAATAGTAAAAAAGAAGGGGGTTGTTCAATGAAAAGCCTTATTTATGTTAAAGATCTGTCATGAAGGCGGTTTATTATTATGAAGTCTTTACAACAATAAGTTTTTTGACATTTTTGAGTTTCCGTCTAAATTAAATCGTGGTATACTGAATCCGTTCTGAGCATGTAAACAAGCTGGAGCTCTATTGAGACTAAAATTAACTTTGAGATAGAAAAAGTTGATTTATTTTTTGTTGAAAAAAAACATTGAATCTAAAAAACGGCGTTGGGTTAAGGCGTGTAGACTCGTGACGCTTGAATGACTATATGGAGGAAATAAAAATATGAATGAAGAATTAGTTTATCACTTTGTAGGGATTAAAGGTTCTGGAATGAGTGCTTTAGCATTGATCATGCATGATAAAGGCTTTAAGGTACAAGGTTCTGACATAGAAAAATATTTCTTTACCCAAAAAAGTCTTGAAGAAGCTCATATTCCAATGATGACTTTTAATAAAGACAACATAAAAAAAGGGCAAATTATTATTGCAGGGAATGCTTTTCCAGATACGCATGACGAAATTGTAGCGGCAAATGAACTTGGACTTGAAGTGGTTCGTTACCATAAATTCCTTGGTGCTTTGATCAATAATTATACCAGTATTGCGATTACAGGTTCACATGGAAAAACCAGTACAACAGGTCTTTTGGCACATGTTATGGGGAATATTGAAGATACCAGCTATTTAATTGGAGATGGAACCGGTCATGGAGTTCCTGACGCAGATTTCTTTGTATTGGAAGCTTGTGAATATCGCCGTCATTTCTTGGCGTACGAGCCGGATTATGCCATCATCACAAATGTAGATTTTGATCATCCCGATTACTTTACCAGCGTAGAAGATGTTTTTGATGCTTTCCAAACGATGGCTCATCAAGTAAAAAAAGCGATCGTTGCGTGCGGAGACGATGAACAATTGCAACAACTTCAAGCCAATGTACCTATTTTGTATTATGGATTTGAAGAAAATAATGATTTCCAAGCTAAAAATCTAACGCGTTCTACAACAGGTTCTGAATTTGATGTGTATATGAGAGAGGAATATTTTGGACATTTTGAAATTCCTACATTTGGTAAACACAATGTCTTGAACGCTTTATCTGTCATTGCGATATGCCAATATGAAAACATTGATATTGAAAAAGTGAAAGAAAACTTAATGACATTTAAAGGTGTCAAACGTCGTTTTACGGAAAAGAAAATGGAAGATATGACGATCATTGATGATTATGCTCATCATCCTTCAGAAATCCGTGCCACAGTGGATGCTGCTCGTCAGAAATACCCAAACAAAGAAATCATTGCGGTTTTCCAACCTCATACCTTTACACGTACAGTAGCGTTATTGAGTGAATTTGCTGATTCCCTAAATCTAGCAGATAGTGTCTACTTGTGTGATATTTTTGGTTCAGCCAGAGAAGAGCAAGGCTCTGTAAAAATCGATGATTTAGCGGCTAAAATTGACGGTGGAGCTCCGATTTTAACGGAAGACAATGTTTCTCCATTATTGAACCACCACGATGCAGTTGTGATCTTTATGGGTGCTGGTGATGTTCAAAAATTTGAAAAAGCTTATGAAACGTTATTAAGCCAAACTTCATTGAGTAATCAATAAGCTGTTTAATACAGTAGAAAAATGTGGTACAATGAAAGAACTAAAAACGGAATGGAGGATTTGAAAATGACAGCATCAATGAGATTGCGCACTAACTTTTTAAATCGTTAATTAAATAACTATTTAAAAGGTCCTGTTATATTGACAGATATTAGGGAGCAGTCTACCCATTTTCAAATCCTTAAAAAACTATTGAGATAAATGTCGAAAAAAGAGATAGGGGGATCTATCTCTTTTTTGCGTACCTAAAAACTGTTGATTTGCATGGACTATAATAAAGGAGTGCAAATATAATGGAAGAATTATCTATTGAGCTAAAAAATATGGAAGTCAGTTTTCAAAACAAAGAGGTCTTATGGATTGAACAGCTCACAGCTTATCAAAATGAGCGTATTGGAGTGGTAGGTAAAAATGGACAAGGAAAAAGCACCTTATTGAATGTGATAAGTGGAGAGTTGCAACCAAATTCCGGAACGATTAATCGTCAGGTAGTATTTAATTATTTTCATCAGGTGGAAGAGATGGATGAAACAAAACAAGCTGCAGAGTTGGATTCTCACATTATGGGGCGACTCAAAGTGCCGAATAATGCCATCGAAACATTGAGTGGAGGAGAAGAGACCAAATTTAGACTGGCTCAGACACTGTCTCTATATCAAATGGGGTTATTGTTGGATGAACCAACAACCCATTTGGATCGAGAAAGCGTCCAATTTTTAATTGAAGAACTAAGATATTATTATGGAACATTGATTGTAGTAAGCCATGATCGTTATTTTCTAGATCAGTTAGTAACCAAAATATGGGAGGTAGACAAGGGGACTGTTCAAGAATATGCAGGGAATTATTCAGCTTATGTGCGACAGAAAGAACAAGAAAAAAGCGAACAGCAAAGAGAGTTTGAAAAAGTATCGAAAGAAAAAAAACGCTTGGAACAAGCAGTAGAACAAAAAAAGCAACAAGCTCAAAAAATAAGTCAAGTCAATGAAAAACAAAAGAAACGTGCGATTCGTCCCGATCGATTGTCTTCCTCCAAACAAAAAGATACTGTTCAAAAGAATGTTCAAAAAACAGCTAAAGCGATGGAAAAACGAATTGAACAACTGGGAAAGGTTGAAGCTTTTCAAGAAACGAAAGAAATTCGATTTCCTGCTAGCGAAGAATTAGCGATACACAACCGATTCCCAATTAGAGGCAGTGATATCGATTTATACGGAGGAAATAAGCTGCTTTTGAAAAAAGCAAACTTTCAATTTCCTCTTGGAAAACGAATCGCTATTATTGGAGAAAACGGAAGTGGAAAATCGACTTTATTAAAATCTATTTTATCAGATGGAGAAGGCGTCACTCTTTCTCCGAAAGTAGTTTTCGGCACGTATCGACAAATGGCGTACAAGTTAACTGATTCCTCTTCACTACTGGATTATTTGATGAAACAAACTGATTTTTCAGAAAAAATTGTGCGTTCTGTATTGAATAATCTAGGTTTTTCACAAATGGAAATTAGGAAACCACTCAAATCGTTAAGTGGTGGAGAAGCCACACGGATTTCCATGGCCTTGCTGTTTATTAAACCGTCTAATGTATTGATATTGGATGAACCAACTAACTTTATTGACATCCAAACGATCAAATCTTTAGAAAAGTTTATGAGAGGTTATCCAGGTACAGTTATTTTTACTTCTCATGATCAATATTTTGTGGATCAAGCAGCTGACCAAGTTTGGGAAATAAAAAATCAGGAGTTTTCTTTAATTAAAGGAGACCCTGTATAAAATTGCTCGATGTTGTTTTGAAAAGAGGCTTCTTCGATTCTCGCTATCTACTTGCTTTTTTGTTAGAATAGTAAAGAGAAAACTTTGTTAGCTTGGAGCTGAAAACCAGCTAAATAATGGTTATGAGGAGACATAAAATGACTAAAAAAAAGAAATTAGTGCTGATCGATGGAAGTAGCGTAGCTTTTCGTGCTTTCTTTGGCTTACACGCTCAATTGGAAAAATTTAAAAATCATTATGGCCTGCACACCAATGCTTTATATGGATTCCATAATATGATTCAAAGTGTGCTGAAAGCAGAAGACCCCACTCATATTTTAGTGGCTTTTGATGCAGGAAATACGACTTTTAGAACAGAATATTTTCCGGAGTACAAGGCTGGACGTTCTAAAACGCCTGGTGAATTTACAGAGCAAATGCCTTATTTGCGTGATTTGTTAAAAGGATTTGGGATTGCGCATTATGAGTTGGTGAACTATGAGGCTGATGATATTATAGGAACCTTATCTGTCAAAGTGGATCCGGAAGAATTTGATGTAGTGGTCATTTCTGGTGACCGTGATTTGACTCAGTTGGCTAAAGAAAATGTTCGTGTAGATATTACAAAAAAAGGTGTTTCTGATCTCAAACCGTATACAGTTGAATCGATCAAAGAAGAAATGGGGATTTCCCCTTTACAAATTATCGACATGAAAGGGTTAGCAGGGGACAGTTCCGATAATATTCCAGGTGTTACCAAGATTGGCGATAAAACAGCGTTGAAGTTATTGCAAGAATATGGTTCGGTTGAAGGTGTCTATGCAAATATCGGTGCTATGAAGCAAAGCAAACGCAAGGAAAACTTGATCAATGAAAAAGATATTGCGCTGATGAGTAAACGCTTGGCTACTATCGATACCGATTCACCTCTTGAAATTACGATAGACGATTTAGAGTATCATGGAGCAGATTTGAAGAAATTAACGGAATTCTATAAAGAGATGGATTTCAAATCTCATTTAAGCAATCTGGATACTACAGAATTAGATGCTGAAAAAGAAGCCAATCGTACAGAGATTACGTATGAAGTCGTGACAGAAGTTACCGAAGACATGTTTGAAAAAGACATGGCTCTCTATGTACAAATGTTGAACGACAACTACCACACAGCGGAGATCGTAGGCATCAGTTGGGGAAATGCAGAACGGATCTATGTAGGAGAAGCAGATACTATTTTAACCTCTCCAGTATTCAAAAAATGGGCAGAAGATGAGTCTCTTTCAAAAGCTGCGTTTGATGCTAAACAAGTCTATGTGGCTTTGGATCGTTACGGCATTAAGTTATCTGCTATTCAATATGATGTATTGTTAGAAGCTTATTTGCTGGATGTGAAAGACAACTCCAATGATTTAGCAGCCATTGCAGAAGAGTACGATTACCATGATGTTGCTGGAGACGAAAGTGTCTATGGAAAAGGAGCTAAAATCAAAGTTCCTGAAGATATTTCTGTTATGCACACGCACTTGGCTCGAAAGGTAAAAGCTATTGCTACTTTGGGACCTGCCTTGATGGAAAAATTGGTTGCCAACGATCAAAAAGAGTTGTTTTCAGATATCGAGTTGCCATTAGCGATCATTCTTGCTGATATGGAAATCCAAGGAATCACCGTAAATGGTAAACGATTGGAAGAAATGAGAGATGAATTTGCGATTCAGTTAAAAGAAATCGAACAAAAAATCTACGCAGAAGCTGGTGAAGAGTTCAATATTAATTCACCGAAACAATTAGGCGTTATTTTATTTGAAAAAATGGGTTATCCAGTAATCAAAAAGACCAAAACAGGCTATTCAACAGCTGTAGGGGTTCTAGAACAATTGCAGGATCAAGCTCCAATCGTGGAATTTATTTTAAACTACAGGCAAATTGCGAAGATCCAATCTACTTATGTAGAGGGATTATTAAAAGTTGTGCGTCCGGATACTGGTAAAGTGCATACGCGCTATATGCAAACTATTGCTCGTACAGGACGCTTGAGTTCGGTTGATCCTAACTTGCAAAACATTCCGATTCGTCTGGAAGAAGGTCGTAAAATACGCCAAGCGTTTGTACCTAGAAAAGCTGGTTGGAAGATTTTTGCCTCAGATTACTCACAAATCGAATTGCGTGTATTGGCTCACATCTCCAATGATGAACATATGAAAGAAGCTTTCATAGAAGAGCAGGATATTCATTCCAGTACTGCTATGCGTGTATTTGGTATTGATAAACCAGAAGACGTGACAGCTAACATTCGCCGACGTGCGAAAGCTGTTAACTTTGGAATCGTCTATGGTATCAGTGATTATGGATTGTCTCAAAACTTAGGAATTACACGTAAAGAAGCACAGCAATTTATTGATACGTACTTCGAAAAATATCCTGGTATTGAAGCTTATATGGAAGATGTCGTCAGAGAAGCAAAAGAAAAGGGCTTTGTGGAGACGTTGTTCAATCGTCGCCGTTATTTGGCAGACATTAATTCACGCAACTTTAACTTGCGTTCATTTGCCGAGAGAACAGCTATTAATACGCCTATTCAAGGTAGTGCTGCAGATATTCTGAAAGTAGCGATGATTAAAATTGCTCAAGCGTTAAAAGAGTCAGAATTAAAAGCGACGATGTTATTGCAAGTGCATGATGAGTTGATTTTTGAAGCACCAGAAGAAGAAATCCCGGCTTTGCAGAAAATGGTGGAAGATGTAATGGAGCATGCCGTCGATTTGAGCGTGCCGTTGAAAGTAGACAGCAACTTCGGCCAAAGCTGGTACGAAGCGAAGTAAAGTGTTGGAATGGAGGAAATAAAGTTTGCCGGAATTACCAGAAGTTGAAACTGTCCGCAAAGGTCTTGAGGCGACAGTAAATCAGGTGACGATTCAAAGTGTCTCTGTGTATTGGGATAGGATTATTGCGGGAGCGATATCGAGGGCAGCTTTTAAAGAATTATTAGTGGGGGAAACCTTGCGGAAATTTAGGCGCAGAGGAAAATTTTTGTTGCTGGATTTTGATCACTATACCTTGATTTCACATTTGCGCATGGAAGGGAAATATGAAGTGGTTCCTTCTGAAGATGAATTAAAAAAACATACACATGTCGTTTTTCATCTGACAGACGGCAGAGATATTCGGTACTTGGACGTTCGTAAGTTTGGACGGATGGAACTGGTCTCTCTGGGAGAGGAAGAAACGGTTGCTGGAATTCAGCGATTGGGGCCCGAGCCTTTTACAGAGGTGTTTTTGCTAGAACCGTTTCAATCTAAGTTAAGCCGCGTTAAAAAAGCCATAAAACCAGCATTGTTGGATCAAGGATTGGTAACGGGATTAGGAAATATTTATGTAGATGAAGCTTTATTTAAAGCTAAGATACACCCCATAAGACCCGGCAATTCTTTGAAGCCGGCAGAAGTTAAAAAGCTGCATCAAGCCATTATCCAAGTGTTGGGGAATGCCATCAAAGCGGGAGGAACTACGATACGATCTTACCTTAACGCATTAGGGGAAGCCGGGCAATTTCAACAAAAACTAACCGTTTATGGACGTACAGGACAACCGTGTATCAATTGTGGAAGACCGATTCAAAAAATGAAAGTTGCTCAACGGGGCACGCATTACTGTGCACACTGTCAAAAATGGACTGAAAAAAATGTCTTGCCTGTAGTATCGGATGAAGTCAAGAGCGAGAGCTAAGGATGGGGGGACTCAAATGTCTTTTGTTTTAGGTCTGACCGGCAGTATTGCTACTGGAAAGTCAACTGTAAGCAATGTTTTTAAACAAGCTGGCGTACCTGTAGTAGATGCTGATGTCGGTGCCCGCGAAGTAGTAAAGCCAGGAACAGAAGGGTTAAAACGGATAGAAGCTGCATTTGGGAAAGAGGTCGTAATGGCCAGCGGGAATTTAGACCGCAAAGCATTGGGAAAAATTGTCTTTCAAAACAAAGCGGAATTAAAAAAATTAAATCATATACTGGGTGATTTGATAGCTGTCTGGATTCAGACTGAAAAAGAAAAGTACATTGATCAAGGAGCTCCACTAATAGTGTTGGATATTCCTTTACTATTTGAGAGTGGATATGATCAGGATGTAGAAAAAGTAATGGTGGTAGCCACTACACCCAGTATACAATTGGAGAGGCTGATGCAGCGAGATCAAATTGATGTCAAAGCTGCTCAACAAAAGATAGCTGCTCAACAATCCATTACTGAAAAAATCATGAAAGCCGATTTTGTGATCGATAACAACGGCTCCAAAGAAAACACTCAACACCAAGTGTTGTATTGGCTTGATAAGCAAGATTTTCGTAAATAACCTGGATGCAACAACACGCTAACGAAATCATCAGAATTTATCTGATTTCGTTAGCTTTTTTCAGTTCTTGTAAAAAGGGTTTGGAAAAGGAAAACCTGTTCTGATAAGGAATAAGCTGTTTTTTAGAATTCCTATCTGTGTTATAATAGGCTATATAACAAAGTACAATAGGATGATTATACAAAAAAATACTTTTAAAAAAAGGATGATGAACAGTGCAATGCCCTCGCTGTCAACACAATGGAACTAGGGTCATCGACAGCCGTCCAGCAGATGAAGGACGAGCTATTCGTCGTAGAAGAGAATGCGAATCGTGTCGATACCGTTTTACAACATTTGAAAGAATTGAACGTGTTCCACTATTAGTAGTGAAAAAGAATGGCGATCGCGAAGAATTTAACCGTGAAAAGATCCTTAGGGGTGTAATCCGGTCCTGTGAGAAGAGACCTGTTCCGATGGATCAAATGGAAAAAATTGTGAATGAAATTGAAAATGATATCCGTAGTTTAGGAGAAAATGAAGTGTCTTCAACGGTTATTGGAGAACATGTGATGGAAAAATTAGCAGAGGTCGATGATGTAGCGTATATTCGCTTTGCTAGTGTGTACCGTCAGTTTAAAGACATTGGAGTTTTTATGGAAGAAATGAAAGAATTGGAACGGAAGAAAACCGAAAAGAAATAAGTGATACGAAAGGAGTAGCCAAGTATGTCGTATCCTTGGAAAAACCTGAGTCCTAAAGATGGATTTATGGTCAAACAGAGTGCATTGCTTTCGGATATAGACCAACAGATTCTGACCTTTTTGTATCAACCTTTAATTGGTTCTGCAGCCTACAGTTTATATATGACGTTGTGGACAGAAACAGAGAAAGATACATTTTGGAGTGAAGGGATTCTTCACGCAGAATTGTTGTCGTTATTGAATCTCGGAATGCCAGAAGTGTATCAAGCCAGAATTCGACTGGAAGCTATCGGCTTATTGAAAACTTTTGTCCAAACCGAGCCCGAAAAGCTGTATGTCTATGAACTCCAAAAACCTCAAACGAGTAAAGCTTTTTTTGAAGAAGATTTATTTAGTTTATTGTTATTGGAGCGAGTGGGTGAACGAAAATTCAAGCAATTGCGCAATCGATTTTCAGTCCAGCCCATAAATAAAGATCAATATGCTGAAATTACGAAGTCTTTTTTGGATGTCTATCATATGAATACAGATCAGTTGAAACAACATGAGACCTTATTCAAATCCTCTCGTTCACTGATTGGGGATGCAGCGGAATCTGCAGTCACTTTGAATGCTGACACATTTGATTGGAACTTCTTTTACAATGGATTAAATCAGCACTATGTAAATCGTTCGGCGATTACAGCGGATATTCGTGAAACGATTCTGACGTTGCACCATATGTATGCTATTAATGAATTGGCGATGCAGCATTATATTTTGGAAGCATCAGATATGGATACAGGCGTTATTGATGCACGCAAATTGAAGAAAAATATTGTTGATGATTTCCACCGCGAAAATAAAGAGAAAATACAGTTGCAGGATGTTGTGCAACAAGAACTAGAAGTCACTACGGCCACTCAATCACAAAGGGAACAAGATTTGAAACACCAAGGTTTTTCAGACTCTGATATTCAAGTGATCGAAGCCAGCAAGCAGTATTCTCCGGCTGAATTTATGAACGATATCAAAGAACAGAAAAATGGGTACATCTCTAAACCAGAAGAATGGACATTGGAAGACATTGTAAAAAAATCTCATTTATCGAATCCGGTGATCAATATATTGATCCATTACATTTTGGTCGTCCAAGGAAAAGTCGTTTTTGAAAAGGGACTGGCTTATACGATATCGAATGATTGGGCTCAAAATGAGATCAAAACACCAGAAGCTGCTTTGAAGAAAGTACGTGACCTGTACCAAGAAAACGCAGAGAAATACCAAAAGAATCAAGACCGGAAGCAAAATACTTCGGCTGCGCGGTCAAATAATAACTATTCACGGAATAAAAACGTTGTTCGCAAAGAGAAGCTGCCAGATTGGGCAAAAGAAGGGTACCAAACACCTAAAGAAACTTCGATTAGTCCAGAAGCGGAAAAACAACTTCAAGAAAGACTGGCACGTATTCAGAATATGCAAAAAGAAGGTGAGTAATCATGGATGATGTAGGAAAAAGCCTGACAAAAATCATCAAAGAGAGAAAATGGAACGAAGAGTTCAACAACTTGATGCAAGACGTTATGAATGATACAGATGTCGTACAGTTTATCCAAGAGCACAATGAGGAACTGGATCGAGCAGCTATCGAAAAAAGCGCAGCTAAATTGTACGAATTTGTCAATGAAAAGAAAAAATACCAGAATAATAAAGACAATCAATTGGCTCCTGGATATCAACCCAAATTGATTATGAATCACCACTATATTGATGTGACTTATGTGCCAACATCTGAATTAGTGGCAAAACAAAGGGAGAAAAGTATTAAGAATTTGATTCATTCGATGGATATGCCAAAAGGTATTCGTGAAGCAACACTCAAGGAGTTTCAAACTACGAATGAACGACTTCAAGCAAAGATAGAAGCTTTTGATTTTGTGGAAGCATATCTGAATGAACCGAAAAAGTTTCACCGAGGGCTATATTTACAAGGTTCATTCGGTGTAGGAAAGACCTATTTACTTGGTGCGATTGCCCATGAACTAGCAAAAAGCGGCTATTCATCTACCTTAATGCATTTCCCTTCTTTTGCGGTAGAAATGAAACAATCCATAGGTCAAAATACGACAGGTGAAAAAATCGAAGCCGTTAAGCGGGCGCCTATCTTAATGTTGGATGATATCGGAGCAGACTCCATGTCCAGCTGGATTCGAGATGATGTTTTAGGGGTTATTTTGCAATATCGAATGCAAGAACAGCTGCCGACTTTCTTTTCTTCCAATCTTGATATGAAACAGTTGGAAGAACATTTGACGTTCACTCAACGTGGGGAAGATGAGCCGTTGAAAGCTCAGCGAATTATGGAACGTATCCGTTTCTTAGCGAAAGAAATTACCATGCAAGGTGTCAATAGACGCCAACAACAATATGAAGAATAAAATGTTGAAAAAACTTGCACCAAAACGATAAACGTGTTTTAATAGTTATGATATAAAAATCTTTGAGAAAGACACCAATAGAAGCGGCACGTTTTAAAGAGAGGGAAAGATTGCTGAGAATTTCCTAAAATGGACTTGTATTGACCACTTTCGAGAGCAGATGTGAACTTATAGTAGCATCATGCCGTTTAGCTAACGTTATATAGCCCAGAGAGCACAGATTAGTTGTGTGCTGAACTTGGGTGGAACCACGTAATTTGACGTCCCATTTATGATCCTTTTTCGATCATAAATGGGGCTTTTTGTTTTTTTTGATATTTTTAATGTACTTAAATTTATTTATTGGAGGAATTATCATGTCAGACAGTATTAAAGTAACATTCCCTGATGGAGCAGTAAAAGAGTTTGAATCAGGTGTAACAACAGAAGAAATCGCGGCAAGTATCAGCAAGAGTCTTTCTAAAAAAGGCTTAGCTGGGAAATTCAATGGGGAGTTAGTAGACTACAAACGTCCTTTGGAAGTAAATGGAAATATTGAGATCGTGACACCAGATCACGAAGATGCAATACAAATTTTGCGTCACTCAACAGCTCACTTAATGGCTAATGCACTACGCCGGTTATACCCGGATATTAAATTTGGCGTTGGTCCCGCTATTGACAGCGGCTTTTACTACGATACAGATATTGAACAGCCTATTACAGAAGAAGATTTGCCGAAAATCGAAGCTGAAATGATGAATATCGTGAAAGAAAACAATCCAATCGTGCGCAAACAAGTTTCTCGTGAAGAAGCGTTGGAATTATTTAAAGATGATGAATACAAAGTAGAACTGATTACTGCGCTTCCGGAAAATGACATCATTACAGTCTATGACCAAGGCGATTTCGTGGACTTGTGTCGTGGAGTTCATGTTCCTTCAACAGGTCGTATTCAAGTCTTTAAACTATTGTCACTTGCAGGAGCTTATTGGAGAGGAAACTCTGACAATAAAATGATGCAACGTATTTATGGTACAGCGTTCTTTGATAAAAAAGATTTGAAAGAATTCATCCAAATGCGTGAAGAAGCGAAACAACGTGATCACCGTAAATTGGGGAAAGAATTAGACTTGTTTATGATCGCTCCAGAAGTTGGGTCAGGTCTTCCTTTCTGGTTGCCAAAAGGTGCTACTATCCGTCGTACGATCGAACGTTACATCACTGACCGTGAGATCAGCTTAGGCTATCAACACGTTTACACACCTATTATGGCTGATGTGAATTTGTACAAAACTTCAGGGCACTGGGATCACTACCATGAAGACATGTTCCCGCCAATGGACATGGGTGATGGAGAAATGCTTGTCTTGCGTCCAATGAACTGTCCACACCACATGATGGTATACAAAAATGATATTCATAGTTACCGTGAGTTACCGATCCGTATTGCTGAACTTGGTCAAATGCACCGCTATGAAAAGAGTGGAGCTTTATCAGGATTGCAACGTGTACGTGAAATGACATTGAATGATGGACATACATTTGTACGTCCTGATCAAATCCAAGACGAATTCAAACGCACTTTAGAATTGATGTTGGCTGTATATGATGACTTTGAGATCACTGATTTCCGTTTCCGGTTAAGTTACCGTGATCCTAATAATACAGATAAATATTTTGATGATGATGAGATGTGGAACAGAGCTCAAACAATGCTTAAAGCCGCTATGGATGATATGGAACTGGATTACTTCGAAGCAGAAGGAGAAGCAGCATTTTACGGTCCTAAATTAGATGTTTTAGTAAAAACAGCTATCGGAATCGAAGAAACTCTTTCAACGATCCAATTAGACTTCTTGCTTCCAGAACGTTTTGACTTAACTTATGTTGGGGAAGATGGGGAAAACAATCACCGTCCAGTCGTTATTCACCGTGGAATCGTCTCTACTATGGAACGTTTTGTAGCTTACTTGATTGAAGAATACAAAGGAGCTTTCCCAACTTGGTTAGCACCCGTACAAGCAACGATTATTCCAGTAAACTTAGATTTGCATTCAGGTTATGCAGCTGAAGTTAAAGAACGTATGCAAAAATTAGGTATGCGTGTGGAATTAGATGACCGCAATGAAAAAATGGGGTATAAGATTCGTGCTTCACAAACACAAAAAATCCCTTACCAAATCGTTGTAGGAGATAATGAAGTAAAAGACGAATCTGTAACTATTCGCAGATACGGAAATAAAGAAACTCATGTTCAAAGTCTGGAAGCTTTCTTACAAATGGTAAATGATGAAATCAAAACATTTGGGAAACAGACAAAATAAGTTATATAGATAGAAAATGGAAAAAGAAGTTCTTGGAGTTTTTTCAAGAACTTCTTTTTCCATTTTTCGATTCTACAACATTTGACGTTGGTAAGTAAAAACTACTGTCTTTTTAAATAGAATCTTTTAGAAACTCATTCTTAGAAATTCCTGGAGGGATATGGGACTGCTTAGGTTATTCTTTATCAAGGCGAATTTACTCTTGATGTTTAAACCTCTTTCTTCATCAAGGCGAATTTACTCTTGATGTTCAAACCCATTTCTTCATCAAGGCGAGTTTTACTCTTGATGTTCATACCTTATTCTTCATCAAGGCGAATTTACTCTTGATGTTCAAACCTCATTCTTCATCAAGGCGAATTTACCCTTGATGTTTAAACCTCATTCTTCATCAAGGTGAGCTTACTCTTGATGTTCAAACCTCATTCTTCATCAAGGCGAGTTTACTCTTGATGTTCAAACCGCATTCTTCATCAAGGCGAATTTACTCTTGATGTTCAAACCTCATTCTTCATCAAGGCAAGTTTACGCTTGATGTTCAAACCGCATTCTTCATCAAGGCAGTTTTACTCTTGATGTTTAAACCTCATTCTTCATCAAGGCGAATTTACCCTTGATGTTCAAACCTCATTCTTCATCAAGGCAGTTTTACCCTTGATGTTCAAACCTCATTCTTCATCAAGGCAAGTTTACTCTTGATGTTCAAATCCTATCTTCACTTCACTATACTTTGCCGTAAAAAAAATGCCCACCAAAAAACTAGATTTTTACTCTAACTTTTTGAGGTCGCTACCTCCCATGGCTTTCCATAAGGAACCTCATAGGTCGGAGGAAATTTCTTTACCAATGCTAGAAGATGAAGAGCTCATTTTTCAACTATAAGATAGTTAAGAAGCAGCTATAAGAAAAGTAAGTGAAATAATTAACTTACTTTTTAGAAGGAGTTTAGTATTGCTTTTGCATTATGAAACTTGCTAAACTATTTTAAATAGGTAGTGCTGATCAAAAATTGTGTAGACAAATGATGGTTCGGAAATTGAATAAATAAAGTGACGAGAAGGAAAGTAAATATAAAAGACGTGTACAGAAAATCTGAGATGCTGAGAGCAGATAACCCCTTTTATATTGAAGTGCACCTTTGAACTGGTTGATTGAGAGGGGAAAACCTTAGATCGGCACGGTCATAGCATCCGTTATTGTGCTGGGGTATTGGAGACAATACTCATTCGGTTGGAAAAAAACTAACTGAAAACCAAGGTGGAACAGCGTAAATAAATCGTCCTTGCACAACGAAGAGTGCTTGGCGTTTTTTTTTAATCACTTAGTTTAGGTCTTTTTTGAATCAACAGTAGAAATAGGCACCCATAAAACTGGGATTTTAGGAGGAAATGCATGATCAATCTGAGAGGCATTGAGAAATCATTTGATGGAAACAAAGTGTTAAAAGGCATCGACCTTGAGATTAAATCAGGTGAAGTAGTCGCTTTAATCGGACCAAGCGGAACGGGGAAAACCACACTATTGCGAACCATCAATTTTTTAGAAAAAGCAGATAAAGGGTCTATTACAATTGATGAGTTGACCATTGATAATGAGCAAGTGTCGGAAAAAGATATCATTCAAATGAGAAGACAAACGGCCATGGTTTTCCAAAATTACAACTTGTTTCGCAACAAAACGATATTGGAAAATGTGATGGAAGGGCTCGTAGTGGTTCAGAAGAAGTCGAAAGAAGAAGCTAAAAAAATTGCACGTCAGGAAATTGAACGTGTAGGCTTACTCGATAAAGTAGATCAATATCCAGTCGAACTTTCTGGAGGACAGCAGCAGCGGATCGGAATTGCTCGAGCCATGGCATTGCATCCAAAAGTTATGCTGCTGGACGAACCAACTTCCTCATTAGACCCTGAAAGATCTCTAGAGGTTTTAAAAGTGTTGCAGAAAGTAGCCAAGACAGGTATGACTATGGTAATTGCTACTCATGAAATGGACTTTGCCAAGTATGTGTCCAATCATGTTGTCTTTATGGAAAACGGCTATGTTGTAGAAGAAGGACCACCAGAGAAAATTTTCAGCCATCCGACAGAAGAGAGAACTAAACAATTTGTTCAAGAATTGGAAAACCCCTTTTCTGAACAGGTGTAACAGAATCATTCATTAAAAAAGGAGTGGACAAGATGTTTAAAAAATTAACAGGTTTAGCGATTATGTCTACCGCATTAGT
The DNA here is from genome assembly GCF_045528365.1 of Desemzia sp. FAM 23988. Taxonomy (NCBI): domain Bacteria; kingdom Bacillati; phylum Bacillota; class Bacilli; order Lactobacillales; family Carnobacteriaceae; genus Desemzia; species Desemzia sp. FAM 23988. Next base: position 205,000 of record NZ_JBGQQS010000002.1, read on the forward strand.
CTTAGCAGCATGCGGAAACGAAGATACTGGTAATGAATCACCAGCTGATGGAAGTGCGACAACAGTTACGGTAGCGGTTGAAAATGCTTCTAATCCTTTGAGTTTTACAAATGAAAGTGGAGAATTAGACGGTTATGAAGTAGAATTGATCAATATGCTTGATGAAGCTATTGATTCTTATGAATTTAACACCGAAAGTGTAGACGCGGAAGCAGCACAAGTTGGTGTGGATACAGGGAAATATGCATTTATTGGTGGAGGATTATTTAAAAATCCAGAGAGAGAAGAAATGTATCTTTTCCCTGACGAGTATACGGGAGTCAGTATTATTCGAATCTATACAAGAGCCGATGACGATTCAATCCAAACACTGGATGACTTAGTAGGAAAAACCGTTCATCCGGTCACTCCTAATGGTGGGATTTTTAATTTGCTGACAGACTACAACGAAGCTCATCCAGAGGCTCAAATTGACATCCAATTAGGTGAAAGTGGCAACTTTGCACAAAGATTCCAAGCGTTGAATGATGGAGTTTCTGACGCTGTAGTTATGCCGTCTAATCTTGGAGCAGAAGAGATCATTACAGAATTGAATTTAAATGTATCGCATGTAGAAGAACCCGTTCAAGTCAATCCAACTTACTTGATGATGGCTCAAGATCAAGCAGAGTTAAAAACAGAGTTGGATAAAGCAATCAGCGAACTTCGTGAAAATGGAGAATTAGCTGCTCTATCTGAAAAATGGTACGGAGAAGATATGTTCCAATACGAAATTACAGAATAAGATAAGACCTTTATTAAGTAAATGCATCCTATAATGCCTCCATTTGTTAGTCAACAAAGGAGGTATTATAGTTTGTACGCTGAAATCACCATAGAATTTTTCCTAACGAGGAGGGATACGATGGATCTGGAATTCATCACGAATATTTTCCCGTCATTAATCGAAACATTACCATTAACTATTTACATTGTTAGCGTGACAGCTGTTTTAGGCTTTTTATTGGCAGTAGTTGTGACAGCATTGCGGATTAAAAAGATGCCTGTTATCAGTCAATTGCTGAATATGTATACATCATTTATGAGAAGTACACCTGGGTTGATTCACATTTTTATTGTGTATTATGGTTTGCCAGTTTTATTTGCGAGCATTGGAATCAACATCAATGTTATCAGCAGAGTCACTTTTTCTATTGTTGCATTAGTTCTTTATAATGGCGCATTTGTTTCTGAAATTTTGCGCCCAAGTTATTTGGCTATACCCAAAGCTCAACATGAAGCAGCTATCAGTGTCGGAATGACCAATTGGCAAAAACTGACACGGATTATTTTTCCGCAGGTACTGCCGATTGCATTACCAAGTTTGGGGAACGCATTGATTGATTTACTAAAGGATACGTCTTTATTGTTTCTCATCGGATTGGTGGATATTATGGGGCAAGCAGACATTATCATCGCCAATACGCTGGGTGTTTACCAACTGGAAGTGTACGTAGCAGTAGCACTGATTTATTGGGCTTTATCGGTTGTTTTGGAGCAAGTCATGCGTCTATTAGAAAAGAAAACTAGAAAATTTGTGCGTTAAGGAGGGACTTTTATGAATTTTGATGTCCAAACTATGATTGAAACCATCTTCATTGTCTTTCGAGTAGTCCCTCGTACAATGTTCATCGCGGTCATCATATTGGTCTTAGGAATTGTATTTGGTGGGATATTGGCTTTCGTGAAGATGAAACGTGTGCCGGTGTTGACTCAAATCATCAATGTATTTATTTCCTATACGCGTGGAGTACCGTTGATTGTGCATTTATTTGTGATCAACGCCAGTTTGCCGGATGGGATAAGTACTTTATTAGGCTATGCAGGGATTCAGATGGAACCACACGAATTCCCCAGTCTGATTATAGTGTTGTTTACGTACGTCTTTTTAGAGGCTGCTATTGAATCCGAGAACATCCGTGGGGTATTCCAGTCTATTGACCCCATGCAAATTGAAGCCGGAATGTCGATAGGTTTTACACGGCAGCAAAATTTAAAAAGAGTTATCGTGCCACAAGCTTTGGCAGTAGCATTGCCGATGTTCTTAAATGCTTTTTTAAAAATCATTAAAGCTCTATCCTTGGCTTTTACTGTAGGAGCTGTAGACATTATGGCGCAATCGCGTTACGCAGCTGCATTAAGTTCACGTTATTTGGAATCATATGTTGCAGCCGCTCTCGTGTATTGGCTCATATGCGGCGTGTTATTAGTTGTTTTCAACCGTATCGAGAAACGGTTACAGGTAGGAAGAGCGCGTTAAGCAGAAAGGGGCAGCAGTAGTGCATAAAGTAGAAAAAATTCAACGAGCAATTAAAGGGGAGCAGCTTCCTGAAGTACCTTTTTCGTTTTGGACACATATGCCAAAAATTGATCGAGACCCGGAGAAAATTGCCGAAGCCACTTATCAACTATATAAAGAGTACAACTTAGATTTTATCAAAACAATGAACAATGGCATGTATGCCGTAGAAGATTATGGTACGACTATTGATTTTTCTGAGGTAGCTGAAGGTGGAGTGGCGGAAGTGATTGAAACTCCTGTTCGTTGCTACAGCGATTGGAGTAAAATACCTGAATTGTCTATTGACGAAGGAGTTTTAAAACGTGAACTAGATCATTTGGAAAAATTAGTAGAAAAAATGAATGGTGAAGCTCCAGTTGTCATGACTATTTTCAGTCCATTGACAACCGCTGACAAATTAGCGCAAGGTAAAATCAGCGACTATTTAAAACAAGACCAAGATGGTTTGATCCATCAAGCGCTAGAAAAAATTACGGCAGCGACTGCAAAGTTAGCAGAAAGAGCTGTTGAAATGGGGGCAGCAAGCATTTATTTAGCCAGTCAAATGAGCTCTTATGACAAATTGTCTGAAGCGGTATATAAGCAATATGGTGTTCCTTATGATTTAAAGGTTCTGGAAGGAGCTAAAGACGGTTGGTTCAACGCCCTTCATGCTCATGGAGAGAATATTATGTTTGATGTATTGAAAGATTACCCAGTAGAAGTCTTTAACTGGCATGCTTGGGAAACTCTTCCTGCTGTACAAGAAGAAGGTATCGACTTTACGCAAAAATGCGTGTTAGGCGGTATTGCGCGAATGGACATCACTCACAATAATCGCAACGAATTGCGTCATCAGATTTACTGCAGTATTCTAGAGTCGGAAGGCAAAAACTTAATCTTGTCGCCGGGTTGCGGTATTCGTCATCCATTTGAGGAAGATACCATCCGTTTCATGCAAAAAGTCAAACATGAAGCGGAACAGGTGCTTTCAAAAAAGAATAATAACTTGTTGACAAGAAACTGAGAAAATGGTAAGATATAGAAGTTGAGAAAACAAAGCAGGAGCACCCGCTTCTCGCCTTAGCTGACGTAAAGTCTCTGGGCTGGATATAAACGAAGATGTCTTACGCACGGCGTAAGTACGTATTTATTTATAGGCGGGTTCATGATGAACTCGTCTATTTTTCTGCTGATCTTTCTCTCAAATTTTACGGAGGTGAATGACCATAGCAAAAGATAGTATGGTAAATGACGGCATTCGTGCACGCGAATTGCGAGTTATCGGTAGTGATGGTGAACAAATTGGTGTGAAGTCAAAAAGTGAAGCATTAAAGATTGCCGAAGACGCAAACCTAGATTTAGTTTTAGTGTCTCCAAACGCGAAACCACCTGTTGCTCGTATCATGGATCATGGTAAATACCAATACGAACAACAAAAAAGAGAACGCGAAGCTCGTAAGAATCAAAAAACAATCAGTGTAAAAGAAGTTCGTTTGAGTCCAACAATCGATATTGGTGACTTTAACACGAAACTTCGTAACGCACGCAAGTTCTTAGAAAAAGGGGATAAAGTAAAAGCTTCTATCCGTTTCAAAGGACGTGCTATTACACATAAAGAAATCGGTAAAGAAGTTCTTGACCGTTTCTATAAAGAAGTAGCTGATATCGCTGTTCTTGAGACAGCAGCTAAAATGGAAGGCCGCAGCATGTTTATGATGGTGGCACCAAAAACTACAGAAAAGTAAGAAGATTTTAGGAGGATATACACATGCCAAAACAAAAAACACACCGTGGTTCTGCAAAACGGTTCAAAAGAACAGGTAATGGCGGTTTAAAACGTCATCACGCAAAAACGAGCCATATGTTTGCTCACAAAACTAAGAAACAAAAACGTAAATTACGTAAATCAGCAATGGTTTCAAAAGGCGATTTCAAACGTATTCGTCAAATGGTTTCACAAATGAAATAATTCTTTTTTTAAAGAGACTATGTTTTTCAGTCGAAAGAAAAACAACTAACTTACAATTTTGTTAAGCAATTTCTAAAGGAATTTGCTTAGAGGAGGAAATTATTATGCCACGTGTAAAAGGTGGATCAGTTACGCGCCAACGCCGTAAAAAAGTTTTAAAATTAGCAAAAGGTTACTATGGTTCAAAAAATACTTTGTTCAAAGTAGCTAACCAACAAGTAATGAAATCTTACCAATATGCTTACAGAGACCGTCGTCAAAAGAAACGTGACTTCCGTAAATTATGGATCGCTCGTATCAACGCAGCTGCTCGTATGAACAACATGAGCTACAGCACATTGATGCACGGACTTAAAGTTGCTGATATTGATATCAACCGTAAAATGTTATCAGATATCGCTATTCACGATGCAGCAGCATTCACTGCTTTGACTGAACAAGCTAAAACAGCATTGAACAAATAATTATAGATACTTAAAGCATCTTCTTAATTGAGGGTGCTTTTTTTGTTCTTCATTTTCTAGCATTGGTGAAGAAATGTATTTTCTACTTATCAACGCCAAATATTGTAGTGCTTTTTTTTATTAGATCTAAATTTGTATAAGAATTTTGTCTTGATAAAAGAGAATTCTTTCATGAAAAGGTTGTTCTAGTCAATAAATCATTGTAAGCATAAAAATTTGATGCTAATATCAAATAAGAAGAAACACTAAAATGGCTTTAAAAATCAGGGAGATTAAGAAATGAAACATAAAAAGCACACCATAAAATTAGCTGGAGCATTATTAACGACACTATTTTTCTTAGGAGCTTGCCAGAACGAAGCTGGAAACCCTTATTTGACAAAAGAATATACAGAAAGACAAAGTAGTCAGAATGTTTTAAATTTGACAGAGACCTCTGAGATACCGACTATGGATTCGGTGTTGCAAAGAGATATGGTCAGCGGGAATGTGATGAATAATGTGTTTGAAGGATTGTATCGTCAAGCTGAAGAAGGCAAAATTGTTTTAGGTATGGCGTCTGAAGAGCCAATAGTTAGTGAGGATGGTCTGACTTATACATTCACAATAAGAGAAAATGCGCTTTGGTCTAATGGCGATCCAGTTACCGCGAAAGACTTTGTTTTTTCATGGCGACGATTGGTCGATCCTGAAACAAACGCATTGGGAACTCATTTGATTGAAGATATCGTCCAGAATGCAAGTGAGATCTTAGCAGGTGAGTTAAATCCCGAAGAACTAGGTGTAACAGCTCTAGATGATAAAACATTGGAAGTTCAATTGGTAAAACCGATCACTTATTTTAGTAACTTGCTGACACTTCCTGTCTTTTTTCCTCAAAACGAGCAATTCGTTACGGAGATGGGATATGATTATGCAACTTCTAGTGAAACCTTACTGTATAATGGTCCGTTTACACTAACTGAATGGGATGGTACAGGATTAAGTTGGATCTATCAAAAGAATGAACAATATTGGGACAAAAATGCTGTTCCTTTGAATACGATTAATGTGGATGTGATAAAAGAAACGTATACGGCTATAAATTTATACAACAACGATTTAGTAGATCAAATCATGTTGACTGGCGAATTTATTGAGTTGGAAAAAAATCATTCTGAGCTAGCCTATATCCCAACATCATCTGTGTATTACTTGAAGTTTAATCAAGAAAAGAATGGAGAACCTACTCCTCTTACAAACGAGAATATCCGTCAAGCAATCGCTAAAGCCATTGATAAGACTGGATTCGTGGATGAAGTGCTGCAAAATGGTTCGATCGAGGCTGATGGTCTAGTACCAGAAGGATTTGCGTTTAATCCTGAAGACGGGACAGACTTTAGAAAAGAAAGCGGACATTTGCTTTCCTATAATATGCAAGAAGCAGCGGCTCACTTTAAAGCAGGTTTAGAAGAACTAGGTGTAGACAGTATTTCGTTGGAAATTATTGGAGATGATACGCAAATTGGACGTGAATCATTGGCTTACTTGCAAAACAATTTAATGAATGCCTTACCTGGGTTGGAAATCACGATTTCAAATAAACCTTTTTATGCCCGTTTAGTTGCAGATGAAGAACAAAACTACGATATTCAATTAGCAGGATGGGGAGCTGACTATGCTGACCCAATCAATTTTTTAGGATTATTTACAACTGGCAATGGAAATAATAAAACTGGGTTTTCAAGCGAATACTATGATTCGTTGATCGAAAAGGCAGAAAACGGCGAGACAGATGAAAATGAACGCTGGGATTTATTACTGCAGGCAGAAGAAGCATTAATGAAAGAAGCGGTTATTGCTCCTGTTTATCAAGAATATAAAGCTGTCTTACAAAAAGAAAAAGTAAAAGGGATCATCTCGCATCCTGTCGGCGCAGAATATACTTATAAATGGGCTGATATCAATGGCGAATGAGCACATGATCGAGTCTGCTAAATTCATCCTTTAGTCTGATTGTTTATCGGTTGAAAAGCTTTATACTAGAAAATGTAGTAGAGAAGACAACGATCACTCTTGTTGCCTACTATAAATTCTATGAGCAAAGGACAATGTTATCATGAAAGTAAGAAAGAAATCTATAAAAACACCGATTGGTAAAATCAAGTCACTATGTCTGGCGCTGTTTAATTCTAATGTAAAAGGCAAAAAGAAATTGGCAGTTATAGGGATCATACTCTATATTATCAGCCCAATTGACTTGATACCTGACTTTGTTCCTCTAGCAGGTTATGCAGACGACATCCTCTTACCGATTTTATTTTTAGTGGTAGAGCGTATTCTTAATGATGGTGCAGAAAAAGGGAACTTCAGTACTATGAAAGAAGCCGAAAAAGTATAAAACAACTATGGATCCAAAAAGGTGGTTCTCTGTAACAAGAGAGACCTTTTTTGGATTATTTTTTTGTGCTGTAAAAGAATGATAACAGAATGGAAATAAAACTACATAAATGAATAGTATTTAACCAAAAGGAAAAAATCCATGATATAATAAGATGGACTATTTAAAAAATGGACGGAGGTCGTAGATTTGGAGAAAGATGAATTCAATTTTTTAAAAGAACTGACGGATGCTAAGGGAGTTCCTGGAAACGAAGGACAAGTTCGTAAGGTTTTTAATAAATATGCCGATCCTCTAGCAGATAACATTACATATGATGGGTTGGGCAGTATCGTTGCCAAAAAGATTGGAGACCAGAATGGTCCTAAAGTTCTATTTGCGAGCCATTTGGATGAAGTTGGCTTTATGGTAACCTCCATAACAGAAGCTGGTTTTATTAAATTTACGCCACTAGGTGGTTGGTGGGCAAATGTCATGTTAGCTCAACAAGTTGAAATCACTACTTCTTCAAATAAAGTAATCCATGGAGTAACAGGCTGTAAACCACCACATGTATTAACCAAAGAAATTCGCGAGAAGGCTTATGATATTCAAGATATGTTTATCGATATAGGGGCTTCAAGTAAAGAAGAAGTTCTTTCTTGGGGAGTTAAACCTGGTGATATGATTACCCCTTATACTGAATTCAGAAGATTGAACGATTCGAAATTTATTTTGGCTAAAGCATGGGACAACCGGATCGGCACAGCTGTTACATTAAAGGTATTGGAAAATTTAAAAGAATCTGAGCATCCGAATATAGCCTATGGAGTCGGAAATGTTCAAGAAGAAGTGGGGCTGCGTGGAGCAAAAACAGCTACTCATTTAGTGAATCCAGATATCGCCTTTGCACTGGATACAGGTACAGCAGGAGATACCCCGGGGATGACGCCAAAAGAAGCGGATTCAAAACTTGGTGAAGGTCCGCAAATTATTTTGTATGATGCATCAATGGTTGCACATAAAGGATTGCGGGATTTTGTCATAGGGATAGCAGAAGAAATGGAAATACCTTATCAACTGACTGTGATTACAGGAGGAGGAACAGATGCAGGCAGCCAACACGTATCGCGTAATGGTATACCGGCATTAGCGATAACTGTGGCAGTACGCTACTTGCATTCCCATACTTCTGTCATTCATGAAGAAGATTATTTAAATACCGTCAAACTAGTAACCGAAGTGATTAAACGATTAGATTGGGAAACAGTAAATAGAATTAAGTTTGACTAAAAAGTCAGCACAGATAATTTTATAAGAAAAATAGAGAATCGTTTAACTAAAACTCTTTATTTCTTAAACGATCTGGTGGAATGCTGGATAAAAAGAAAGACTTAGGAGGATTAATTGGTTAAAGAATTCAAGTTGTCGGCAGGTGAAGATATTATGGAACGAGCAAAAAAAAGGATTGCAGTTATTGGTGGAGGCATTACAGGACTCACAGCTGCTTATCGAATAAAACAAAAAATTGAAGCTGAAAATTTACCGTTTGAGTTGATTATTTTGGAAAGTGCTCTTAGAGTAGGCGGGAAGATCTACAGTATGAAAGTAGAAAACCAGTACTTAGATTTAGGGGCAGAGTCTATTGATACTCGTTATCCGGAAGCAATGGAATTGGTTAAAGAGTTAGGCTTAGAAGATCAACTTATTTTTAATGAAGGCGAAAAACAAGATTTGTTTTATTATAACGAGTTACATCAAAATCCTTACCCTACTTATAAAGGCATACCGATAAATAAAAAAGATATTTGGAAGAATAAAATGCTTTCGTTTAACGGTAAAATGGCCACTTTTAAGGATCGTTTCATGCAGCCTGAAGAGCTGAAAGAAGACATAGGAGTAAGCAGTTTCCTGAAAAGAAGACTGGGCGATGAAATCGTTGAACTCATGTTAGAGCCTTTCTTTTCAAAAGTTTATGCAAATGATATAGACGATATGGGTGTTAGAGCAACGAATGAAGTTCTTTTTGATTTGGAACAAGAGTATGGCAGTATTGAAAAAGCCTTGTTGGATCATCCGGAGTTGCAAGATCAATCTGGAAACTATGCGACCTTTGCACAAGGGCTTTCTGTTTTGACGAATAAATTAGAGGAAATTTTAAAGCCTCATATTCAATACAGTAAAAAAGTAGTAGAGATCAAACCAGGAGTAGAAAATACGTATATCCTCAATATAAATCTGAAAGAAGAAGTGAGAGTTGGTGCAGTATGTGTGGCCACTCCTACAACGGAATACAGCAAGTTATTTAAAGATAAAGAACTCAAAAAACATTTTTCTCAAATAAAAGCAGCGTCAATAGGGCACATTGTATTTAGCTTTGATCCAGAAGCTATTAAGAATTATCCCGCTGGATTTGGGATACTCACTCCTAGAAGGAATGATTCATTTGTTTCCTCTATTGTATTTCTCAAGAAAAAATGGCCTACCTTGTATTCTTCAAAAGAAGTTTTGCTGGCAGTCAATTTTGGACGTAAAGGTGAAGACATGATTGTTTCACTCAGCAATAAAGAAATTGAAGAAAAAATCTTAAACGATTTAGAAATGATGCTTGGAATAACCCAAAAGCCGAATTACCGTATCATCAAACGATGGCCGGATGCTATTCCTCAATTCTCTGTTGATTTGGAAAAAAATATGAAAGAAATCGTTGGACCTCTTTTAAAGGAAAAGTATCCCGGGGTCTTAATAGGTGGGAATGGGTTAGAAGGTTACGGTCTTAGCCAATGTATTAGACAAGGAAATGAAATCGGAGTCGAATTGGTCGAAGCAATAAAAGAACGAAATTGTATCTCACGTACAAATGTAGAATAAAAAGTATCTGTAAAACACTCAAATAGAGGTATTTGAGTGTTTTATTATTTAAAAATAGTGTTGAATCCTGTAAAGTAGTAATTGTGAGATAAAAGACTTCTATGAATGTTTCGTGCTTATATTGTTTGAAAAATAATTTTACTAGGAGGTTGCGTATGAAATTAACTGTATTAGGATATTGGGGAGGATACCCTTCAAAGAATGAGGGAACGTCTTCTTATTTAGTAGAGTCTGAGGATTTTCATCTATGGTTAGATGCAGGGAGTGCATCATTGATTGCTTTAGAAAATCATGTAGATCCGATGGACATCGATGCTGTATTGATTTCGCATTATCATTATGATCATATTGCTGATCTAGGAGTCTTTCAATTTACTCGCCAGTTACGTGGCACTGGAGAAAATCGAGCTCCAATTGTTCCTATTTATGGACATACGGAGGATGAAGAAAACTTTAAGAGATTAACAATGGATCGAGTCTCTAAAGGAATTCCTTATCAAGAGGGAGAAACTTTTTCTGTGGGACCATTTGAAGTAGAGACGATGAAAACACTGCATCCTGTTCCTTGTTTTGCTTTTAGGATCACTGAAGTGAAAACTGGAAAAGTATTGGTTTTTACAGCAGATTCAGGCTATTTAGAAAGCTTTATTCCGTTTTCAACTGAAGCCGATGTCGTTTTATGCGACACAAATTTCTTCAGAGGGATGGAAAATCATCGAGTGCATATGACAGCTGTTGAAGCAGGGAGAATAGCCAAACAGGCACAAGTTAAAAAATTGATCTTAACTCATTTGCCTCAAAATGGAGATTTAGAGCTATTGAAAACCCAAGCAATGGAAGAGTTCGAATCTCATTCAGTCATTTTAGCTGAGAAGGATTTAGTGCTGACCATTTAAACGAATGATTCGTTTAAGAACTTTTAAGGGAGAGGCCTTTAGACAAGCGGTTACTTAAAGAAAAGAGGAATGCAATGTGTATTATGTTAAAAACGAACGCAATGGGGTAGAAGTGACAGATCCCCGTTTGAACTTAGCTATTGAATATTATTTATTGAACGAAGTCCATTTAGACGAACCAATCCTATTGTTCTATATTAACGAACCTTCTATTATTATCGGTAGAAATCAAAATGCTTACGAAGAAGTAAACCGTGATTATGTGGAGCAAAACAATATTCATGTTGTCCGTCGTTTTTCTGGCGGTGGAGCTGTATACCATGATTATGGAAACTTGTCTTTTTGTTTTATCACTAAAGATGACGGAGATTCTTTCCGTAATTTCAGCAAGTTTACTGAGCCTGTAATCAACGCATTGCATAAAATTGGTGTTGAAGGTGCAGAATTAAAAGGGCGTAATGATTTACTGATCAATGGTCAAAAATTCTCTGGAAATGCGATGTATTCTAAAAACGGACGTATGACGGCTCATGGAACCATCATGTTTGATAGTGAGATTGATGCAGTTGTAAAAGCATTGAAACCGAAAAAAGAAAAATTAGAATCTAAAGGAATCAAATCTGTTAGAAGTCGCGTAACCAACATCAAACCGTTTATGTCGGATGAGTATCAGTACATGAATACAAAACAATTCCGTGAAAAATTGTTGTTGAATATTTATGATGTGGACTCTGTTGAAAAAGCAAAAGAGTACAAATTGACGGAAAAAGACTGGAAAAAAATTGAAAACTTCTCAAAAGAATATACAGGAAATTGGGAATGGAATTATGGAAGATCTCCTGATTTTGACATCGAACGTGGTCAAAGATTTGCTATTGGTTCAATAGATGTGAAGTTAAACGTTGAAAAAGGAGTCATCAAAGAAGTGAAAATTTATGGAGACTTCTTTGGTCTAGGTGAAATTTCTGATGTAGAAGAAAAATTAGTCGGTATTAAATATGACGCTAAGGAAATTTCGGCAGTGTTAGACAATATAGACATCAAAAAATATTTTGGTGATGTGACAAAAGAAGAATTAGTTCATTTAATGTATTAAGCAAAAAAGTAGTCCGTTCTTTTACGCCATGATTTGGCAAAAAAAACAGACTGTTTTTTTGTATTCATTTATCTTTTGCGGCCTAATCCCACAGCGTTTTTCATTTTGCGCAATGTTTTATTGGCAACAAATCGAGCAGCTTCTGCACCTTTATCCAGAACCGTATCTAACTCTTCTGACGTTAACAACTCATTGTGACGCTGTTGGATGGGTTCTAAAACAGCAACGACTGCTTCTCCTAGATCTTCTTTAAACTGTCCATATCCTACACCTTCATAACGTTCTACAATGGAAGCCACTGGCTCATCTGTAAAAGAAGAGAAGATAGTCAACAGATTAGAGACACCTGGTTTGTTTTCTGGATCGTATTCAATAATTCCGCTTGAATCCGTCACAGCGCTTTTGATTTTTTTACGGATCACTTTTGGTTCATCCAGCATAGAAATAAACCCTTTTTGATTCTCATCTGATTTGCTCATTTTTTTAGTGGGTTCTTGCAAACTCATGATTCTGCCGCCTGCTTCAGGAATATGAACTTCTGGGAAAGTTAAGATTTCATTGTTGTTTCCGTAACGGTTATTGAAACGTTGAACAAAATCACGAGTCAATTCTAAGTGTTGTTTCTGATCTTCTCCTACAGGCACCAATTCCGCTTGGTACAATATGATATCTGCTACCATTAGTGGCGGGTAGGTAAGAAGTCCAGCTGATACACCAGCTTTTCCGTTTTTAGCCGATTTATCTTTAAATTGAGTCATACGTTCCAATTCTCCGATTGTCGTGTTGCATTGAACGATCCAAGCAGCTTCTGCATGTGCAGATACTTCAGATTGAATAAAGATAGTCGCTTTTTCTGGATTTAATCCAATAGCTAAATAGAGAGCGGCCAAACTTTTCGTTTGTTGTCTTAATTTTAGACGGTCTTGTGGAACTGTGATGGCATGTTCATCAACGATACAATAGAAGCAATTGAATTCTTCTTGTAACGGAATAAACTGTCTCATCGCTCCAATATAGTTTCCTATGGTAGGTGTTCCACTAGGCTGGATACCTGAAAAAATAGTTTTTGTCATTCTGTACACTCCCTGTATATGTGCATTTCATACTTCTTAAATATCATAACAAAAAAAACAGACTTTGTTATGGAAAAACGCAAAATTTTCATAAACTCGATAGAATTATGATTCGAAATTTTAAAACAAATAATAGATAGCCAAAAAAAACATACATAAAACAAACAATGTAAAGCCTATATTTAATGGAAACAAATAAGATTTCCCTACTTTTTGTGACCAATAGTGAGCAGGTTTTGGTTGGGTTGATTGAGACGAGGAAGCAGATAAACGTCGTTTAAAGATGTGGTGGAACAATAACTGCGTAGAATCAAAAGTTCCCATAGAAACCATAGCCAAGAAAAAACCTATAAATAAAAATAAAGCGGAAAATAAAAATGTTAAATTGATGGTATACAATAGACTAATGGTTTTATAGAAGACTGGTTGAAGTAGGATACAAACGATCAAAACCAACAAGGTAAAAAATGGGGGGTGTTTATAATAGTTCATTATAAGTCTCCTCGTAAAATTAAAATGATGTTCTAATCCATTGCCGATTAGTGACAGCAATGCTTTTATTTTAACACATTGCTAAAGTGAATAATACAAACTTATAAAGCAGTTTAAAATGAAATTAATACTTATTTATAATTATTATAAATATACATAAATAAAGTATAACTCTTATTCTAAAGGGGTTTTTAATGAAAAATGTGAACTGACGAATTATTTTTACCAAAAAGACACAAAAAAAATAACAATTTTTGACAAAAAGATGTCAAAAAAGGGTAGACTTTAGAAACTTAGTTCGTTATACTATTTGTTGTAAGGTAGTAATTGAGGAACAGACCAAGAAAATAGAGAAACGCAAAAGGAGAGATACATATGGTTACATTATTTACATCACCCAGCTGCACTTCATGTAGAAAGGCAAGAGCATGGTTAGAAGAAAATGACATTCCTTATGTAGAAAGAAATATTTTTTCTGAAGGATTAACGATTACAGAAATAAAATCTATTTTACGTATGACAGAAGACGGTACAGAAGAAATCATTTCCACTCGTTCAAAAGCTTTCCAAGAGTTAAATGTGGATTTAGAAGATATGACTTTACAAGAATTATTTAATCTTATCCAAGATAATCCTGGTTTATTACGTCGTCCGATTATGGTAGATGAAAAGAGATTGCAAGTTGGATACAACGAAGATGAAATTCGTCGTTTCTTACCAAGAGAAGTTCGTGCATTAGAATTGCAAAAAGCTCAAATCATTGCAGGCATTTGAATAGATCGACTCAAAAGAAGAAGACCAATACGTGCTGTTAGCTACCATAAATTTACGTGAGATATAACGAATTAAAAAACTTAAAGAGCTGGTGCCAAATTAATTGGGCTGGCTCTTTTTATACCATTCAAAGCTGAATTCGGATTTTTGACTTTACATTTAGATATTTTACTATACAATAAATTTATAAGATAATTGAGCTTTTTAGCCAGCAATTCTTTAGAATTGCATAGAAAGTAGGTGTAAGACTATGGATATGGAACGAATTGATGAGGACACCATACGAGTAGAAATTGAGCACTCTGATTTGGAAGCAAGAGGAATTAAATTTTTAGATCTGTTAGGTAACCGTAAACAAATTGAACATTTCTTTTATAGTATTTTAGAAGAGGTGGATATTGATGAACAGTTCCATGAATCTGATGCCATTACCTTTCAGGTTTTGCCAAAAGGAAGCGGTCTGGAACTATACATCAGTAAGGATAATCCATCGACTGACCATTTAGATTTATCAACTGCTGATGGTTTCAGCAGAGAGGATATGGCTCAGTACATTCAAAATAAAATAACGGGTGATAATCTAGAAAATGAGATAGATGAGATTGAAGAGATCGATGAAATTGATTCATATCTAAATGATATTACCAAACGAACCAAAGAGTTTGTATTTGAATTCGAAGAGTTTGAAGATTTTATTGGGTTGTCTAGAATGTTGTATTTAGAAAATGGTGTATCAAATGTTTATTTCTACAAGGATCATTATTATCTAGAATTGGTGTTTTTTACAGAAGAGATGCCAGTTGAAAACCCAGATCGTGAATTAGCATTGGTACTGGAATTTGCTAAACATACAACTGTTACAAGCAGTATTTTGGAAGAGTACGGAAAAAGAATCATGGAAAAAAGTGCATTAGAATTAACGCGCTACTATTTCAATTAACAGAAAATAGAATAAAGAGAAAAATAAGACAAAGCTACTTTAGTTTGTCTTATTTTTTTTACCTTAAAAAAAATTCTTCTTTTTTGCGTATAGTATAAGAAATAAACTAGTCGCAACTAAGGAGTGTATAGGTATGTTTGTAGCATTGGATGCAAAAAATTGTCACGTTACTGCGGATCAAGTCGAAAAAGGAAAGGAAAAAGAAACAGAAGCAGCTTTTTTTTGTCCGGGCTGTCGTGAAGCTGTTTTTTTGAAAAAAGGCAAACTTATGCAAGCTCATTTTGCGCATTATACCCAAAATAATTGTTCGGTTTTTTCAGAAGGAGAAACTGAAGAACATTTGTCAGGGAAGAAATTGTTGTATGATTGGTTTAAAAAACAGAATATACCGTGCCAGTTAGAAGCCTATTTGCCTGAATTGAAACAAAGACCTGATTTACTGATTTGGCCGACTAGTCAACACCCTGTTGCAATAGAATTTCAATGCAGTTCTCTATCAATGGAAAAAATGATTGAGCGAACTGAAGGGTACCAGAAGAATGGATATGAAGTAATTTGGATTACAGGCAGTAAATTCCAGTTGAGAAAAAGATTGACTCCATTCCAACAACTTTTCCTGAGATACAGACAGTTGCTTGGTCTCTATTATGTAAGCTTGAATGTTGAGAAAAGAGGAATTGAAGTCTGCTTTCGTATTTCTTTATGTCAACCGGGTCAGTATCCTCGATATCAAAAGCAGAATATACCCTTAGATAAACTAACTTTCTCATTTGACGATTCCATAAAATATTTAAATCCGTTTAAGAAACAGAAAGAGAGTGATTTTTCCTTTACCAAAAGTCATGAATATTTAGTCAAAGGTCGCATTTATCAAAATCCAAAAATGGTAGAATTTCAAAAATACATTTATTATCATGGACAATCTCTTATTTCTTTACCACGAGAAGTTTATCTGCCAATCAAAAATGAAATACTGATCAGGACTATTCCGCATTTTTGGAAATTTATCGTATTAGAATGGATTGAAGGAAAAGGGGTAGGAGCTGTCCTTTCAAAAAAAGACATTGAGGAGAAAATAGATGAGATGAAACACCAAAAAGAAATTGAATTTTTCCATTCTCCTTGTCTACTAGATAATGCCAAAGAAGCTTATCTGTATCAGTATTTGTTTTGTTTGGTGGAAAATAAATTGCTTGCATCTCTTTCGGCAACGGAATGGATCATTCTTAGAACACCTCATTATTATCGGAATGAAAGAGAAAAACTAGAAGATTTCGAAAAAATGGATTTAAAAAAAGAAGTGCTGACTTTGAAGCGAATGGTATGAAAACTAAAAAAGGATGAAAATTAAATGATGAGACTTCATTTATAAGAAAATTATGGTAAGATTAAAAAGTGATGAAAATTTAGGAGGTCATGTCATGAGTGAGACAAACAAATTACCAAAAAGAAACGAAATACCTGAAGAATTAACGTGGGATTTAACGGTTATTTTTCAAACAGATACTGAATTTGAAAAAGCTTATCAAGAAGTAGAGTCCAGTCTAGCTAACATCACCAGTTATAAAGGAAGATTGCAAGAGAATGCTGAAACTTTTCAACAAGCTATAGAGACCTTGTTAGCTGTCTCTAATCAATTGGAGACCGTTTATGTTTATGCACATTTGAAAAATGATCAAGATACAGCGGATTCTCAATATCAAGGAATGTATGATTCAGCATCTTTATTGGCGTCAAAAGCAGGGGAAGCGATGGCTTGGTTCGAACCTGAAGTGTTGGAGCTGCCTGAAGCTCAATTATCTAGTTATTTTGATGAGAACAAAGACTTAGAGTTATACCGTCACTTTATCAATCAAATGACAGACAATCGTGCTCATATTCTATCGGCTAATGAAGAAGCATTATTGGCTGGTGCAAGTGAAATTTTTGGAGCTTCAAGCAAAACGTTTAGCGTCTTAAACAATGCGGATATCCAATTTCCTGTGATCAAAGATGAAAACGGAGAAGACGTGCAGCTATCTCATGGAGTCTTTGGAGAATTGTTAGAGAGCACCAATCGTTCTGTTCGTGAGCAAGCATTTAAAAAATTGTATGAAGTGTACCAAGGACTAAAAAATACGTTTGCGAGTACATTAGGATCTAATGTGAAATACCACAACTACAATGCTAAAGTACACAATTATGGTTCAGCACGTGAATCAGCTTTAGCAAACAATCATATTCCTGAATCGGTACATGATAACTTATTGGAAGTTGTAGGAGAAAACTTGCCATTACTGCATCGCTATGTGGCTCTTAGAAAAGAGTTGCTTGGTTTAGATAAATTACACATGTACGATATGTATACACCAATTACTGGTGAAGCTGGAATCAAGTACAGCTATGAAGAAGCCAAAGAAGAAACGATGAAAGCTCTTCAACCATTAGGAGAAGAGTATAAATCTGTATTAGAAGAAGCTTTTAAAAATCGTTGGATCGATGTTGTTGAAAATAGCGGAAAACGTAGTGGAGCATACTCTTCGGGAGCATATACTACTAATCCATATATCTTATTGAACTGGCATGATTCGTTAAACAATTTATACACATTAGTTCATGAGTTAGGACATAGTGCTCACAGCTACTTTACGCGAGATAACCAACCGTATGTTTATGGAGATTACTCTATTTTCTTAGCAGAGATTGCTTCTACAACAAATGAAAATATTTTAACTGAATATTTACTTCAAACTGTTACGGATCCTAAAGACCGTATCTACATTTTAAACCATTATTTAGATGGTTTTAAAGGAACTGTCTTCCGCCAAACTCAATTTGCTGAATTCGAACATACAATCCATGAAGAAGCCAGAAAGGGGACACCTTTAACGGCAGAATTCTTAACCAATTATTATGGGGATTTAAATGCTCGTTATTATGGACCTGCAGTTGAGAAAGATTCGGAAATTGCTTATGAGTGGTCTAGAATACCCCATTTCTACTACAATTATTATGTTTACCAATATTCTACTGGTTTCTCTGCAGCTACAGCTTTAGCAGATAAAATCATTCATGGAGAAGAAGGAGCATTAGATAAATACTTAACTTATCTAAAATCCGGAAATAGTGATTACCCGATCGAAGTGATGAAAAAAGCCGGCGTAGACATGACAGAAAAAGAATACATTCAAAAAGCCATGAACGTCTTTGAAAGACGCTTAAATGAATTAGAAGCATTAGTCAAAGAACTGAAGAATGAGGAATAAGTTTTTTTACTGATGATAACTAAAATAGATATTAAAAAGGATTGAGATACTTGTCTCAGTCCTTTTTTTGAAGAATAAAAAAAGACTTCGATTGGCTAAATCAAAGTCTGCGAAGAATTATAGCAAGAAACAGTTCTAGTGGAATAATGGATTAGTTTAACACTCTTAATGTTGGAAAAATATTTTTTTCAATAACCGTATCCAATTGATTTGGAGCAATAGAATATAAGTTATTCAATAATGAGTAAGAAACTTTGTTTTCTAATAATAAACCATATTCATACATAGAATCATTAAACATCACACAAGAAGGAGTAGTTTCAACGTTCATTTCACGAGCAACTTTTTGATCAGAAGAGAAAGTTGCTTTTACAAAGTCAGATGCTTTGTCTTCAATGAACATTGGAATATCGACTTTTGTTTGTTCTGCAATTTCTAGAATCAATTGTTCAGAATAAGAACGGTTTTGGTCAAATAGGGCTTCTTGTAAATGCAATAAAAAATTGCGTCCTTTTTTCTTGCCTTGCATGGAAGCAGCAATAAAAGTTAAACACATATCGTAAGTTTGAGAGAATAATTGATTTCTCATATCCAAATCTTTTTCTGATAGATTGTTTTTGTACATAAAGTGATTAAAACTTGGTAAATTTAAAAGCGGCAAAATGTGCAATTTGACTTTTTCTTGTCTCGTTTTTGTAAAGGTTAATATATTTTGGATGTTTTCAAAACTGTCTTTGTCCATAGGGTTAATAAATAAATAAAATTCAATCACTTGGTTTGTAGTAAGCATTCATCTTCACCTTACATTTTATATTTTTGTTTGTGCCTACTCTTTGTGGCAACATAGACACTTTATCAAAAATAGAAGAAAAATAGTAATTGACTGAACTGATTTTTGAAAAAAGTTGTCAGCCTTGTAACAAACTTGCCACAATTATTGGTAAAGTACCGATATACCAATGCTTTGATGAAGTCACAAGTTTTGACAATTAATTATTTAAGGCATCTTTCATACGAGCTATTTTGTTTTTTCCGATTCTTCTCGAAAGGTGATTCTTGGTTAAAAAGGCATTAAAAAAGGCTATTCCGCTTTCATGATCAGGTGCTTCATACTCCAATTCATAGTCAGTTTTGCCAACATACGAACTTTTGTCCAAGACGATCAATCCTTCAGGAACTTTTTTTTCAAATCGGACAGTCTTTAAAGAACCAAAGCAATAGAGATCGTTCACGCCCACTCCTAATTCAGAAAGCTTAGTTCCTACAGCTCCATCTGCTTTGATCGTGTGGTTGGTGATGTGATGAGAAGCTTCAGCGAGTGTTAAGTTATCTGTGGTTTCCAATAAGTGAAGTCCATAGGGAGTCTTTAACGTCAATTCTGCTGCAAACGGTAAAATCCGTATTCTAAGTCCGGCATTCAAAGTTTTCAATGCCTCAGTAGGAGTATCAAAATAATAATTTTCTTGAGTGAAAAAATCGGATTGTTTGGCTCCTAGCGAATGGAGTAAAGATAAATATTCAGTTTCAGTCAATAGATTTTTAAATTCAATTTCTAGTTCTTCGCTCATTATAAACTCTCCTTCATATCTCTAGTCAGGTTATGCTATCTAAATTAGTTTAACATAGAATAGAATAAGGCTACGCGAAGTTTCTTCTTTAATTCAAAATATGGTAAACTAATACTATTCGAAGCTTATGAAAGCTTAAAAGACAAGAACGATAAAGAAGGTTGTTGCTATGATTGAAAATTGGACTGAATTTTTATCTCCTTATTCACAAGCTGTTGAAGAGTTGAAAGTGAAACTAAGAGGATTGCGGAGACAATACCATGCAGAAAATATGCATAATCCAATAGAATTTGTCACTGGCAGGGTCAAACCAGTTGACAGTATTTTAGGTAAAATGGAAT
Source organism: Desemzia sp. FAM 23988 (assembly GCF_045528365.1). Lineage (NCBI taxonomy): Bacteria > Bacillati > Bacillota > Bacilli > Lactobacillales > Carnobacteriaceae > Desemzia > Desemzia sp. FAM 23988. The sequence goes on from NZ_JBGQQS010000002.1 coordinate 225,411, forward strand.
TGCGGAACATTTCGTTTGAAAATTTAGAAAATGAAATGCAAGACATTGCTGGATTGCGTATAATGTGCCAATTTGTAGACGATATTCACGATATAGTAGCGTTGATTCAAAAACGAAAAGATATGACGATTATAGAAGAAAAAGATTATATTTTACACAAAAAAGATAGCGGCTACCGCTCGTATCATATTATTATAGAGTATCCTGTTCAGTTGATAGATGGGGAAAAAAACATCTTAGTGGAAATCCAAATTCGAACGTTGGCGATGAATTTTTGGGCGACTATTGAGCATTCGTTAAACTATAAATACCAAGATGATTTACCTGAAGAGCTTAGATCTCGTCTTGAAAGAGCAGCTGAAGCAGCATTCAGATTGGATGAAGAGATGTCGCAAATCAGAGAAGAAATACGATAAAATATGTCTGAAATTCTTATAGGATAAGCACCGACAGTCACAAAATAATTGGACATAAGGAGGTCAACTGTGAATATAGGGATTGTAAGTAATGAGAGTGAAAAATCAGTTGCATTAGTAAAACAATTTCGTGAATTAGCTTTAAAAGCTGGTTTGAAATTAGACAATAAAAATCCAGATGTAGTCGTAACAGTAGGAGGAGATGGGACATTGTTGTCTGCTTTTCACCGCTATGCCCATATGTTGAATCAAGTTCGATTTGTAGGGGTGCATACTGGACACTTAGGGTTCTATACGGATTGGCGAGACTTTGAAATCAAAGAACTTGTGGAAAGTTTGATCAGAGATAAAGGTGAAAGTGTGAGCTATCCTTTACTAGATGTGTCCGCAACTTACCAAAGCCGTAAAGAACCTTCTCACTTTTTAGCATTGAATGAATCTGCCATTAAGCGTGTTGATGGTACGATGGTCTGTGATGTTTATATTAAGGATGAATTTTTTGAACGTTTTAGAGGTGACGGAATGTGTGTTTCAACACCTACAGGATCGACTGGATACAATAAATCTGTTGGGGGAGCTGTTATTCATCCCAGAATCAATGCTATCCAAATCGCAGAAATAGCTTCGATAAACAATCGCGTATTTCGCACATTAAGTTCACCGATGATTATCCCTACAGATGAATGGTTGACGTTAAAACCAGTAACTTCTGAAGGATTTGTGTTAACGATTGATCACCTCACCTCTTCAGAGAAAAACATCGTAGAATTGTCTTATCGTGTGGCTGAAGAAAGAATACATTTTGCACGCTACCGCCATACCCATTTTTGGAACCGCGTAGAAGCAGGATTTTTAGGAGCGAAACAAAAGTATGATGTTTAGTTGGCAATACAAAGAAAAAGAACCGATGCAAGTAAAAACTTTTTTAAAACAGCAAGGTGTTTCTAAAGGCTTGTTGGCTCAAGTGAAATTTCAAGGCGGCAAAATAGAAGTCAATCAGAAAGAAACAAAGTCTATTTATAAGCTGTCATTTAATGATCATATACAAATCACCGTTCCGGATGATGAAGGAACGCCTAATATCGAACCCTCGGATCTGCCAATAGATATCGCGTTTGAAGACGATCACTTTTTGATTGTCAATAAACCAGCAGGAGTAGCTTCTATTCCTTCGAACGTCCATCCAAAAGATACCATGGCTAATCGAGTAAAAGGATATTTTAATCAAAAAGAATACCCGAATAAAGTGATTCATATCGTTACACGGTTGGATCGCGATACATCAGGTTTGATGTTTTTCGCTAAACATCGCTACGCTCATGCACTGATTGATCAAGAGCTGAGAGATAAACGAGTCATAAAAAAATATACTGCCATCATATCTGGGCACTTAAAAAAGCAGCATGGACATATAGACACACCAATCGCCCGTACAAGTGATTCTATTATTACACGGAGAGTCCATGAAAGTGGCAAACCAGCTTTAACGGAGTATTGGGTAAAGGAAGAATTTGAAAAAAATACTTTAGTTGACATCCAACTGCATACAGGACGTACACATCAAATTAGAGTCCATTTTAGTTCAGTAGGTTTTCCATTGATGGGGGATTCATTATACGGAGGAAAAGAAAATAAGTGTGTTCAAAGGCAAGCTCTGCATTGTCGAGAGCTGTCTTTTTATCATCCGTTCTTAAAAGAAAGAATTGTTCTGATAGCAGACTACCCTAAAGATATTCAAAACTGGAGATTACAACAGATTCATGGCATCACCTCGTAGAAAGGAAGAAACAAAGTGAAAGAAACCCCTGAAAGATTAGAGGATAAATTACAATTTTTAAAACAGTATTTAGCAGACGGCGATATCAATAATTTTAGAAGGTATTTTCTTTCACTGCATACTTATGATCAAGGCCAATTTTATTTATCCTTAGAAGAAGAAGAAAGAAAACGGATGTATAATTTTCTTTCTCCTGAGGAAATGGCGGATTTATTTGATACCATAGAGGAAGATGAAGAGTTTATCAAAGATTATTTGCAAGAAATGAATATCCAATATGCTGCGGATATGTTAAGTGAGATGTACACGGATAACGCCGTTGATATTCTAAATCAGCTGGAGCAAAAACAACAAAAAGAATTTCTAGACTTGATGCCTCTTGATGAGGCGGAAGAAATCAGTGATTTATTAGTTTATGAAGACAATACAGCTGGATCGATTATGACGACTGAATTTGTCTCCATTTCAGCAAATCAAACGATCAAAGAAGCCTTAGTAGAGGTTAAGCGACAAGCAGAAGAAGCCGAAACCATTTATTATTTATATGTGACAAATGCAAAAAGACAGCTGGTTGGAGTACTTTCTTTAAGAGATTTGATTACGCGTAAAGATGACGAGCTCGTTGGAAATGTCATGGGAACTCGCTTGAAATCTGTAACGGTAACAGATCATCAAGAAGAAGTAGCACACGCTATTCGTGACTATGACTTCTTAGCGGTTCCTGTTATCGATTTAGTGGATCGCTTAGTGGGAATCATCACGGTTGATGATATTATTGATGTTATTGATGAAGAAGCAACCAGTGACTACTCTGGTTTGGCTGGGGTAGACGTAGATGAAAAATCAGAAAATCCCTTTATAGTAGCTTCTAAACGCTTGCCATGGTTAGTGACCTTATTATTTTTAGGAATGGGAACTTCAACGCTTATCAGCAATTATGAGATTATGGTCAGCAAAGCAAGTATTTTAGCCGTTTTTATTTCATTGATTACTGGGACTGCAGGGAATGCAGGAACACAATCGTTGGCTGTAGCTGTTCGCAGATTGGCTGAAAAAGAAGATCGACAAAACAAAATTGGCCGGATGATTTGGGGAGAACTTTCTTCAGGACTCATTACTGGACTAGTGACCGGAATCACTGTTTTCTTATTGATCGGTATTTGGCAATCAAACTTTGTGCTAGGCCTGGTTATTGGAGTAGCAATGCTGTTTGCAATCACTATCGCCAATCTAGCAGGAAGCCTGATTCCAGTATTGATGGATAAGTTGGGATTTGATCCGGCAGTAGCGAGTGGTCCGTTTATAACGACATTAAGTGATTTGACCAGTGTATTTATTTATTTTAATATTGCCGCTTATTTTTTAAATTTTCTCTGATCCGCTAATTAAAAACCACCACAAAGGGTGGAGCTGTTGTAGCTCGACCTTTGTGGTGGTTTTACAATATAAAAATTTCCCGTCATCTTTAAATTTCTGATGGGTGTAGTTCTTTTTTCATTGAATGGTGGGGAATTCCCGCATCCATAAAACCTTCACTGTCCGTGATTTGGAATCCGATCTTTTCATAAAATGGTATAGCATAGTCTTGTGCATCAAGTACCATAGCTTCTCCACCCAATTGAGCAGCATAGCGTCCTACTTCGTGCATTAATTGAGCGCCTAATTGCTGTCCGCGCAAATCTGAGTCTACTGCAACGCGCTGTATTTTATAAGTCTTTGGAGATTTTTCATACATCCGAGCTGTAGCAACTGCAGCGTGATTAGAGTAGCCCACAACATGAAGTGTCTTATCTTCTAATTCATCAATTTCTAAGTCCATTGGTACCTTTTGTTCTTCAACGAAAACTTTCTTACGGATGGATAATGCGTCCGTATATGTAATAGATTCAAGATCAGTCGTCCATTCGAACTTCATTTTTATCAGCCCCGTTTTCTTATTAGTTGTTATTTAGAGTAACACAATCAGAAAAAAAGAACAATTCAAAAAACTGGTACAGGTCTATATAAAAAATAGTGTAGCTGCTTTCAATTTTTTTGAAAAAAGGGATATTCATTTTAAATGTCGATAGAATTTACAAAAATAAAGTAAAAAAAGTGTACTATATACTTAGAAAAGAATTTTCAAGTTGGTAAAGTGAAGTCTAAAAAAATGAAGGAAAAATCATTTATTAAAATAGAGAATTAAGGAATGTGAAAAGTATGAAACGTGTTATTTTAGCAGAGAAACCTTCACAAGCACAAGCCTATGCTGAGTCATTTGGCAAATACTCCAAAAAAGACGGCTATATCGTGTTGCACTCATCCACTGATATTATCACATGGGGATTTGGGCATCTGGTGGAATTGGCTGCTCCTGATGAATACAAAGAAAAATGGAAAAAATGGGATATGAGAGAATTGCCTATCATCCCAGAACAATTTAAATTCAAAGTAGGCCGAGGAAAAACCAAGCAATTTCAAGTAGTAAAAAAGTTATTAAAAGACGCTGACCAAATTGTTATAGCAACCGATAGCGATCGAGAAGGGGAAAATATTGCGAGATCAATTATCCATCAAGCAAAAGTGGAGAATAAAGAAATCAAGCGATTATGGATTAATTCTTTGGAAGCAGATGAAATCCAAAAAGGGTTTAATGCTCTAAGAGAAGGGAGAGACTTTTATTCTGCTTATATTGAAGCACAAACTAGACAAATCAGCGACTGGTTAGTGGGCATTAATTTATCTCGCCTGTATACGTTATCGCTACAGAAAAAAGGTATTAACGAAGGGGTATTTAGTGTAGGACGTGTTCAAACACCAACCTTGTATATGATTTATAATCGTCAAAAAGAAATTGACACGTTTGTTCCTCAACCTTTTTATGAATTACACGCTATGGTAACTGCTGAAAATGGAACCTTTAAAGCCAAATATACTAAAAAATTTCAAACAAAAAAAGAATTGCAAGAATTGATACAAATGCATCTATTACTAGCTAATAATCCAGGTACGATCACGGATATAAAAACAAAAAGAATCTCACAGCCGTCGCCATATTTATTTTCTTTAAGCGACTTGCAGAGTCTTGTCAATAAGAAATATAAAGTGAGCCCTTCAGATACGTTAAAACATGTACAGTCACTTTATGAGGCTAAATTACTGAGTTATCCGCGAAGTGATTGCCGGTATATTACAGATTCAGAGTTCTATTATCTGCTTGACAGATTGGAAGGCTATCAAAGTGTACTAAACTACGCTATTGATCAGCCTAATAAAAGCAAACGCAAGCGTTATGTTGATGGATCGAAAGTACAAGAACACTATGCCATTATTCCCACAAAAAAAGTACCGACACAAAAAGAATTAACGAAACTTTCTTCTATTCAAAAAGAAATTTACTTTACGGTGTTGAAACGAACAGTAGCCATGTTCGAAACAGATTATCAATATGATGAAACCGTTGTTACTGTAGATATTAAGGGAGTGCCTTTTATCAGTAAAGGGAAAACGGTACTGGATAAAGGCTGGCGAAGACTGGAATTTTCGATGAGCCAGAAAACAGAGAAGGAAGAGAATACAGAGCTGCCTTTGCTGAGAGAAAAAGAATCTGTTGATACTGAATTAAAAACAACAGAAGGATTTACATCTCCGCCAAAAGCATACACAGAGGGAACTTTGATCACAGCAATGAAGACGTGTGGCAAAGAGTTGGAAAATGAAGAAGAAAAAGAAATTTTAAAAGCGACTGAAGGAATAGGCACAGAGGCGACAAGGGCGAACGTCCTTGAAACACTAAAAAAACAAACCTACATTGATATTCAAAAAAATAATGTGACGATCACTCCAAAAGGGGTCATACTCTGTCAAGCAGTGGAAAACACCTTATTAAGCAGCCCTGAGATGACAGCTAAGTGGGAAACCTATTTAAAGAAAATAAAGAAAGAAGAAGGTACGCAACAAGCTTTCTTGACGAATATCCAAAAATTTATTCATCATACCATCGTTTCAAGTGCTGAAGTGATGGAAAGCAGTGACTGGTCTGACCAGATAAGCGCTTCGACCTCTGCAAAAAAAGAAGTTGGAATATGCCCTGTATGCGGGAAATCGATAATGGATAAAGGAAAATTTTATGGTTGTCAGGGATACAGTAACGGTTGTTCATTTACCTTGCCGAAACGTTTTATAGGAAAAACGTTGTCTGAGGCTACCATCAAAAAGCTGCTGTCTCAGAGAGAGTCTGCACTATTAAAAGGATTTAAGAAAAAAAATGGACAACTATTTTCAGCTGCTCTGATACTAAATGAAGAGTATAAGTTGACATTTAAACCGTACGAAAAAGCGGATAAATAAGTAAGCAGCTTGTAAGGAAACCCTTCAACGGCAAATGTTGAAGGGTTTTTGCTATCGTTTTTAAAAAGGGGTTATGGAAAATGATCAGAACTGATTTTGCGAAAGAAAAGAAATTTGAAAACAAATACCTGCCTTTCATTCTCAAACTCTTTAGCTTATACTAAAATTATAAAAAATTACATAGAATGGAGTTAAATAAATGTCTGAAAAAACAATTGATGTCGTTAAAAAACTAACTACGATTCCTTCTCCAACAGGCAATACATACGAAATCATTGCGTCAATCCAATCTACCTTGGTAAAAGCAGGGTATCAACCGACTATTAATCGAAAAGGGAGTTTAATTGTTACCGTAGAGGGCGAAACCAAGGAACAAGAACGCTTCATCACTGCTCATGTAGATACATTAGGAGCGATGGTCCGCGCCATCAAACCAGATGGCCGTTTGAAAATCGATTTGATTGGTGGATTTCGATTCAATGCTATTGAAGGAGAATACTGCACTATTCATACTGCGAATGATACTACTTACTCTGGCACAATCCTGATGCACCAAACGAGCGTTCATGTGTATAAAGATGCCGGAGAAGCAGAAAGGAACCAAGACAACATCGAAGTTAGAATAGACGAAAAAATCACAAACGCTGAAGAAACTAAAGCTCTTGGAATTTCAGTCGGAGACTTTATCAGCTTCGATGCTCGTACCGAAATTACAGAAACAGGTTTTATCAAGTCGCGTCACTTAGATGACAAAGTGAGCGTAGCAATCTTGATCCAATTCTTGAAGAAATTAAAGACAGACAATAGAAAATTGCCGTATACGACGCATTTTTTTATCTCGAACAATGAAGAAATCGGATATGGCGGCAACTCCAATATTTCAGATAAAGTAGTGGAGTATTTAGCAGTTGATATGGGAGCTATGGGCGATGACCAACAAACAGATGAATATTCTGTTTCCATTTGTGTGAAAGATGCGAGTGGTCCATATCACTATGAATTTAGAAAAAACTTGACTAACTTGTGTGAAAAAAATCAAATCCCGTACCAATTAGATATTTATCCTTATTATGGAAGCGATGCTTCAGCAGCTATGAAAGCTGGAGCCGACGTACGACATGCCTTGATCGGAGCTGGAATTGATGCTAGCCACGCCTATGAAAGAACGCATAATGACTCGATAGTTGCCACCGAACAATTAGTGGAAAATTACCTGTTCTCAAAAATGAATTAAAAAATTTATGACCCTTCGCGAAAGAGGAATGCAAAATATGAATAAAATGAAAGATTCTAAGTTGATGTTCTGGACAGTGTGGCTATTGGTAGTCGTCACCATTATTTTTATTATGACAAAAATCGACTTCCTATTTTTCCCCGTCACAACATTTATAGCTACACTGTTTATGCCGATTCTAACTGCTGGATTTCTGTATTACCTGCTGACTCCGATTGTATCTTTACTGGAAAAAATCAATATCAAAAGAAAAATCGCTACTCCTATCGTACTCTTGGTTTTTATTAGCATTGTAATCATTTTGGTTTTGACATTGATTCCAGCCATTCTGACACAAATCGGGCAATTACTGGAGAACTTGCCAAAAGTAGTCAATAATTTAGAAATGCAATTAGCCAAATTAGAAGAGCAAGAGTGGTTTAAGGAAATTGATGTTACTGAAATCGTGGATTCTTTTGGATTGACGATAAGAAGTGTTTCGAATTTCTTGATCACAAATGTCACCACAAGTTTGGGCTCTCTAGTCGGTATCGTAACCAATGCAGCGATTTTTATTGTTACCGTACCGATTATGTTATTTTATATGTTCCGTGATGGCAGTAAATTGCCCCAAGCCATCTCTCGGTTTTTACCTTTTGAGTACCGGACAGAAATGATTGGTTTAATGGGACAAATGAACAATACCATTTCTTCTTATATTAGTGGACAAGCTTTAGTGTGTTTATTCATTGGTATCTTTACTTATTTAGGGTATTTACTCGTTGGGCAGCCTTATGCATTGCTGTTAGGACTGATTGCCGGCGTAACGAATATCATTCCTTATCTTGGACCATTTATCGGTGCTGCTCCAGCCGTTGTCTTGGCTCTGACCATCTCACCTGTTCAAGCTTTGAAAGTAGCTCTAGTAGTATTGGTCATTCAACAAATTGAAAGCAATCTGGTTTCACCTAATATCATAGGGAAATCCTTAGATATCCATCCACTGACCATCATCGTATTGTTATTGGTGGCAGGAAATCTATCAGGTGTGCTGGGAATGATCATAGCTGTTCCGACTTATGCAGTGACCAAAACTATTATTAGCTATCTTCACAATATGTACAAGCTTAGAAAAGAATACAAATATCGGAATTTGAAAAAAAATACACGAACTTCTGAATAAAAAATACACGAACTTCTGAACTTAGTGTAAAATATTCGGTGGTAGAAATAAAAGACGAATGACGATCGTTTTTTAAGTTGACAAAAAAAGAGGAAGACCGTTACCATACAATTATAGGTTTGAGCGCCTAAATATAATCGTAAAGG
>NZ_JBGQQS010000003.1:0-171351 GCF_045528365.1 Desemzia sp. FAM 23988
ACAATTACCATATACCGTTACGTAACGTTAGGTTCAAGTAAAAAGATCTAATACACTAAATTAGATAAAAGAGTGAGTAGTAAAAACCTTGCTAGCACAAGTCTTTTACTACTCACGCTTTTACATGGAAACTATAATTTTTTACTTAATATTTCTCCGGGCAATCCGTCTATTTCACAAACAATTTCAGATATGAAACCTTGATTACTTAATATTTTTCTAGAAGCAACGTTTTCTGGATCAATGATAGCTTGTATTTTCTCTAACCCTAGTAGGCTTGCTATCTCAATTAATTGATTTGCTACACCAGTTCCATAACCTCTTCCCCAATATTTTGGAAGTATCATATAGCCTATTTCTGCTTCATTAGGTTGTTTTTCATTCAAAGTTTAATGAGCAAGTCCAATAAATTTTTGATCTAAATCCATAGATATTTTGTATGAACCATAATCGTTATTTTTTTTATTATAGGTTACTAATTTTTGGAAATTTGTTTTGGCTTCTTCATAGGGAATAGCTCTTTCAGTGATTTGAGACATAACACGATCATTTGAAACAAGTTGATAATAATAGTCAAAATCATCTTCCTTAAACTTCAATAGATTTAATTTCATTAGGACCTCCAATTGAATTCAATAGTTACTCATTTATTTATTGTTATTATATCTCAGAAGTAAGTAATTAATACTCTATAATTTTACACCTACGATACATGAAATTGGATAAAATCCTGTATCGATAATCCTATCTCTATAGGGTTCCTTTTTTATTTCGCCCACCAATATATGATTTTGCATCATAATAAACAGAATCCTGTATCGATTTTGCGAAAGGAGAGGGTTCTTAAATGGGGTTGACGTCCAACCATTAAGAAGACAACAAGAAATAAAAAAAATATTATTCTGTTTAAGGCGCAATAAAAACGTGAATCGAGATTTTTTTCTATTTTTTTTAGAGGCATGAATAGAGTTCTTCTAATAAATTGTAAAAAATAGGCGTTATCCAAATGAACTGCATAAATAATCGTTTTTTTCTTGACACAGATAGCCGTTTCGTTGTATGATATTTTTGTTGCTGAAAACCAGCAATTGATTTTTGGAGGGGTAGCGAAGTGGCTAAACGCGGCGGACTGTAAATCCGCTCCTTCGGGTTCGGCAGTTCGAATCTGCCCCCCTCCATTATTTATGGGCTGTAGCCAAGCGGTAAGGCAAGGGACTTTGACTCCCTCATGCGTTGGTTCGAATCCAGCTAGCCCAGTTGTAAATTAACCTATGTGTGGTTTTGATGGCAAGAAGGACACACCTGTTCCCATGCCGAACACAGCAGTTAAGCTTCTTAGCGCCGAAGGTAGTGAAGGGTTTCCCTTTGTGAGACTAGGACGAAGCCATGCTAGTTTAATTTACGAGTCATTAGCTCAGTTGGTAGAGCATCTGACTTTTAATCAGAGGGTCGCAGGTTCGAATCCTGCATGACTCATTATAGTGAGACGGAACCATCAATCAGGAAAATAACTGATTGGTGTTTTTTTTTGTGATAGCGGAAAAGCAGTCCTGCCGCGAGGGAAGCACGTCTAAAGAGTGGAAGTAAAGGTAGTTTATCTTATTTGCGTAACGTTTTCTGAACCTTTTTTTCAAATAGTAACGTAAAATAGCATTGCGTGCTTTTATGGATTCAATTTTAGATAATAGGGAATGTAATTTACTCTTGCGTGACATTTTAGCAGAATAATGGTTCATTAAGGTACACAAAGGTTACCGGATGAATTTATTTTATTGTTTTTCCAGCTGTTCACCCTCATTTACAGGAAAAAAATGAATGAGAAAAAGATCTCAGGTCGTACAATGAAATAGCGTCATTCAAATTAATTTATGCTATAATATGGACTGAGTGACAATTTTACCCTTTTGGAGGTGTCCACATGTCAATAGATTGGTCACTACTTTTTACATGGCGCTCGTTTGTCAATTTAATAGATATCCTGATTGTTGCATTTTTCATTTATCAGCTCATTATTGTAGTTAGAGGAACAAGAGCTGTTCAGTTGTTAAAAGGAATTTCCATTATTGTACTTATAAAAATTGGAAGTTACTTCTTCCAGCTTCAAACGGTAGAATGGATTGTGGATTTAGTGATTCAGTGGGCTGTATTGGCTTTGATCATTATTTTCCAGCCTGAAATGCGCAGAGGTTTAGAGCATCTAGGAAGAGGTTCTTTATTCAATCGTATGAAAAAGAAAAAAGATCCTGGCGAAGAACTTGTATCAAGTATACTAAAGTCTGTTCAATACATGAGTAAACGCCGAATAGGTGCGTTAATGGCTATTGAAATGGAAACAGGGCTAGAAGAATATATTAACACGGGGATTCCTTTGAGTGCAGATATCTCTGGGGAGTTATTGATCAATATATTTATCCCGAATACTCCGTTACATGATGGAGCAGTTATCATTCAAGATTTTAAAATTGCTTCAGCAGCAAGCTATTTACCACTATCGGAAAGCTCGTTGATTTCTAAAGAGTTAGGAACTCGCCATAGAGCAGCCATTGGGTTGAGCGAAGTATCTGACGCCTTGACCATTATTGTTTCTGAAGAAACTGGCGGGGTGAGTATTACACAAAACGGCAACTTGTACCGTGACTTATCGAAAGAAGATTTTGAGGTATTCTTAACAAAAGCCTTAGTAACGAATGATGAAGAACAAACAAGCAACCCTATTCAAACTTTCTTTAATAGTTTTAAAAAGGGGGCTTCTAAAAAATGATTGAAAAAGTAACGAATTCTCCTTGGTTCCTACGGATTGTAGCACTAGCATTTGCGATATTATTGTTTGCGTATGTAAATAATGAAAACAACAGACAGTTTAGTACAAACAATCGATCAGGAGGAGCTACGGTAAATAGTTCTGAAATGATCACCGATTTGCCTGTTATTGTGAATATTGATCAAGAAAAGTATTTTGTAACAGGTGTACCTGAATCAGTGTCTATTTTGTTAGAAGGATCTACTGCGATCTTATTAAACACATTGACTACTGAAAGTTTTGATATTGTAACACCCGATTTAAATGAATTAGGTGAGGGAACTTTCACGATAGAGTTGATACCATCTGGCTTATCTGATGAACTGGAATACACGCTTTATCCTTCAGAGGTGACGATCAATATCGAAGAACGTGCCAGCGATAACTATGATGTATCTGTTTTATTTGATGAGGAATCTTTAGCAAGAGGATATGAAGCTGGGACTCCAATTGTGGATACAGAGACAGTTCTTGTTGAAGGAGCAGCTTCTACATTAGAACAGATCGCAAATGTCCAAGTCAGACTTTCAGAGGAAGAAAACATCAATTCCGACATCAGTGAAACACTGCCGGTTATTGTGACAGATGCTGAGGGAAATCAACTAGATGTTGAAGTGACACCTAGTGAAGTCAATGTAACGATTCCAGTCTCTTCAAATAATAAGGACTTGCCTATGTCACTAATCCAAACCGGTACGCCCGTAGAAGGTTATACGTATGAGCTGGAATTTGCTGAAGGCACGGAAACGATAGCAAACCTTGTGGCGGAAGACAGTGTTTTGGAGGCCTTAACAGATCTGGAAGTACCCGTGGATATTACAGGCATAACTGAGACGTCTACTGTAGAAATCGCAGTACCTATACCGAATAATGCGACATCAGTGTTGCCGGAGACGATAGAAGTAGATGTTACGGTAACTGTTGATGAAGAAGCAGGGAATTCTGATCCGATTGATGAACCAGATCCGCCAACGAATGAGACTTCAGGTTCTACATCCGAAAGTAGTGCTGAATCTGAAAACAGTGCCGAGAGCAGTGCAGAGTCTGAAAGCAGTGAAACTACGGAAAGCTCCGGCAGCTCAGAAAGTTCAGCATCTTCTGATCAAAGTACAGAAGAGAGTACAGAAGAAGACAACAGTGAATAACGAAAAAAGTGTTTGAGTGAATAGTGATTAAAATGATGATTCAATACAAAAATAAGCAATCGATTCAATTACTGAAAAGGAGCTTTTGAAAAATGGGAAAATATTTTGGAACTGATGGAGTAAGAGGGGTTGCAAACTCAGAACTTACACCAGAACTAGCATTTAAACTTGGAAGATACGGTGGCTATGTGCTATCACAACATACAGAGGGAGACGAACAACCTCGTGTTTTGGTGGGTAGAGATACACGCATGTCCGGACAATTATTGGAGTATGCATTGATTTCTGGGTTGATGTCTGTAGGAATCGAAGTTCTTAAGCTAGGCGTTATCAGTACGCCGGGAGTAGCTTATTTAACAAGAGTACAAGGAGCAGCAGCTGGAGTAATGATCTCAGCGTCTCATAATCCGGCTCCAGATAATGGTATCAAATTCTTTGGTTCAGATGGATTCAAATTATCAGATGATCAAGAAGATGAAATTGAAGTATTTTTAGACCAAGATGAAGACGAACTACCACGTCCAAGCGCAGCAGGACTGGGAAGTGTTGAAGATTACAAAGAAGGTTCTCAAAAGTACACACAATTCTTACAACAAACCATTGCAGGTGATTTGAATGGATTGCAAGTTTGTCTAGATGGAGCAAATGGCGCTACAAGCCCATTGATCAATCGTTTGTTTGCTGATTTAGAAACTGAATTTGACGTTATGGGTATTTCTCCCAATGGACTGAATATCAATGACGGAGTAGGGTCCACACACCCTCAAAAATTAGCTGAAATGGTTGTCGAAAAAGGTGCAGATGCTGGCTTAGCATTTGACGGCGATGGCGACCGGATTATTGCTGTAGACGAATTAGGAAATATTGTTGATGGCGATAAAATCATGTATATTTGCGGTAAACACATGAAAGACAAAGGTCATTTGAAAAAAGATACAATTGTTTCAACAGTCATGAGTAATTTAGGATTCCACAAAGCTGTGGAATCTGCTGGAATGAAAGCCTTGAAAACTAAGGTTGGAGACCGCTATGTAGTAGAAGAAATGCGTAAAAACGACTACAATTTAGGTGGGGAACAATCAGGACATATGGTATTCTTAGATTACCATACAACGGGTGATGGCTTACTTTCTGCGGTTCAATTATTGAACGTTATGAAAGAAACCGGAAAAAAATTATCTGAATTGGCTGAAGAAGTTACAGAGTATCCTCAAAAGCTGGTAAATATAAGAGTCAGCGATAAAAATGGCGCTATGGAAGTTCCAGCTATCAAGAAAGCTATTGAAGAAGTAGAAGCTGAAATGGCAGGCAATGGGCGCGTATTGGTTCGTCCGAGCGGAACAGAACCCTTATTGCGTGTAATGGCTGAAGCACCGTCTGAAGAAAAAGTAAACAACTATGTTGATCGTATCGCAGCGGTTGTTAGAGAAGAAATTGGTTTAGACTAAGCTAAACAGAAAGAGCAGAAATCCGCGTAATGGGGTTTCTGCTCTTTCTGTTATAGGAAAGGATGTAGTAGAATGAATCAATCAGAACGTAAAGTAGTATTGAATATTGCTTGCAGTTTGGACGGATATATCGCTACTGAAGAAGAAAGCCTGGATTGGCTTTTTAAGATAGAAGGGCAAGAGGAAGCAAACAAAGGAATAGCAGAGTTTGACCAGACAGTAGACACCGTTATTATGGGCAGAAGAACGTTTGACTGGGTAATGAAAGAAACGAAAGGCGAGAATCCATATAAAGATAAAATGACGTATGTGTATTCTTACACAGCCAACGAGTCGTTTGAAAATGTTCATTATACAAAAGAAGAACCAAAGCGCCTAATTGAAGTCATGAAGAGCCAAAAAGGAAAAAATATTTGGTTAATGGGCGGCGGAGTAGTCATCCGTGATTTTTTAGAAGCGGATTTAGTAGATGAATTAATTATTACAATCGCACCTGTACTGTTAGGTGAGGGAATATCTTTATTTAACAATGGGAATTATCATTCAGAGTGGACGTTAAAAAGAACACGCCAGATGGGCCAATTTGCTGAATTAAATTTAACAAGAAAATAAAAGGACCTCACTGATTAAAGAAAGCGACTTTCATTTTTTAATCAATCTGATGAACAAATCTATGGCAAAAAGCAGAAGACAAGTTTAACTGTCTTCTGCTTTTTTACTATAGAACCGTTGCTTGTTATTTATTGTCAAAACGTTCGGGATTCCATCCTGTACGCTCGTTTTTGTTTAAGGCATTGATTTTATGCATATCTTCTTCAGTTAGTTCGAAATCAAAAATAGCTGCATTTTGTTGAATGCGTTCTTGATGAACGGACTTAGGTATCGTTACCACGCCGATTTGCATATCCCAACGTAAAATGATTTGGGCTACTGTTTTGTTGTATTTATCTGCAATTTCTTTGAGGTCCTGGTTGTCTAAGATTTTACCGCTGCCTAGTGGAGAATAAGCTTCCACTACAATATCATTTTCGGCGCAATATGTGCGCAAAGATTCTTGGTTTAATAGCGGATGCAATTCGATTTGGTTCACCATAGGCTTGATGCGAGCGGTACGCATTAATTTTTCAAAATGGTGCTTGTGGAAGTTACATACACCAATGGCGCGTATCTTTTTGCTTTCGTATAATTCTTCCATAGCTTTCCAAGTATCATTAAATGAATCAGCTACCGGCCAATGGATCAAATACAAATCAATGTAATCCAAACCTAATTTATTCAAACTGGTTTCAAAAGCTTCTAATGTAGTTTCATATCCTTGATCTGAATTGGCTACTTTAGTAGTAACGAAAATGTCCTCTCGTTTTACGCCCGCTTCTTTGATGGCTTGGCCTACACCTGTTTCATTACCATACCCAGCAGCGGTATCTATCATAATGTAACCTGTGTCTAAAGCCGTTTTTACAGATTGGACAACCTCTTGACCATCCTCAACTTGCCACACTCCTAAACCTAATCTGGGCATTTCTACCCCATTTGCTAGTGTTACAGTTTCTTTGATATTCACATGACTAACCTCCTGAGAAAGAATAAGTTAAGTATATACTTCTTTGAGTAAAAAAAGTATATACTTCTGCTTTTTTATTGAAAATAAAATTTGAGCTAGAACGCCTTGTTCCACTCTCTTAGACGAGTTGCACAAGGCAACTCTCACTACCAAAATAGAAACGACGAAAGTTAGGTAAAGTGAACACCTAACTTTCGTCGTTTCTATTTTGTCCGGAGAGCTAAACGCCTTGTTCCACTCTCTTATTCTTAGTGTGTTTCGAACCAGTTTAGAACAGCTTTCAATCGTTGGATTCTTAAATTTGGTAGTCCATTGCGTGACAACCCATGGCTGGATTTAGGGAAGGTCATGAATTGAGTATCGACGTCTTGACGTTTCATGGCGACATAGAATTGTTCGCCTTGTTCTTTTGGACAACGCAGATCTTCGTCACTGTGCATCACTAAAATAGGTGTTTTAGCTTTATGTGCATGAGCTAGAGGAGACATTTCCCATAATTTTTCCACATCATCTAATTCATGCTGCAATTGGAATTTGACAAAGAAGGGCCCAATGTCGCTGGTTCCATAGAAGCTGATCCAGTTAGAAATGGAGCGTTGGGTCACGGCTGCTTTGAAACGGTCGGTATGTCCAACGATCCAGTTGGTCATAAAACCACCGTAACTTCCTCCAGCTACATAAACTTCCTCTTGATTGATCTCTGGATGGGCATCCAGCACAGCGTCTGTTCCCAGCATCAAGTCTTCAAAATCTTTATTCCCATAATCGCCTAAAATAGAAGCCACAAATTGCTGTCCATAGCCATTTCCGCCACGAGGATTTAACATAATGACTCCATATCCTTTAGCAGCCAGTGTTTGCATTTCATGGAAGAATGTTTCACCATAACTCACTTGAGGTCCACCGTGAATGTATAAAACAGCTGGATGAGAAGCTGCTTTTTCTAAAGGAGCTAAGTACCAACCTTGAATATCCCAATCATCAGCACCTTTGTACCAAAACATTTCAGGCTCCACAATGGTGTGTTCTTTTTCAAAGGATTCATTTGGGTTGTATACAGCTTCGAGATTGCCTGTTTCTAGATCAATGAATCCTAATCCGCTTGGTTTAGTGGTGGTAGAATAGGTTACTACTATTGTTTGGCTATTTGGAATCAAACTTCCATCCGTTAAATGCATCGGCTCGTCAAAAAGAGTCGAAGTTTCTGCTGACCGGTTTCCTTTGTACAGCTTGATTTTACCGTGTTCAGTAGTTGAAAACAGGTATTCTTCCTCGTTCAGCCAAATAGGATCGATACCAGCAGCTTGTTGTTGAAAATCACCAACTAGTACATCGCCAATCTCAATATCTTGTTTGGCTGTTAGACAGGTCAATTGATGTGAAATAAGGTCGTATCCATATAATTTATTCTGTGTGACAAAAGCATATTCAAAATCATTTCCGACTAATAGCAGGTAATCCTCTTTTGGTGACATCGCTCCGAAACCAAAACTGCCTTGAGGAATGGATGTAGTCAATGAATGACTTTCTTTTGTAGCTATATCGTACCAATAGACGGTTGCTCCATAATCCCATTCATCATCTGGATCTAATTCATCGGCATAAATCAGATAACTTTCATCTTTAGCGACATAATTCAAAGCGAAACTTTCTTTTCTTGTCAGAATAGTATGGCTGTTTTTAGTAGCTATATCGACCTTTTTGACATGGTATTGCTGATTTTCCGGCAATAATCCAGCACCATCTAGTTTATAGGTCAAGTTGGTGATGATGGTAGCCTCTGGTAATTTATCCGATTCTTCCTTTTTGCTGTCCTTTTTATCTCCGCTCAATTCCTCTTCTAATTCTAGTTCAGCAGAAGTTTGATAATAGATACTTGAACCAGTACTAGACCAATAATAAGTTGAAACCCCTTCTTTTTCTTCCGTCAATTGAATAGGGCTTCCACCATCTAAAGGCATGACCATAAGTTGCATCTTTTTATCTGTGGTTCCGTTAGATAAGTAAGACAACCATTTGTTATTCGGAGAAATTTTGATAGCCGTATTCACTGAACCAGTATCTCCCCAGTTTAGTCGTTGTTTCGTTAAATGATTTAAACTTTTGATCCCAGTTCGGTATAGATTTTCTTTTTTATCGATTTGTGTCTCCAAATAAAAAATAGTATCCTTCCAAACGACAGGTTGAGAGACATTTTTCAACTCAAATAAACTTTCCGTAGTGATTTTTTTCATCTTTATCCTCCTATATGTAATAAAAGAAGTATTGAATTAAAATCTCAATATATTCTAATGATTATCTTAGTGTATTATCATTATTATCCTTCTTCTAGTTCTATATTTCAAGAGGAAATCTAATGAGTAGTTAAATTATCCTATTGGCTAATGCGACAATAAAATGATAAATTAATGTCAAACAACTTGGAGTCTTTTTAGAATTTTTTTGAAATATAAGATACTTGTTGGACAAATTAAGGGAGGAAAGTTGAAATGAGTATTGTAGAAATTAAAGGACTAACCAAAAAGTTTGGGAAATTTATAGCGTTGAATAATATTGACTTGATCATGAACGAAGGCGAAATTTACGGATTTATTGGACCAAACGGGGCTGGAAAATCTACGACTATCCGTGTGTTATTAGGACTATTGAAGCCTACTGAAGGACAAGTAACTATCTTTGGAAAAGATGCTTGGCGCGATTCAGTCGAGATACATAAACGGATTGCCTATGTGCCAGGAGATGCCAATTTATGGCCCAATTTGACTGGAGGACAAGTAATTGATTTGTTCTTGAAGATGCGTGGGAGGGAAATTAATCCAACTAAACGAGATAGATTAATCCAACACTTTGACTTGGACCCCTCTAAAAAATGCCGCACCTATTCAAAAGGAAATCGCCAAAAAATTGCTCTTATTTCTGCTTTTGCATCAGATGCAGATTTATATATTTTAGATGAACCTACTTCTGGACTAGATCCATTAATGGAACGCATCTTTCAAGAATACGTTTTAGAAGCTAAGGAGCAAGGAAAAAGTGTCTTACTATCAAGTCATATCTTATCTGAAGTAGAAACATTATGCGACCGAGTCGCTATTATTCGGGAAGGTGAAATGATAGAAAAAGGCACTTTAACCGAATTACGTCATCTTACACGTACGAAATTTACAGTTGAAACAGCAAAAGAATTGACAGGGTTAACTGAACTGAAAGGCATCCATGATGTGTATCAAAATGAAACGGGTTGGCATTTCCAAGTAGATACAGAACAAATGGCAGAGACAATAGAGTACATCAGTAATTTTGGTGTCTTAAAGTTAGAAAGTACTGCACCAACACTAGAAGATTTATTTATGCGTCATTATGAAGGGGAATCTTCCGCACAAGAACTTAAAGGTGGAGGTGTTCATTAATGGGAAAGCAGTTGTTTAAAGAAACCCGAAAGATAACAAAATTGCTGCTGCGCCAGAATCAATTCAAAATTTTTCTTTGGTTAATAGGGGTGGTAGGGATTACATTAACTGTAGCGAATGTGTATCCTACAGTTTATGTAACTCAAGAAGACATTATGGGATTTGCTTTAACTATGGAGAATCCGGCAATGAATGCAATGTTAGGTCCTAATTATGCTATAGAGGATTACAATATTGGGGCGGTTTTTGCAAATGAGATGTTATTATTTACAGTTATTGCTGTTGGTGTCATGAATATTTTATTGGTCAGTTCTAGTACACGAGATGACGAAGAAGAAGGACGCTTAGAAATGGTTCGAGCTTTGCCAGTTGGCCGTTTAGCATACTTAACTGCTTCTGGAATAATGATTGCTATTGTGGATGGGATTCTCTTTCTTTTAACGGCTGTTGGGTTAGGCTTTGTTTCTGCATCAGGAATGATCTGGGAAGCTTCTTTTCTCTATGGTACTTTATTAGGAGTAACTGGTCTATTCTTTGCTGCTTTGACAGCATTATGTGCCCAATTAGCAGAAACTTCTAAAGGAGCAACCGCTTTGTCATTAGGCGTTTTAATTGCAGCATACGTTATTCGCGCAATTGGAGATGTAAATAGTGAAGGGTTAGCTTTGCTTTCTCCACTAGGTTGGGTTGTTCGTACAGAAGTTTTCGTGAATAACAACTGGTGGCCAATAGGAGCTTTGTTGTCTAGCACAATAGTACTGCTAATAGCAGCTCTCTACTTGAATCTAAAAAGAGATATCAATACAGGATTGCTTCCTGATCGCAAAGGTAAAGTACATGCATCTAGATTTTTAAAAACACCTATTGGTTTAACATGGCATTTAGAAAAAACGAATTTAATTGCTTGGACGGTAGTCTTGTTTTTGTTAAGTGCAGCTTTCGGTGCCATATTAGGAGAGTTAGAAGTCTATTTTTCAGATATGGATATTATTCAAGCTTACTTTTCTGAAGAATCGGGGATTTCTTTAACAGAACAGTTTATAGCGTTACTGATAAGTATTATGTCTGTCTTTACCGCAGTACCAGTTATGTCGATTATTTTGAAACTAAAAAAAGAAGAAAAACAGGGCCGTGTAGAAAATTATTACAGTCGTGCAGTATCGCGGAATACAATCTTATCTAGTTACTATATGATTTCATTGGTCTCTGTAATTGTGATGCAAGTTATGACAGGGCTAGGGTTGTATTTAACGGCGAATCAAGTTTTAGAAGAAGGTCTTGAATTGAGTATGATTATGAAAACCACACTTGTCTATGTACCAGCAATTTGGCTTGTCATAGGACTGGCTACACTGTTGGTCGGTGTTTTCCCAAAAGGAGGCAGTTTGGCTTGGTTCTATATTATATTTTCGTTCATTGTGATTTATATAGGCGATTTAGTTGATTTTCCAGATTGGGTGATTAATTTTTCAGCTTTTACTCATGTTCCTCAAATTCCAATTGAAGAGATGGATTGGAAAGCTTTAAGTAGTTTAAGTGGTATTGCAGTTGTATTAACTCTAATTGGACTTATAGGATATAACAAACGAGATATTCAAAACCAATGATCCATTTGCTCAAATAGGAGTGAGAGAGAAAGACAACCAATTCTCCAACTTAGATTAAACAATCAACTGTGTTCAATTAATAGAAAGTGAACTTTTTGTTTGTGATGAGAATGCCTTAGAGTACTGGTATTTTTTAAGTGAGATATGCACCAGACAAGCATCACTTGGTGAAATGCAGTTGATCTATAATTAGGATGAATTCTTGATTGGTATAACTATAGAACCTCATCATTGTCAGGAAAGGCACACTTTTAAAATAGACTCATAACGAACAGCAATATTTTTTCTTTGGTTAATATCGACGATGTGGATGTTAACTGGATTTAAACGATATAAAAAAGCGAGAAGCCACTTACAAAGTGGTCTCTCGCTTTTTGCTTCCTAGAAGCTTTGTTCCGTTCTTCTCTCTAGTCATTTCGTCTGCCGCCTCCGAATAGGAGAACGAGTCTTAGAACTTGCAAGAAAGAGGCGACTGCAGCAGCAACATATGTTAAGGCTGCGGCACGTAGAACATGTCTGGCTTGGTCTAATTCCTCAGGAGTTAAAATTTGTTGGCTGTCTAATATGGCGATAGCGCGATTTGATGCATCAAATTCAACGGGTAAAGTAACCAATTGGAATACTAAAGTCAACGAGAAAAATAGGATCCCAATATTGATCAGTGATTGATTTCCGCCGAAGATAACTCCTGCTAGAATCAATGGGAATGAGATTCCTTGACCAAAGTTGGCTACAGGAACCAAAGTACTTCTTAATTTAAGTGGAAAATAACTTACCTGGTCTTGAATAGCATGACCAGTCTCATGAGCGGCTACACCGATCGCTGCTACAGAAGTTGAGTTGTAAGTAGCATCTGATAAACGCAAAATATTGTTTTGAGAATCGTAATGGTCGGTCAAGTCGCCTTGAACACGATCTAAGGCCACGTCTTGTAAACCTGCATTATCTAAAATATTTCGAGAAACTTCCCATGCAGTAAGTCCTCTGGAATTTCCTATATCTGAATATTTATTGTACGTGCTGCGCACATAACTGCTTGCAATACCGGAAATCACTAATCCAATGAGAATAAAAATCATCGTTGGGTCCCAAAAAAAGTAAAATGGCATAATATTCTCCTTTCATTCCAATCATTCTGTCTTATTATATGTTTATCTTACCATGAAAAGTATAAAAGTAAATTTAACAAAAAGAATAAAGTCTTAAATACAGACTCACTGATAGACAGTATACCAGTCATATGTGAAACTTTTGTAACGTCAATTTGAAATATTAAATTTTTTTAAAAAAAGGCCGATAAGATAAACAACTAGATGTTAAAAAAACTCTTTAACTCAGAAGATAAAGCTGCTGAGTTAAAGAGAGAAATTGTATCGGTTTAAACATAAAATAGAATGGAGAGAAACATTAACCCGGTTCCTAATAAAACAAACAGGTGCCATACTACATGCATGTACTTAACATTTCGTAAACTGTAAAAAATCGTTCCAATGATATAAGCGGCTCCACCAGCAACCAATAAATACAAACCGTTTGTTCCCAGGCCTTCATATAAAGGTTTAAACGTAAAGACACAGAGCAATCCCATTCCAATATAAACTAGGGTAGAAACATTTGGGAATTTTTCCACAGCCACGCTCTTGAAAATGATACCAGATAGAGCAATGACCCAAACGATACTAAACATTGTCCATCCTAAAGTTCCGCCGATGGTTACTAAGTAATAAGGGGTATACGTTCCTGCGATCAACACATAAATACTGCTGTGGTCAAATATTTTGAATAACCTTCTGACACGGGTAAAACTCAAACTATGATACAAGGTAGAACATAAATACAACAGAATGAGACTTGATCCATAAACAATGTAAGAGGCAAGTTCTATTGTGGAACCACTTTGAGAACCTTTCATAAGTAACAATACCAGACCAGCTATGCTCAACAAGACTCCGATTCCATGAGTAACCGCATTTAAAACCTCATTGCGAATCAAGTATTTTTTTGTAAATGTGGGTGTCTTGACCAAAGTAAATAACCTCCTTAAGAAAAATAAAACGGTACAAGAACTACGATAACCTGTCATGAACTTAATTATAGTAAAATAGTTGTACTCGTTCAACAAATTCATTTTAACACACGGTTATAGATGTGTCACTATCTAGTTATCGAAACTAGATAAAAATTTTAGCAGGATATTGTTTTTTGTTTCTTTGAATACGTAGTAAACTAAAGATACTTTAAAGATAACGAAAGCAATGGTAAAGCGAGCAACAAAAATAACGAAAAT
Organism: Desemzia sp. FAM 23988; assembly: GCF_045528365.1. NCBI lineage: Bacteria > Bacillati > Bacillota > Bacilli > Lactobacillales > Carnobacteriaceae > Desemzia > Desemzia sp. FAM 23988. The sequence continues at coordinate 14,262 of NZ_JBGQQS010000003.1, forward strand.
ACTCATCGAACAATGTCAGCACCGTTCTAAAGTATTTTCGTTTCCGGGGGTATATTCATAAGAAATGCTCTACTTTCTATATTTTAAGTAATGTAACAGCCTTATAAATTTACATTAAGGCATATCTGTCTTAGGATGCAAGAATGCCCATCACTTTTCCGAACGAACAACAATTTTTGAATATTCATAAGGTATAAATCATTTAACGTTAAATCGTTTTTTCTTAAAATTTTTTCTAAAGGAATATCTACTTCTCCATCAGCGTTTAAAATAAAGTCTTCCTGATCGATCTCTAATTCAATTTCAGCATCGCATTTGATTAAGACATAGGCATACCGGACATTTATTTTGTTTTTTACTGTATCCATGACCATTCACTCCTTTAGTACATAAAGGCAACTTTGTTCTTCACATTTGAACTTAGCTGTTTTTAAAGATTTAAATATTGTCATATAAGACAAGAAATAACCAATGGATCACAAAAAATACAAAAGAGGAGTAGATTAGGATAAAGGGTTCGAATACAATTCGTGAGGGTTGTAGGTTCACAAATGACAGAAACTCCTCTTTTGCATTTATTTATTCGACTGACTAGAATAGGGCTGGAAGTAATGCGTATGTTCCATAAACAACAGGAGGAGCGCCAACGGTAACAAGAACACCTAAGATATTAAAGAAATTCTTTTTGATAAATTTTTTCATCAATACCACCTAGCCTTTCTTAAGATAAATTTAGTGTACTACAAAAAAATGAAAAAAGTATATATGTGTCATATAAAGGAAAGTGAGGAACAAGTCTATGGAAAAAAATTATGGCCAAGTACTAAGACGAATGCGCGAAGAAAAAGGGTACTCCTTACGACAAGTTTCTAATGGGATCTTATCGACTTCTTTTTTATCCAAGTTCGAACGCGGCGAATCGAATATTTCGCTGAGTCATTTTGTTAACGTTATTGAACGAATGAACATTTCTCTAGATGAATTTATTTTTTCTGCCAATGAGTATAAACCCAATGAATTGGATAGTTTAATGTCTGAAATTGCGTCAGCCTATCAACGCAACAATACATCAAAATTAAAAATGATCACCAATAAAGAGTATCAAAAATGGGAAGAGTACGGTTTAGATGCCTATCTGTGCAATTCCATTATGGCAGAAGCAAAAATGTTGAATTTACAAAGAAAAGAAATCGACAAGAAAAAAAGGGAGTACTTAGCGAATTACTTATTCAATGTAGAATTGTGGGGAAATTATGAATTGGTGATTTATGCCAATGCTTTGACTGTTTTCCCGCCTGAAACCGTTATTGCGCTTTCTAAAGAAGTGGTTAAAAAGACCTCTATGTATAAATTAGTGAATAAAAATTTCGTGCAGACATTAGGGATTCTGATCAATACAACGATTGTCTGTTTAGAATCAAACCTGCTTAATGATGCTTTGTATTTTATTTTAACGTTGGAGAATATGCACATGGCTGAAAATTTATTTTATGAACGTACTCTTCTGGTTTTCTTTAAAGGAATTTATGAAATTAAAAAAGGCAACATAGAAGCTGGAGAAGAGCTCTCTCGAAAAGCCATCACGACAATGTATACGATTGGTTCAGAGGATTTAGCTATTAGCTACGAAGAATATTTAGAAAGTATGCTGATCCTTCAAATCAAAGAAACACCTATTTAAAAATAAACAACACTTAAATTCCACTATATGACAAAATTCGGTTTAGTAGTGCTTTAAATAATATGGTATCATGTGAGTGAATCAAGAATAAGGATTTTTATTTTGAAAAGAGAATAATTAAGGAGAACGTATCATGTTGTGGATGTGGATATTTGTAGGTATTTTACTCGTGGCTATTGCCGCACTAGTGTATTTTAACGAAGGTGGGCCGGCAACAATCGAGATCTTTGTAATGATTGGTTTATTTGTATTGTTTATGGTGTTGGATTTATGGCAGATCAGTGCAGTTATTGTGCTGGTTTGGGGATATCGTCAATATTTAAAAAACAAACGAAAAAATAAATGACTTAAAAAGAGCCTAGTGAAGACTAGTACAGCTGTATTTAGAGTTGGCTTATAGGACGCGAAAAAGCAGAAGAAAAGATAATTTATTCTTCTGCTTTTTATTTCGGCTTTGTTTCAACCTTTTTTAACAAGGATGAATCATTTAGGAAGAAAAAATATTTCCGCTAATGGGTAGAGAAATAAAGCATGGGGGTTAAAATAAGAAAGATGTTGTCGCCTATTTAAAACGGTGCAACATCTTTTTTTAATGAAAAGATGATAAAATAATTAGGTTAAACTCATTTTTAAAACAGCTACATAAAAGGGTTTTGAAGGTTTTAAATTAAAATAAGACTAAAATGATGTTAGAAAACATAACATTAGATGTTATGTTCTAATTGATTTATAATAAACCTGTATCTATAATTTGGTTTTAAGTAAAAAAACTTTAAACCGTACAAAAACTATGGACTAAAAGTTTTTTCAAAAGGAGATGAGCAGAATTGATTCAGTTACAGAATGTAAACAAATATTTTGGTGACCACCATGTATTAAAAGACATTAATTTAGAGGTGGCAGAAGGAGAAAAAATCGTCATTATAGGACCTTCTGGGTCTGGTAAAAGTACAACTGTCAGATGCATGAATTTTCTTGAAGAACCCACATCAGGAGAAGTTTTTATTGAAGGATACCAAGTAAATGCAAGAAATAAACTAGAAGTTGTGCGGAATTCATCGGCAATGGTTTTTCAACAGTTCAACCTCTATCCGCATATGACAGTGTTAGAAAATCTGACAATTGGTCCGATAAAATTGCAAAAAAAATCAAAAAAAGAAGCAGAAGAGACAGCTTATCGGTATCTAGATATCGTAGGGTTAAGAGAAAAAGCGCTGGTTTACCCTTCAACACTATCTGGTGGACAGCAACAAAGAGTCGCAATTGCCAGAGCACTTTGCTCAGAAAAAAAGATTATTTTATTCGATGAACCAACTTCTGCTTTAGATCCTGAAACGGTACAAGAAGTATTAGATGTCATGATCCAGTTATCGAATATGAATATCACGATGGTCGTGGTGACGCACGAGATAGGATTTGCTAAACAAGTCGCAGATCGTGTTATCTTTATGGACGAGGGGACTATTCTTGAAGTAGGATCGCCGGAGCATTTCTTTGAAAATCCGACTCATGAACGAACGAAAGCATTTTTAAGCAAAATTTTACGATAAAAATAGAGATTTATTTAGGGGGAAAAAGAGATGAAAAAAAGAAATTTATTTGCGACAGTAATGTTATCTAGTTTATTATTTTTAGGAGCCTGCTCGTCAGAAGAAGGTTCTGCAACGGAAGCTGCAAATGGATCTGATCAAGTAACGATTGAATCGATCAAGGAAGCTGGCGTTTTAAAAGTAGGGGTCAAAGAAGATGTTCCGAATTTTGGTTTGAAGAATACGGAAACTGGGGAGACAGAAGGATTTGAAATCGATATTGCTAAGAAAATAGCGGAAGATATCCTTGGTGATCCAGATGCTATTGAATTGACACCTGTTACGGCTAAGACACGTGGTCCATTGTTGGACAATGGAGAAGTTGACATGATCATCGCCACTTTTACGGTGACTGAAGAACGGAAAGAAACCTATAACTTTACAGATGCTTATTATGAAGATGCAGTTGGTTTGCTGGTCAAAAAAGATAAGAACTACGAAGGTTTGAAAGATATGGATGGAGCGACTATCGGTGTATCTCAAAGTTCTACTACAGCAGATGCCATCAAAGCAGAAGCTGAACCATATGATATCACATTGGACTTTTCCGAATATGCCACTTATCCGGAAATCAAAGCGGCACTAGACTCAGGCCGCGTAGATGCGTTCAGTGTGGACAGATCTATTTTGGCTGGTTACTTGGATGATTCTACGGAGGTTTTGCCAGATCGTTTTGCGACTCAAGACTATGGAATCGCTACTAAGAAAACAAACACAGAATTAGCAGAGCACACAAATGAGTTAATCACTACATGGGGAGAAAATGGTACTCTTGATGGATTGGTTTCAGAGTGGGGACTGAATGAATAATGAACAGCACAAATCCATTCGCTCTTTGGAGATGGGAGGCTCTTTTTCAAAATATCGATAATCTTGGAGCTGGTTTTTTTAGGACACTTCAAGTAGCCATCTTAGCATTAATAGTATCGTTGATCGTAGGTATGTTCGTTGGGATCTTATCCACAGCCCAAAACTGGGTTCCGCGTTCCATTGCTCGAGTGTATGTGGAGATCTTTCAAAATATTCCGCTTGTGATCCAAATTTTCTTCATGTATAACGGGTTAGCCATGGCGGGTATAGTGTTGAGTGAATTTACTATAGGGGTAGTAGGTGTTGGGCTGTATCATGGGGCATATGTAGGAGAAGTAGTTCGTGCAGGTATTTTATCGATGCCTAAGGGCCAACATGAGGCAGCTTATTCTCAAGGATTTAACTACGCACAAACGATGCGTTACATTATCTTGCCGCAAATGGTGAAAAGCATTTTGCCACCATTAACGAATCAAGCGGTCAATCTCATTAAAAATACATCCGTGTTAGCGATCATTGCTGGAGCAGACTTGATGTATGCGGCTGATTCTTATGCTGCTTCTTCCTTAAATTACGGACCGGCATATGTCTTAGCCGGGTTATTGTACTTCTTACTTTGTTTCCCGCTGGCCACATTCTCAAGGAAATATGAAGAGAAGCTGAAAAAGAATGATGCCATAGTGGTGGATGTTCCGGAGGTGATGGAATGATCGAATCTATAAGAACTGTCTTTACCCAACCTAATGTCTTATTTTTATTAAATGGCTTAAAAACATCTTTACTGATTTCTTTAGCAGTCGTGATCCTTTCCATCCTATTCGGGACCCTTTTAGGGTTGGTTAGAAATTACGAAAAGAAATTTTTTGGCAAATTAGCCGGTTTTTATATTGAATTGTTTCGCAATACGCCGTTGCTTTTATGGATGCTGGGTTGTGCATTTCTGATTCCGGGAAGTACAATTTTAGTGAAAGGTTCTCTAGCTTTATTTTTGTATACAGCTGCAGTAGTAGCTGAAATTGTACGTGGAGGATTAAATTCGATACCAGAAGGCCAATTTGAAGCCGCTCATTCTCAAGGGTTTTCTTTTTTTCAATCCTTAATGTATATTATTCTGCCTCAAACGTTCAAAAAAATTATTCCTTCTTTGTTGTCACAAGTGATAACAACCATTAAGGATACTTCTTTCCTTGCTGGTTTAGGAATAATGGAATTTACTCGAAGCGGACAAGTTATTTTAGGAAAAGCCACAAAAACTTCTGAAGTCTTTTTGATTTATGGTTTTTTAGCTTTAGTGTACTTTATGATCTGTTTCTTGCTTTCTATTTTAGTAAGGAATTGGCACAATAGAAATTCTGAAAATGTGTAGCAGTTGTTCAAAAAGTTGAAGACCTTATATGAGTTAACGTTCAGTTGTTGATAAATTAAACAAGAACGAAACGATTTTTTATTCTGTTTGCCTAAAAAGCACTCTACCGTTGTATAGTAGAGTGCTTTTGGTTATTTCGCAGGATTCGTATAATCAAATTGATTGACGATTTCTGTTAAAGATTGGTTTAAAGTAATTGCAGGACGACCCATAAGTTTTTGCAGATCCTCACTTTCAACGTCTAAATCGCCATGGCGAATCGATTGTTGGATCTCTACAGAAAATTCAGCCATGATATCGGGGGTTCCATTAGCGATCAGAACTTCTTGATAAGTACGGTCATTTACATTCCGTACAATCACTCGACGCCCCAATATATTGGTTAATTCTCTAGCCATATCTGCATAACTGGAAGGCTTTCCAGAAAGTTCATAAATTTTATTTTCATGTCCTGATGAGGATAATACAGCTGCAGCAGCCTCTGCATAATCCACGCGTGGTACCCATCCAACACGGCCATCTTCAGCAGATGTCAGAACAGGACCACCTTCTAATACATTTTTAACGGTTCCAATTTCATTTTCGATGTACCAATTGTTTCGTAAAAAGGTAAACGGAATACCACTGTCTCGAATGAGTTGTTCTGTCTGGCGGTGAACTTCAGCAACTGGCAAAGTGCTTTCTTGTGGTTTTGAAATACTCGTATAGACGATCGATCCTACTCCGCATTTCTCAGCAGCATAAATCGCGTTAGAATGTTGACGAATTCGGGTTTCATCATCTCCTTGAGAAGAAATCAGCAGCAATTTATCGATTCCTGAGAAAGCTCGTTCCAAAGAAGCTGGATCTTCATAATCTGCTTGTCGAACATCCACGCCTTCTTCTTTTAGGCCGGCAGCTTTTTCTGGATCTCTGGCAGAAATCACTAAGTCTTCTACAGATGCTCTTTCCAGCAAAGCCTCCATTACTTTAACACCCAGCATACCGGTTGCTCCCGTAACTAAAATTTTCATTTCCATCCCTCCAAAAGAAATCCGATTTCTTATTTTAATTATACGCAGAATCAAGAAAAAAGAGAAATCTAAAGCCGTCAAAAAAAGCCCAATGCATCGAGCATCGAGCTTTACTATGAATTGGGAAAGATTAGTTCAATTTAACCGCTGTTCCACTGCATGTTACCATGATCATTCCGTTGTCGGCGCCTAATGTTTCATAGTCCATCTTTACACCGATAACTGCATCCGCTCCCATTTCCGTGGCACGATTTGCCATTTCATCTAGAGCATTTTCACGTGCTTGCAGGATTTCGTCTTCATATCCTTGTGAACGTCCACCGAAAAAGTTGCGCATTCCTGCACCCAAGTCTTTTAAAAAATTGATTCCAGAGATAACTTCGCCAAAAACGATTCCTTCGTATGAAGCAATCGTTCTGCCTTCCACATTACCAGTTGTTGTGATGATCATTTAAATCCCTCCAAAAAAATGTAATGGTATACAACTAATAGTATACCATTACATAACTAAAGTTGTACATTATCCATTAACGACAGAGCCGCCGTTTACATGCAAGACTTGGCCTGTCACATAACTGGAGTCCGAACTGGCCAGGTAAACATAAGTAGGTGCCAGTTCAAAAGCTTCCCCAGCTCTCTTCATAGGGACAGATGCTCCAAATTCTTCTTTATCAGTAGTTCCTGTAGTGGCCGGAATCAAAGGCGTCCAAATCGGACCAGGGGCAACAGCGTTTACCCGAATGTGTTTATCCAAAAACTCGGTATTTTGAGCCAAAGATCTCGTAAAGGAAACAATCGCTCCTTTAGTAGAAGAATAATCGAGTAGAGAAGGGTTTCCTTTGTAAGCTGTGACGGATGTACTATTGATCACTATTCCACCTTCATTAAAATGCGGCAGAACAGCTTTTGCGAAATAAAACATCGAGAAAATGTTGGTTCGGAAAGTTCGATGCAGTTGTTCTACCGAAATATCTGTAATTGACTCTTTTGTCAGTTGTTCTGCAGCATTATTTACTAAAATATCAATTCCACCATATTCAGCAACCGTTTTATCTACTACTTCTTGGACAAAATCGTCGTCGCCCACATCACCAGTAAACCACAAAACTGATCCGCTTAACTCTTCCACGCGTTGTTTTACTTCAGCTGCATCTTCATGTTCTTCAATGTCCACTAAAGCCAACTTAGCACCTTCTTGGGCAAATGCAACAGCAACTGCGGCACCGATTCCGCTGTCAGCTCCGGTAACGATCGCTACTTTGTCTTTCAGTTTTCCGGCTGCTTTGTAATCTGGATTTTCAATTAATGGTTCTGGACTCATATTTCCCGACTTATCTGGCTGTAAATAATTTTCCTTTGGAGCTTGAGTATCAAGTTTCTTTTCATCTGCCATTAAAAACACCATCCTTATCACAGTTTTAATCAATGCCAGAATAGCAGGTAAATGATTAGAATTCAAACCAAAAGACTCTGCAAGAGAGTCTTTTTACGGACTTCATAATTGGTTTATGAAAGTAAAAAAAGTATACTGAATATAGGAAACATTCGTCATTAAGGAGGATATACCGTGCCAAAAATAAAGAGAAAAGAACACAAATTGGATACCGGAAAAGATGAAGATGTTGAATTGAAAGCTGGACGATTAAGGATTTATTTTCAAAATCGATACAATCTCATCTCTTTAATCAATGACTTTTTAGTAGGAATTATGTATATTTTCGGGAGCTTGGCTCCAATGATGGGATTTCCAAGTCAGTATGGTACTTACCTTTATCTAGCAGGAGGTATCTTTTTGATGATGCGCCCAGTACTGAAGATCCTTCACAATATTTATATTTATACAGATGTGGATTACATTGATGAAGAAGAACTAAAAGCTAGAGAAGAGGAGGAGGAGAGAAAAAAGCAAGAGACTGAAGGAGAAGACCAAGAAGATGAAGAGAAAAAACAAGAAGACCAAGAGTACAATGAAGAATATTATGGGGATGATAAGAACGAAGAGTACGAGAAACACGATGATGCGTAAATCAGCGTTATAGATAACAAATTTCTTCGTGGAAAGAAGGTCGGAACAAATGAAATGGACCAAATTTTTTAAAGGACAGGTACAAAATTTAACAGATGCAATCAGTCGCTTTCCATTATCCGTCGTATTTTTAGTCATTGCTACGAGTATTTTATCTCTTAATATACAGTCGGAAGAGTTTGATTATTATGAGCTGGTGATCGCCAGTTTTGTAGGAGCTTTAGCTGCAGCAGTAGCACAAATGGTTTTTGAACGATTTTTCTCTCACAGAGAAAAACTGCGTTGGATGATTCTTTCACCTGCGCTTTTGTTAGCTATTATTTACTATTTTACTCTGAATGTTGAAACAGATGTTTTTTCACTTGAAGTAGTGATCCGGACAACGGTCTTATCGTTTGCGCTGCTCATTGCGTTTATATGGATTCCAAGTATTCGCAATCGGTTGTCATTCAGTGATTCTTTTACCGCTACTTTCAAAGCCTTGTTTACAACTATTTTATTTTCTGTCGTTTTGACAATAGGGATCATGTCTATTTTATCGGCCATCAATGTTTTACTGTTTACAGTGGACTATCGCGTGTTTGCCCATGCTGCAAATGTAGTGGCGTCATTATTTGCACCGATTTTCTTCTTATCGGATATCCCGCATTATACTGCGACAATTGAGCAGGATGCTGTGAAAGAAGAATTGTCTCCAGAAGTTGAAACAGCCATCAGTGTTCCAAAAATAATGGAAGTATTGCTGTCTTATATCATTATTCCAATCACTATGGTTTTTACCATTATACTAGCACTGTATATTGTTCTGAATATAGGAAGAGATTTTTGGGTAGATAATTTACTGGAACCCATGCTGGTCAGTTATGCCATAGTGGTGATATTAGTGATGCTGCTGATTGGAAGGTTGGAAAACAAAATGGTGACTAGTTTCAGGCTGGTATTTCCAAAAGTCCTCTTCTTTATCGTTCTGCTCCAAACAGTAGCTTCTATTATACAAATCAATGAAAAAGGGCTGACCATTGGCCGTTACTACGTTATTCTATTTGGAGTTTTTGCGATCATCGCCAGTGTTATTTTCAGTATTTGGCCAAAACAAAAAAATGGGCTAGTAGCGATTGTACTGATTGTTTTTTCTGTCATCTCGATTGTTCCCCCAGTAGACGCTTTTACGGTCAGCAAAAATGGGCAAATGGCTTTTCTAAGATCTGTGTTGAATGATAACAACATGCTTGCGGAAAATACCATTGTCCCTAATGCAGATGTACCGGAGAATGAGCAGCGGAAAATTGTAGAAACCGTCAATGACTTAGAGAGTAACGGCTATATTGATGAAGTTGGATTTCTGCCGAAAGATTTTCAATCCTCGGTAGATTTTGAAGAAACATTTGGTTTCAACCAATATGGAGCAGCAACTGAAGTATTCAGCTACCATTATTTTGAATGGGGAAATGGTACGGTGTTAGATGTTTCCAATTATCAAACCATGTCAAAAATACAAGTAGATACCCTGTCACAAGGTACGAATGCAGAAACTGTTCAAACTATTGAGATAGAGGAAGTTGCGTATCAATTAGAGGTAACTGAAGAAGAAAATAGTGTGCTGCTCTCTTTGAAGGATGAGGAAGGAAATACATTGATCAGTACGAATGTAACAGAAATGACCAATGAATTGAATCAATCTCCTGATGCAGTTTCACAAGAGTTGACCTTAGATCAGGCACTGATTGAAAGCGAAAATGAGGGAGCTTTGATGGACATATTAGTGACCCAATTGGATTTCAATAACAATGGAGAATTTTATATGGAACTATTTGCTTTGATTCATGTCAAATAAAAGAGTGAGGAGTAGATTGTGGTGTGTGGAAGATACTCATTTGAAGCTAGTCAGAAAGAACTGATAGCACGGTATCGATTGAAAGAAGCAGATTTTAATTACGGTGCTAAAGAAGAAATTTACCCGACAACTATTTCACCCATTATTCTTCCAGACAAAAAATCAGCTTTACTGACTTGGGGATTTTCTCCGAGTTTTGCAAAAGGTCCGCTGATTAATGCAAGAGGAGAGTCTATTTTAGAGAAGCCGACATTTAGTAAAGCGTTTAGAACCAATCGTTGCTTGGTACCTGCTACGTCCTTTTTTGAATGGGAAAAGATTGGCAATCATAAAGAAAAACGCAAAATTTCTGTCAAAGACCAATCGATTTTTTCCATAGCGGGTATATGTGATCTTTTTATAGACAAAAACGGGAAAGAAGCATGGATGTATTCTATTATTACGACCGAAGCCAATGAAGCAATGAAAAAAATCCATGATCGAATGCCTGTTATCTTATTACCTGAAAATGAAGCAGATTATCTGGACTTAAACCAAGATCCTAAAACAGTTCATCAATTGTTGCGACCTTTTGAAAAAGAGTTGAGTATTGTGTGAAGCAGAATGAAAAAAAAGCTGGGTTTTCTCCAGCTTTTTTTATTTGGCTGAAAGTTCTGAATATTCTATTAGTACAACTTGAATTACTGAAGGCAAAAGTGTATCGTTGAAGTTATGATCTTGCGCTGCTTGACAATAGATAGTTTTAAGCTGGCAAGTAAGCACGAAGCGAAAATTTATAAGGAGAGAAGCAAACGTGAAAAAAACAGAAATCCGGAATCGAATTATCCGGAAATCAAAAGGAAAAGCTCAAACCGTTTTTAAAAGCATGATCAAGGATCCATTAAAGTTGGACATCCTGAATATTGCTTGGCCTGTCTTAATGGAATTAGTGTTAAGTTCTATATTTGGTATGATCGATATGATGATGCTGGGAAATATTCCAGATAACAACTATGCGGCTGCGGCTGTTTCATCTGTGGGTTTGACTAATCAGCCTTTATTTTTAGCGCTGTCTGTAGTACAAGCGTTGAATGTCGGTGGTACAGCCATGATAGCTCGTTATTATGGAGCAGGCGAAAAGAAGCGAATGGAAAATGTTTTGAAACACGTTATGTTGTTCGGTCTGTTTTTCTCGATCCCTATTTCTGTATTCGGGTTGTTGAATGCGGAAACTATTTTGACGTTCATGGGTGGAGAACCTCATGCCGTTGCTATTGGAGCAAGTTATTTTAGAGTCATTTGTATCAGCTACTTATTCCAATCGTTTAACATTAGTATTACAGGAGCCCTTCGTGGGATTGGCCAAACGCAAATTCCAATGCGCATCAATATCTTGGTAAACTTTTTAAATGTTATCGGGAACGCTATATTGATTTATGGTCTACTAGGTATACCCGCTTTAGGAGTCGTTGGAGCTGCAACTTCAACAGCTGCAGCGAATCTGATTGCCAGTACATTACTGGTACGTTTCCTGATGAAAGGGAACAGTGAACTCCCCTTTTCATTCAAACGCAAATTTACATTTGATAAACGGACTTTGAAAAATTTAGTTCGTATCGGGATGCCTTCCGCCATTGAACAATTGATTTTGCGTGCGGGAGTTATTCTGTTCATTCAAATCGTCTCCAGTCTCGGGACTGTTATTTTTGCTGCACATCAAATTGGAATGAATATATTAAGTCTGTCATTTACTACAGGGCAAGCCTTTGGTATATCTTCATCTTCATTGGTTGGACGTTCTTTAGGCAAAAAGGATACCGATCTGGCTGCGGAATACGCTAAGAAAACGAGTGCCATGGGGGCCATTACGGGTTTGGTAGTAGGAACAGCTTTATTTATCGGTTCGGAAGTCTTTGTTGGATTTTATTCCAATGACTCAGCGATTATCGAAAATGCTTCACTGGCCTTAAAAATCATTGCTGTTGTTCAGCCGTTCCAAACACATCAATTGATCGTTGCCGGTTCTTTACGAGGTGCAGGAGATACCATGTTCCCATTAATCTCTACCTTTGTTGGAGTATTGATCGTTCGTGTACTATCCGCGTACTTTTTTGTATTTATTCTAGATCTTGGTCTGTTAGGAGCCTGGATGGGTATCGTCTTAGATCAATTCCTAAGATGGGTCTTAGTAGGTCTGCGCTTTAAATCGGGAAAATGGAAACATATAGTGATTCATTAAAAGTGTCACGTATAATTCGTTTAAGAGCAGAACATGGAGCCGTATGGATAAACTTTCGCAAAAAAGCAAATTACTTTGATCAGAAAAACCTTATTCATAGCAAATTATGCGACAAATCAGTATACTTTATTAAACGATATATTTTACTGAAAGTAGGGTTGTTATGAAATTATACATTCGAGCAAAACGTTTTTCTTTAAGAGATGGTTTGATTGTACGAAATGAAAAAGATGAGCCCATTTACGAAATCAAAAGCGAATGGTTGTCATTTGGACGAAAGGTACATATCTATGATCAGCAGAATGAAGAAGTAGCTTCTATTGAAGAAAAGAAGTTCGGTTTTTCAGCGAAATACGCAATCAGTCAATTAGATACCAATGTAGCTGTCGTCAAAAAAGAAAACAATCTGGTTGCTTCGGATTATGATATTGATAAACTCAACTGGAAGATCAAAGGCAACGTGGAAGACAATGAGTACAAGATCAAAGAACGTTTACGGACAGTAGCCGAATTGAAGAAAAAATGGTTCTCAGTCGGTGAATCGTATGTACTAGAAGTGGAAGAAGAACAAGATTCTGTGGTGGCTTTAGCTGTTGTAGTGGCTATTTGGAGCTTGCAAGCAGATGCTGAAGAAAAAGAAGATGAATAGAAAAAATCCTCGCCAACTAATTTCTGGCGGGGATTTTTATGATCTTTTGAAAAAAGACTAGATATCTAATTGGAAATATGCTGTAAGTGAGCCCTTTTTACCTGTGTGGTGCCATTCATGGTATTGAGCAAACACCTGCATCACATCGCCTTCTGCTCTATCCACTAATTCTTTCACCGCTAAAAAACTCCTCCAATAATCATACATGATACTGGTCATGTTGCCTTTATAAGTACTATTGCCGAATTCACTCAAAGAATGGTGCCCATATTTTCCTTTGAATTCTTTGACTAAAGTTCGTTCGACAGTACTGATCTCATCAAATTCTTCCTCAGTTAACAAAAACTTCCGTGGCAAATAAAAACACATTCCTTCTTCGAACCAAATATCTTTTTCCCAGTTTCCGTCATCAAATCCTTCTAAGAACAAATCGCTGTGATGAGTCAATTCATGTGCTAAAATCTCCATCATTTGGCTTTCCATATTCCGTTCATAATAATTTTTGATGACCGGCAAATCACGTCCATCCAATTGCTCATAGAAAATAGTTTTCCAATCCTCCATAACGGGTGACATGTAAATAACGTCTTTTCTCGTATAGGCTGGAATCGGAATCGTAGAAAAAATAGTTGTAGCTAATTCAGTGGATGTCCAAACGATAGCTTTAGGACTTTCTTTTAAAGCGAATGATTGTTGGAGATACACTTCATACGGTTGAAGTTGTTGGAACATCGACTGGATGATTTTTCTATGGGGTTCTACTTGAGTTAAATCTTCAAAAGCAAAAATCTGTTTCATAAATACAATCCTTTCCTTAAAAGTCAATTAATCGTACATTTCTTTTTTGATTTTATCTTGGATCATTACCACGTTTGTTTTCAGTAGATGTTCTCCATACGCAGGGTCAATACATTCCTTCCAATATTCCAAGTGTTTTTTATCGACATCAGCAGTAGAAAATTCCACTTCATTAGGAGACATTCCTTGATAAGAAACCCAGTATAAATACATTGTTCCTTCGATAATTTCTTCAAATATTGACTCTACATACATTTTTTCACCGGGCAGAGTTTCGATGACTTCAGCTAAATGATGGTTTAAAAAAAGCATCCATTCTCGAGCAGTGTCTTCTTTTCCGGATTTTACTCTAAAACGTTCTAATTCCACATGTAACTGTCCCATTGTAGTCCTCTCCTTAAAGAATAATTAAGTTAAGTATAGCAAAAAACAGCCATAATGGATAAGGATTTTAGAAAGATAAAATATTTAGTAAACTTTACTTGAATTTGTTTACTAGATGGAATAAAATAGAATCAAAGAGAACTTGAAAGCGTTTTTAATAAAAGGAGGCAGTCAAACACATGCAATTAGATCAGTTAACAGAAACATTCGAACAATTATATGGAAAGAAAGAAATCCATTCTTTTTTCGCACCAGGAAGAATTAATTTGATAGGGGAGCATACAGATTACAATGGAGGGAACGTTTTTCCCTGTGCTATTACTTTGGGGACTTACGGCATAGCCAGTAAACGGGAAGATACCACAGTAAAGTTGTATTCTGAAAATTTTCCAGAAGCAGGAGTTATTTCATTTGATTTGAGTGAATTGAGCTATAAAAAAGAAGATAACTGGGCGAACTATCCTAAAGGTGTCATCAAGTTCTTGAAAGAATCAGGACATGCTATTTCTACTGGTTTAGAAATGGTCATTTGTGGAACGATTCCTAATGGTGCAGGCTTATCTTCTTCAGCATCTATCGAATTATTGATGGGAGTAGTATTAGAGGAATTGTTTGATTTGAAGGTCGAACGGTTAGAGTTGATTCAAATTGGGAAAAAAGTAGAAAATGAATTTATTGGGGTCAACTCAGGAATCATGGATCAATTTGCCGTGGGGATGGGTCAAAAGAATAGAGCTATTTTATTGGATACAAATACTTTAGAGTATGAAATGGTGCCTGTTGAATTGACTGATCATGTCATCATGATCATGAATTCAAAGAAAAGACGTGAGCTGGCTGATTCAAAATACAATGAACGTCGAAGCGAATGCGAACAAGCTTTAAGCGAGTTGCAAACGGTGTTGGCTATTCAATCATTGGGTGACCTGGATGAAGCCACTTTTGAAGCCAATAAGCAAGTTATCTCCAGCGAAGTTTTGGCGAGACGCGCGAAACATGCTGTGTACGAAAACCAACGGACGCTAAAAGCTACGGAAGCGTTGAAAGCAGGAGATTTGATTACTTTTGGCAAATTAATGAATGAATCCCACTTATCTACTCAAGAAGATTACGAAGTGACTGGTATAGAGTTAGATACCTTGGTACATAGTGCTTGGGAACAGCCTGGAGTGATCGGAGCACGTATGACAGGAGCTGGATTTGGCGGCTGTGCTATTGCCATCGTTCAAAAAGACAGTACTGAAACGTTTATCCAACAGGTTGGAGCTGAATATGAAAGTAATATCGGCTATGCAGCTGAATTTTACATTGCGGAAATCAGTGATGGAGCTAAAGTACGATAAAAATGACTCGAAAAGGAGCAAAATAGTGATTGATCAAGCTATAATCGATTTTATTGAAATTGGGATACGGAAACAAAAAATGGCTAAAGTAGATCGTGTATACAAAACGAATCAATTGTTGGCTTTATTGCATAAAATAGACTTTGAACCTTCTATTGTCCACAGCACACCGCTGCCATCTGTTTTAGAAGTATTGGATGAACTGGTCAATTATGCGGCAACAACTGGAAGAATCGAAGATAGCCCATCCCATAGAGACGTATTGGAAGCAGAAATAATGGATTTAGTGACACCATTGCCTTCAAAAGTAAACGATGATTTCTGGAGTTTGTATGAAAACAGCCCTAAAGAAGCTACGGATTACTTTTATGGATTAAGCCAATCAAACAATTATATCAAAACAAGAAGTATTGCCAAAAATATCCATTTTTTGAAAGAAACAGAGTATGGCGATCTGGAAATCACCATCAATCTTTCCAAACCCGAAAAGGATTCAAAAGAGATCGTTTTAGCTAAAAACGCAGTCAGTTCCAGTTATCCAGCATGTTTATTGTGTATGGAAAATGAAGGATATGAAGGACATGCAACACATCCAGGAAGAGCCAACCACCGCTTAGTCCGCATGTCTGTCAATCATGAAACATGGGGCTTCCAGTACTCTCCTTATTCTTATTACAATGAGCACGCTATATTCTTATCTGAAGAACATCGCCCAATGGATGTAAACGGGGAGGCTTATCGAAACCTGTTGAACATTGTAGAAACTTTGCCGCATTATTTCGTAGGATCGAATGCTGGATTGCCAATCGTTGGCGGATCGATTTTAACACATGATCATTATCAAGGAGGTCGGCACACATTTCCAATGGAAAAAGCAGAAACGAATGTACCTTTTTCTTTAGATCAGTATCCTGAAGTAACATGTGGAATTGTAAAATGGCCGATGTCTGTTATTCGTCTGAAAAGCAAACAACCTGAAGCATTAGTTGAAGCGGGCAGTTATATTCTGGGGAAATGGGAACAGTACAGCGATGAATCAGCAGAAATTAGAGCATACTCTGGAGAAGAACCCCATAATGCTATTACCCCTATCGCTCGTCAAAAAAACGGCGTATTTGAATTGGATTTAGTACTACGCAACAATCGAACATCAGCAGAGTTTCCGGATGGAATCTTTCATCCGCATCCTGATGTGCAGCACATCAAAAAAGAAAATATTGGTTTGATAGAAGTCATGGGTCTAGCAATTTTGCCGCCTCGACTAGAAACGGAATTAAAAGAAGTGGAGCAGTATTTACTGGATCAACCCAACACAATCGCAGATTACCATAAAGAATGGGCGGATGAGTTAAAAGCAACTCAACACATCACGAAGGAAACGGTTGGAAAAGTGATTCAAGAGGGTGTGGGCTCTGTATTTTTACGGGTGTTGGAAGATGCAGGTGTGTATAAAGCAACAGACGATGGTAAAGAAGCCTTTAAAAGATTTGTAGAGACACTTTAAATTGCACAGTGGGGAGTGAAATAAAATGGAATTTGAGAAGAAATTTTTTGGAGACTTGTCAGGAGAAACGGTTTATGAGTACACGCTCACAAATAGTCAGGGTGTGTCCCTGTCTGCTTTGAACTTAGGAGGAGTAGTGACTTCAATCAAAACACCAGACAAACGTGGAGCTCTAGCCAATATCACATTAGGTTTCGATAATGTGGAAGATTATTTAACTTATCGGCCTTTCTATGGAGCACTAGTAGGGCGCGTGGCAGGAAGAATTGCAAAAGGGGAATTTTCTATTGAAGGCAAAAAATATCAATTGCAAGTAAATGAAGGAGAGAACCATCATCACGGAGGAAACCCTGCATTTGAGTCTCACCTTTGGGAAGTTTCTATAGAAGAAGAGGAAGCTGCTGCACATTTGATCTTTAAGTATTTTAGTCCAGCTGGAGAAAATGGATATCCAGGCAATGTTACTGTTACAGTAACGTACACGTTGTCCGAAGCCAATGAATGGAAAATCACTTATGAAGCTGAAACGGATGAGCCTACTTTATTCAATCCTACCAATCATGTGTACTTTAATTTGACGGGCGACCATACTAAAACCATTCGTGATCATGAACTGCAAATCAATAGTGACTTAGTAGGAGAATTGAAAGAGGATGGAATTCCAACAGGGAAAATGCTGCCTGTTAATGATACTGATTTTGATTTGAGAGAAGCTGCACCGTTGAGTAGAGGAATCGACAGCGAACACCCTCAATTAGAAAGCAACGAGGGATTTGACCATCCATTTTTCTTATCGCATAGAGGCTCTCAACCAGATGCTGTATTATATGATCCTGAAAGTGGCAGAAAAGTTGTTGTTACAACGGATTGTGATGCGGTAGTTATTTTTACTCACAATGGGGTCAGCGGTGATTACCGAATCGATGGAAAAACAGTTCAGCCATATGCAGGAGTAGCGATGGAAACACAAGCTATGCCGGACGCGATCAATCAAGAAAATTTCGGGGATGTCATCTTGTATCCAGGTGAACCATTCCGATCCGAAACCATTTATCAATTTGAATAAAAAGAGGACTTAGAATAAAGTCAGAAAAGTGGTGATAAAATGGCGACGATTAAAGAAATCGCTGAAAAAGCTGGTGTATCCAGCGCAACAGTTTCACGTGTATTGAATTATGATGAGAGTCTTTCCGTCAGCGATGATACTAAAAAACGCATTTTTGAGACAGCAGAAAATTTGAATTATTCTAAATTCCAAAAGAAGAAAAAGCTGAAACAAGGGAAAATTGCCATTGTACAATGGTATACAGAAAAAGAAGAACTCAATGATTTGTATTATTTATCGATCCGCTTAGGGGTGGAGAAAAAAGCAGCAGAAGAAGGGTATGAAATCGTTCGGCTGTTTCAAGACTCAAAGTCTGAGATAACTTCAGAGGTATCGGGGATCATAGCTATTGGGAAATTCAGTGAGCAAGAAATCAACAAGCTGAGTAAATGGACAAAAAATATTTGTTTTGTAGATTCAAATCAGCTGTCTCGTAAATTAGATTCTGTCGAAGTAGATTTTGAGCAGGCAGTTTCAGAAGTTGTGGATTATTTAATAGATCATGAACATCAGAAAATCGGTTTTATCGGAGGACAAGAAAGTTATGCAGATCAATCGGCTGTAGTTGCTGATAAACGACAAATGATTTTCGCACAGTTGCTCGATAAACAAGCCTTGTATAATGAAAAGTACTTTTTTGTGGCTGATTCTTATCATGTCAGTGAGGGGGAAAAAACGATGCAGCAAGCAATCGATTTTCTAGGTGATGACTTTCCAACGGCTTTTTTTGTAGCTAATGATGCATTAGCTATAGGTAGCTTAAGAACTCTGCAGGAAAATAGCGTGTCAGTTCCAGATGATGTATGTATTATCGGCTTTAACGATGCAAGTGTAGCGAAATATGTCTTTCCCACATTAAGCACGGTAAGAGTTGAAACAGAACTGATGGGAGAAACAGCGTTTGAACTTCTGATAGATCGGATGACTACAGAGCGAACAGTCGCTAAAAAAATTACTCTGACAACGGAATTGATGGTGCGAGAAAGTTCACAAAAATAATTGTTGCATGCAATAAAGAGAGCCTAATTAGACTCTCTTTTATTGTATACAGATAATAAACTTTGAGTGACTGCTTCTTCGGGCTATAAGTTCCTTAAAATTACTTAACCAACCCTGCTTTTTTAAAAGCATCATCTTGAGGTTCATAACCTATTGCGATTCTTGCTTGATCGATATCTAAGCGCGGGAATGTATTGTTGGATAGACCATTCACTACTAATGCTGGTTCTTTAAGTTCAGCTTTCAAGCAGCAATCCATTAAGTGACACATGTCACGATTGGATAAGTACATGGCTAATCCGCTGACATCTGTATTTGCGTCAAATTCGCTGTCGTCTTCTTTATAGTCTCCAATCCGTAAACCAATTGATTCCACGCCTTGTTCAAAAGCAAAATAAGAAGCTAGAGCTTCGATATAAACTTTTGATACACCATACAAGTCGCTAGGACGAGGGATATCAGAGATTTTTACTTGTACATTGGAAGGATAAGCATCTGAAGCATGAATAGAACTTGCATAGATGACACGTTTTAATGACGAACTTTTCGCTGCTGCATCAAATAAGTTGTATGGAAGTTTATAATTCAAGTCCAATAAACTATCATAAAAACCAGCAGTTGCATCTGCTTGTCCGGCCAATTGAATCACATAATCAATATCCTCTAACAGACCATCCCAACTGCTTTGTTCTACCAAATCTAATTCTTTGATTTCCATTTCTTTGAACAATTCTTTTTCCTTATCATCAAAGGATCGGTTTACTAACACTAATTCATGATTCGGATGTAAATGTTCAGCTAGATTTTTTCCGATACTTCCAGTAGCACCTGTGATTAAAATTTTTGCCATAGTCGTTCCTCCCGAAATTGAAATAATATTCAAGAAAAGTTATCTAAAAAAGGCAGACCAAAATTTCTTATGGTCTTGCCTTTTTTTGAATATCCATCAAATGTCATTCTTTTATTTATTATTCTGTGACAATAAAAGAATTCATCTTAGTGGTTGTCGTTTTTTTTATGATCCATATCATCTTTAAATTCGCCGACTTTTTTCTCTACGTCGCCTTTAGCTTTTTGTGCTTTTCCTTCGACTTGTTTGGACTTATCATCTGTCATATCGCCGTAAGTGTCTTTTGCGCCACCTACTGCTTTATCTTTTAGTCCTTCTGCTTTATCTTTCCAGCTTTCCTTTTTGTCTGCCATTCTTATTTCCTCCTCTTAGTAAATTTTATAAAAATAGGTTAAACCAATTGTTGGATCTGAATGCATGAACTATCTTATACCAAAATATTATCGCTTGAGAGGCAGAAAGGCAAATAAAAAGCCTTACAGGATAAAACTATGGTTGCAAAAGACAGAAAGTACGTAGTTGCTTAATATTCCCGCGTTTTTATGCTAAAATAATGGCATAGAGATTACGGAAATGAGGAAAATAGTGCATGAAATTATTGGCCATAGACACTTCTAATCAAGCAATGAGTATTGCAGTAATGGAAAACGAAACATTAATTGGCGAATTAACAACCAATTTAAAAAGAAACCACAGTGAACGTTTGATGCCTGCTATTGACGCATTAATGAAAGAACTGAGTTTGGAGATACAAGAAATCGATCGAGTTGCGGTGGCTAAAGGCCCAGGCTCTTATACTGGCTTACGAATTGGAGTAACAACTGCAAAAACGTTAGCTTGGACATTGAACATAGAATTAACAGGTATTTCTAGTTTGAAAGTCCTCGCTGCAAATGTAAATCCTACTGATCAGTATATTGTTCCTGTCATGGATGCCAGAAGAGGCAATATTTATACGGGATTGTATCAGTATCAAAAAGGTGTCCTGGTCGAGGCAGAGCCTAACACTCATATCTCAGCAGATAAATGGGCTGAATACTTGAGCCGCAAAGAAGGCCAATTTATTTTAGTAGGCGAAGACTATAGTAAACATTTGGAAACATTTGAAAAACAGTTAATGGGACGTGTCAGTATTGCATCACCGCAACAACAAGTACCAAAAGCTAGTGTGCTGGGAATATTAAGCTTAGCTAGTGAAGTTGAGGAGGTTCATACTTTTACTCCCGATTACTTGAAATTAGCTGAAGCTGAAGAAAATTGGCGTGCTGCACATCCTGATTTAGTGGAGGATAACTATGTTGAAAAAATTTAGAGATTGGTTAACCAGTGGAGTAAGTACAGTGTCTATTTCAGAAACGATACCTAAAACGAAAGTTTCCCATCGAGTTCAGCTTAGTCAGTCTCATCTTATCTTGGGTGATGGAGCAATGTTTGAAACAGCGATTGGGGAGGACCGGGATGTAGAAACCTTATTGGCTATCCAGACCGCTTGTTACAATGGAGAGACGCCTTGGAACGCTTCTGCACTGCACCACGAATTAAAGCGAAATACAAATGCATTGTATATTGTGATTCGCCAAATTTCAAAACCAGTAGCCTTTATTGGTGCTTGGTTAGTGGAAAAAGAAGCTCATATCACCAATGTAGCAGTTGTTCCAGAATTTCAACGAAAAGGAATCGCTACATGGATGATACAGGAATTAGAGCGTATATCCGCGGCAGAAGGCATGGAAGTTCTCAGTTTAGAAGTGCGTGTATCCAATGAAAAAGCACAACGTTTGTATCACCAATTAGGATTTTCAGAAGGAAAAGTCAAAAAATTCTATTATTCAAACGATCATGAAGATGCTCTTGAAATGAGCAAACAACTTGTAAAAAGCGAGGTAGCCAGCCTTGAAAGATAATCAAGATTTATCAAGGTTTGGAGATGTACATCTATCTTTTGAACCAACAGATATCCCCCCTCCCAACAAGTTATTCGAACTGGCAAATGAAAATTACAGCACAGGCTCACCTTGGAGTGTCAGTGGGTTTGCAGAGGATTTAAAAACAGCTCATGCTTATTATGGAATGGTCTTATCTGATAAAGAATGTGTCGGTTTTGTAGGCTACCACAGCCTATTAGGAGAAGCTGAAATCACTAATTTTGTAGTAGCGAAGAACTTTCAGCGACGAGGGATAGCTTTAAGGCTGCTGCGAAGTTGCCTAGAAAAACTGTCTGCTGAGAAGGTTGAACAAGTCTTTCTAGAAGTTCGTGAAAGCAATCAAAGCGCAATCGGTTTGTATCAAAAAAGCGGATTTATGAATATCGGTACACGAAAGAATTATTATGCACAATCTAAAGAAAATGCTGTGATTATGCAACTAACCCTTAAATAACTTAAAGTCTAAAATGAGAAAGAGTGAAATAAATTAAAATGGAAAAGAAATTGATTCTTGCTATTGAATCGAGTTGTGATGAAACAAGCGCATCGGTTGTAGAAAATGGAGATACTGTTTTATCCAATATCGTAGCTTCCCAAATAAAAAGTCATATGCGTTTTGGAGGAGTTGTTCCAGAGATTGCCAGCCGGCACCATGTAGAACAGATTACACAGATCATTGAAGAAGCGATGGAAGAAGCTGACGTTACCTATGAAGATCTAGCTGGAGTAGCCGTCACTGAAGGACCTGGTTTAGTTGGTGCTTTATTGATCGGAGTAAATGCTGCCAAAGCAATTGCTTACGCACACAAATTACCTTTAATCGCTGTCAATCATATGGCCGGTCACATCTATGCCAATAAATTTGTGCACACTATGAGATTCCCACTAATGGCGCTTGTAGTAAGCGGTGGGCATACTGAATTGGTTTATATGGCTGAAGACGGTTCTTACGAAATTGTAGGCGAAACCCGAGATGACGCAGCCGGAGAAGCGTATGACAAAATCGGCCGTGTTCTAGGACTGCCGTATCCGGGTGGGAAAGCTATCGATCAAATGGCCCATGAAGGCCAAGACGTTTACAATTTTCCAAGAGCTATGATCAAAGAAGATAATTATGATTTTAGTTTCAGCGGACTGAAAAGTGCTTTTATCAATAAAGTGCATAACGCTCAACAAAAAGGGGAAGAATTGAATAACAATGATTTAGCGGCTAGCTTCCAAGCTAGTGTGGTCGAAGTATTGGTCACAAAAACTCTGCGAGCTGCTAAAGAATATCGTGTCAAACAGCTTCTTTTAGCAGGCGGTGTAGCAGCTAATAAAGGTTTGAGAGAAGCTCTTACGAAAGCTATGAAAGAAGAACTTCCTGAAGTAGAGTTGGTTATTCCGCCACTCTCTCTATGTGGAGATAATGCCGCTATGATCGGGGCTGCGGGATTTGTGGAACTGACTAAACATCAATTTGCAGGATATGAGTTGAATGCAAAACCTGGTCTATTGTTAGGCTGATTCTCAATAAAAGATAAATTAACTGAAAGTTAGAAATTTCCGCTACTCTAATTTTCGGTTTTTTTGTATTTATATTAATAATAAGGACTTTTTATTTTATTTTAAGTTTAAAACACGAACTATAAATTATAATACGATTAGAAATGTAAAGTTTTTAAATCTTTGCTTATTTTTTTGTTGTAAGATGTGTTCATGAAAGATCATACGAAACAAAAAACTTTGGGGGTAAAGAGTGTGAATAAAAGAAAAGTAACAGGAATAATGTCATTCGGATTAGTTTCGGGATTAATGCTTGCAGCTTGTGGAAACAAAACAGAAGCAACAGATAACGGCAGCACAGAATCTATAGAAACGAGCGATTATTCCATTGTGATGGTAACTGACAGTGGTGGAGTTGATGATGGTTCCTTTAACCAATCTGCATGGGAAGGTATGATTGAGTGGGGGGAAGAAACAAATGGTCTTGAAGGTGAGAACTATGCGTACATTGCTTCTAATGAAGATTCAGAATACATACCCAACTTAAATCAAGCCATCATGAATGACTTTGATATCATTTTTGGTGTTGGATTTAAATTAAAAGATTCTATTAAAGAAATTGCTGCAGGCAATCCTGAGCAGCAATTTGTGATTACCGATGATAGTATAGAAGGACTTGATAATGTAGCTTCAGTTCTTTTTAAAGATCAAGAAAATGCATTCCTAGCAGGAGTTTCTGCTGCACTATCAACTGAAACAGGGAAAATCGGATTTGTAGCTGGACAAGAAAGTGAAGTTTTAGATCGATTTGAAGCCGGCTTTTTAGCAGGAGTTCAGGCAGCGGATCCAAGTGTTGAAGTTCAAGTAGAGTATGTCGGCTCTTTTGCAGATACATCAAAAGCCAGACAAATTGCCGCAGGAATGTATTCTAACGGAATCGATGTGATTTACCAAGGAGCAGGAGATGCTGGTAATGGTGTCTTTTCTGAAGCAAGAGATCGTATGAATGCCAACCCGGATGAGCAAATTTGGGTCATCGGTAGTGATCGTGATCAAACAGAAGAAGGGAACTATGGAGGCGGTAATTTAACATTAACGTCTTCCATTAAAGGTTTAGGAACAGCTATCAAATCAGTTGCGCATGATACAATGGAAGGCAATTTCCCAGGAGGTAAAATCACTCAATTAGGACTGAAAGAAGAGGCTATCTATATGACACGAGGCAATTTGAGCGAAGAGGTCTGGACAGCTGTTGAAGAATTCAAAGAGCAAATTATCAATGGAGACATTGTTGTACCGACAAATCCTGATGAAGTGACTGCGCCAGAATAAAGGCATGCGAACGGGTACAAATTTGAAGACATTTGCAGGAGGAAACGATGAAAAGAGTCATTATTGATACAGATACAGCTGGAGACGATACAATAGCTATTCTAACAGCGCTGCACTACTTTAAAGTTGAAGGAGTAACGGTGGCTGGAGGGAATGTCGACTTTGAACAAGAAGTAGAAAATGCGCTTTACACAGTTCAAATGGCAAAATCTGACTACCATGTGCCGGTATACAAAGGCTATGAAAGACCCATTATGGCAGTTGGAGTAGAGAAGCATATTACGATTGAGGATATTCATGGGAAATATGGCATGGGCGATTCTTATTTTGAAAAAACCGAACAACGTCCTGAAAAAGAACACGCTGTTGATTTCATTATTGATACAGTCAAAGCAAACCCCGGCGAGATCTCTTTATTGGCGATTGCTCCTCTAACCAATATTGCGATGGCCATCAAAAAAGATCCTACAATTGTTAAAGACATCCCTCATCTTTATATTATGGGAGGTTTAAACAATACGTTAGGAAATATTACGGCAGCAGCAGAGTATAATTTCTATGTAGATCCAGAAGCTGCCAGAATTGTCATGCATTCTGGTGTTCCTATCACTATGGTGGGCTGGGATATGTGTAAAAAACATTCCGTAATGAAAAAAGAGGACCAAACGGAGATTCAAGCGCTAGGAACAGCAGGATCTAAATTTTACATGGATGTAAATAGTGCAGTTATACGTTATGATCAAGAAATTCATAAGTTAGACGGGATTACTCACCCTGATACATTACTCGTTGCTATAGCTGCAGATGAAAGTATCATGACAGGCTCTGATATGTATTATGTAGATATTGAAGTACATGGTGAGCTGACCAGAGGCTACGATTTAGTGGATGTCTCAAACTTTACCGGCAAAACACCGAATGTGCGTGTGTGTGAAGAAGTAGATAGAGACAAATTTAAAGCCAGTTTATTAGATGTTTTAAAAGCTATTTAGATAGAAAAAGAAGCAGCGACCTCCAAGTTAGAGTGAAATCTAATTTTTTGTGGGGGTTGCTTTTTCTGTGGCGGAGTAAAGGGTGTATTTTGAAGTGAGTTTGAACATCAAGGTTAAAGTTGTCTTGATGAAGAAAGAGGCTTGAACATCAAGGTTAAAACCGCCTTGATGAAGAATTGAGATTGAACATCAAGAGTAAAACCGTCTTGATGAAGAAAGAGGCTTGAACATCAAGGTTGAAGTTGTCTTGATGAAGAAAGAGGCTTGAACATCAAGGTTAAAACCGCCTTGATGAAGAATTGAGATTGAACATCAAGAGTAAAACCGTCTTGATGAAGAATTGAGATTGAACATCAAGAGTAAAACCGTCTTGATGAAGAATTGAGATTGAACATCAAGAGTAAAATCGTCTTGATGAAGAAAGAGGTTTGAACATCAAGGTTAAAACCGCCTTGATGAAGAATTGAGATTGAACATCAAGAGTAAAACCGTCTTGATGAAGAAAGAGGCTTGAACATCAAGGTTAAAACCGCCTTGATGAAGAATTGAGATTGAACATCAAGAGTAAAACCGCCTTGATGAAGAATTGAGATTGAACATCAAGAGTAAAACCGTCTTGATGAAGAAAGAGGCTTGAACATCAAGGTTAAAACCGCCTTGATAAAGAATTGAGATTGAACATCAAGAGTAAAACCGTCTTGATGAAGAAAGAGGTTTGAACATCAAGGTTAAAACCGCCTTGATGAAGAATTGAGATTGAACATAAAAAGTAAGATTGGCTGGTTTGAGTCCGGTATTCAACCGAACTCAAACCAGCCAATCAGCTGTATAATAAGAACTCTAACTATTAGGGCACCAAGCCAACCCGAGCTTCTTATTTAAAGGACTTCTTAGATTAATTCTTCAAGAGTTAACGTCGTTTCTTCCCATTCTTCCATGAGTGTTTCATACTGTTCATTCAACAGTTGAAGTTTATCATTGATTTCTTGGACTTTTAAATGATCTTCATAGACTTCTGGTTTGGTCAATTCAGTTTCTAAATTTTCGATACTAGGCTCCAATTCAGAAGTTTCCTGTTCAATGGCTTCGATTCGACGGGTCAGCTGTCGAACCAATTTTTGATTTTCTTTATTGATTTCACGTTTTTTTGAAGGGGCGGTAGAAGCGGAATCTTTCCCAGAACTGTTTTCCGTTCCCTGTGCTTCTTCATCTGCAAGTCGTTTCAATTCTTCTTGCTCAGCTTTTTTTTCTAGGTAGTAATCATAATCGCCTAAGTAAGCTGTGCTTCCTTCTGCAGACAGTTCAATTACTTTAGACGCAATCCGATTGATGAAATAGCGGTCATGAGAAACAAAAAGCAGTGTGCCGTCGAAATCGATCAACGCATTTTCAAGTACTTCTTTACTATCTATATCTAAATGATTTGTAGGTTCATCCAGAATTAAGAAGTTGTCTTGATTCATAGACAATTTAGCTAATGCCAAACGAGCTTTTTCTCCACCGCTTAAAGAAGTGACGGCTTTTTCAACATCTTCTCCGGAAAATAAAAAGCTGCCTAAAATAGATCGGATATCTTTTTCGGGAGTAGTAGGGTGTTCATCCCAAAGTTCGGCCAATACAGATTTAGAAGAATGCAATTCAGCTTGTTCTTGATCGTAATAGCCAACTTCCACATTTGTTCCGTATCGCTTTTCACCTTTCATAAGAGGGAGTTCTTCGAGTAAGGATTTCAGCAGTGTGGATTTTCCCACACCATTTGGTCCGACTAAAGCTATAGCATCGTATTTTCGGATATCCATATTGATCGGTTCAGATAAAATCGTTTGGTCATATCCGATAGCTCCGTTTTCTAATGACATCACGACATTTCCGCTTTCTTTGGCAGGATGGAAGCTGAATGTAGCTGATTTTTCTTCGCCTTGAGGTTTATCTAAACGGTCTATTTTTTCCAATTGTTTCCGACGACTCTGAGCACGTTTGGTAGTAGAAGCGCGGACTAAGTTGCGGTTTACAAAATCTTCTAACTTGGTAATTTCTTTTTGCTGTTTCTCAAATTCTTTCCATTCTTTTTCAAGTTGTGCAGCTTTCAAGTCTAAATATTTACTATAATTTCCTTTATAATGGTGCATTTTTTGACGGCTTAAGTCATAGACTTCATTAACTACTTTATCTAAGAAATAACGGTCATGAGAAACGATCAGCAACGCACCAGTATAAGTTTGCAAGTAGTTCTCTAACCAGTTTAATGTTTCGATATCCAAATGGTTGGTAGGCTCATCTAAAATCAATAAGTCTTTTTTTTGCAACAATAATTTCGCTAAAGCTAAACGCGTTTTTTGGCCACCTGAGAGTTGATTGATGGATTTAGCATAATCCTCTTCAAAAAAGCGGAAACCATGTAAAACAGAGCGGATCTCTGCTTCATAACCATAACCATTTTGCTCTCGAAAATCGTGCTGCATTTGATCATACTGTTTTAAGGTTTCATGATAGAGTTCCTCATCGGCTAATAAAGAAGGATCCCCTAACATTTCTTCGGTATGACGCATTTTCTTTTCTAATTGGATCACATGTTGGAAAACTTCCAACATTTCATCCCAAATGGATTGAGTAGAGTCAAGGCCAGTATTTTGTGCTAAGTAGCCGATAGTCACTTGTTTTCCTTTTGAAATTTGTCCAGCATCCGGAGGTTCAATATCTGCGATGATTTTTAACAGAGTTGATTTGCCGGCACCGTTTCGTCCCACAAGGGCAATACGTGAATTTTCTTGTACTTCTAAATAAATATTCTCAAACAATACATCTGCACCAAAATAACGTGCAACGTGTTGAGCTTGTAATAGAATCATTTTGTTGTCCTCATTTCTTATCTCTGCTCTTTCACTTAGTTTAGCATATTCTGTCTTTAAGTGGGAGAGTGTCTGGAAGGCTGGACTAACAAAAAGAAAGCCGGTTCACAATGTTCTTTGTGAATTTTGTATGGATAAGAAAATAAGCGAAAAAAAATATTGAAATGACCGTTTAAAAAAGCTGGTAATTTAATAAGAAGATGTTATAATCTTATTATGTGAAACTCGACAATTTGTGAAACAAATAATTTGTTAACGAATATTGTGAATTTTGAATAAAAGAAAGTGAGTGAAGTGAACGATGGGTTCAACGAATACAATACCCAAAGCGACGGCAAAGAGATTACCGATTTATTATAGATATTTACGGTATTTGCATGAAGATGGAAAAGAACGTGTGTCATCAACTGAATTAAGTGAAGCTGTGAAAGTAGATAGCGCTACGATTCGACGCGATTTTTCATATTTCGGAGCTCTAGGAAAAAGAGGTTATGGATACGATGTTGAAACGCTGATGCATTTTTTCAGTAAAACATTGAAACAAGACCGACTAACGAACGTGGCATTAATTGGTGTGGGTAACTTAGGACATGCTTTATTAAATTACAATTTCCATCAAGGGAACAACATGCGCATCAGTGCTGCCTTTGATATCAACAAGGATATTGTAGGAACGATTCAATCTGGAGTACCGGTTTATCCAATGGAAGACATGGTACAACAGTTGAAAATGCAACAAATCGATGTAGTTATGCTGACTGTACCTACTTCAGCAGCTCAAGATGCTGCAAATAATCTCGTTGAAGCTGGCGTTAAAGGAATACTGAACTTTACACCGATTCGTATTTCCGTACCAGAAGAAGTTCGAGTACAAAACGTGGATTTAGCGAATGAATTGCAGACTCTTATCTATTTTATCGATCACTATAAAGCAGACTCAGACAGTGATGATACTTTATTGCTATTAGATTAAAAAAAGCAACAAACCTATTTACGGTTTGTTGCCTTTTTTTAGTTTGAGATAGATTTGTAAAATCTTCGTAGCTCTTACCACATCTCGTGTGGCAAACAATACAAAAATGATAGAGAAGAATCCCCAACCAAATTCACCAACGTAGTCAATTGCAAACCAGATAAAAATAGCTGCAAGAACATAATTGAAAACAATTTGAATAATAAAATCTCTTTTTTTCATGAACGTTAAAAGTTCCTTTCTACTATAAACACTATTAGTATAGCCATAAGTTAGCTACTGTAACGGTAGCATTCATTAAAGCGTGAGCAATAATTGGAGCAGCAATCGATTTTGTTTTCCAGTACAAATAGCAGAAAACAAACCCCATAATCGAATAAAGCAAGTAATGACCATCAAAGTGAATAAAGGCAAATATCAATGAACTGATCACAGCAGCACCGATTCCTCCAGTAATGTCATAAAGATAACCAAAGATAGCTTTCCTAAATACAAACTCTTCCATAATAGGACCAAAGATAGCTACTAGAATCAAGAAAATAGGGTATTTATTCACAGTGAAAACGAGCTCTGCAGTGTTTTGTGACCCTAAAGGTGTATTGAGCAAGAATGTTTCGATAAATACAGCTAAGTATTGACCAACAAAAGCTAAAAACATTCCTCCTACTCCCCAAAAAACAATCGATTTTTTAGAATTGCTGGGCGTTTTCTCTAGACTATTATCAAATGTAGACCGATGATTAACGATAAACATTAGGATAGCTCCAATCACGAAACCGGCGATAGTACCATAAATGCTGGCGTCTGCTACAGCTTTAGCTGGTACAAAAAACAACACTATCACTGGGAAAAATTGAGCTATAATATAGATGAGAATGATTTTTGCATATGGAGACTTAATTAAATTCTTCATGTGTTTAAAACCTTCTTTAAGTAATTATTTACAGTTGCACTAAAAAAGAACAAGACTATATAAAGTGAGCAATGCACCTTTGTAATGGTACTGCATTTGGACGTAAAACAGTTTTAAAAAAAGATGTTCAATAAACAGTATAACATAAGTCTCATACCACTAAAGCAATTTTTGCTTTCTTCTTGAAGTATTTCTTCCTTAAATAAAAGGGCACTCTTTTTCTTTTTCAAGAGTAAAAAATACTTGCAAAATTTTTACAGTTTGATATGATGAAGAAGTGATTTAGCACTCTTTTAGAGTGAGTGCTAACAAAGAAAAACTATAATTGGAGGGATTTACGTGTTAAGACCTTTAGGAGATCGTGTCATCATTAAAGTCACAAAAGAAGAAGAAACAACAGCAAGTGGTATCGTTTTGGCTGGTACAGCAAAAGAAAAACCACAAACTGGTGAAGTAGTTGCTGTTGGTGCTGGGCGTATACTCGATAACGGAACAAAAGCTGAGCTTTCAGTTGTCGTTGGAAATACAGTATTTTTCGAAAAATACGCTGGTTCTGAAGTGAAGTATGATGGTACTGAATATTTAGTGATCAAAGAGAGCGATATCATCGCAATCGTAGACTAAACGTAAATAAAGACATGTACACGAATAAAAATCAATCTGATGAGGTGAAAGAAAATGACTAAAGATATTAAATTTTCTGAAGACGCACGTGCTGCATTATTACGTGGAGTAGATAAATTAGCAGATACTGTTAAAGTAACACTTGGACCCAAAGGAAGAAATGTAGTTTTAGACAAATCTTACGGTTCGCCATTAATCACTAATGATGGAGTGACGATCGCAAAAGAAATCGAATTAGAAGACCGCTTTGAAAACATGGGAGCTCAATTAGTTTCTGAAGTAGCTTCAAGAACCAATGATACAGCTGGTGATGGTACAACTACTGCCACTGTTTTAACCCAAGCGATTGTTCGCGAAGGAATGAAAAACGTTACTGCAGGCGCAAACCCGGTAGGGATTCGAGCTGGAATTGAATTAGCCACTAAAGTAGCTGTTAAGGAATTATTAGCTGTTTCTCGTAAAGTGGAAACAAAAGAATCCATTTCACAAATCGCTTCTATCTCTTCAGGAGATCCAGAAATCGGTGCTTTATTAGCAGACGCTATGGAAAAAGTGGGCAACGATGGTGTTATCACGATCGAAGAATCTAAAGGAATCGAAACTGAACTAGATGTTGTAGAAGGTATGCAATTTGATCGTGGATACTTGTCACAATACATGGTTACAGATAACGATAAAATGGAAGCTAACTTAGAAAATCCATACATTTTGATTACCGATAAAAAAATCTCAAACATTCAAGATATTCTTCCATTATTGGAACAAATCTTGCAACAAGGTCGTCCGTTGTTGATTATTGCTGAAGATATTGATGGCGAAGCATTGCCTACATTAGTCTTGAACAAATTACGCGGTACCTTCAATGTTGCAGCTGTTAAAGCTCCTGGATTTGGGGATCGTCGTAAAGCGATGTTAGAAGACATTGCTATTTTAACTGGTGGTACTGTAATCACAGAAGACCTAGGTCTTGAATTGAAAGATACTACAGTAGAACAATTAGGACATGCAAGTAAAGTGGCTGTTACTAAAGATGCGACAACTATTGTAGAAGGCGCTGGTTCAACAGATACGATCAGCCAACGTGTAGCATTATTGAGAGCTCAAGCAGAAGAAACAACTTCTGAATTTGACAAAGAAAAATTACAAGAACGTATTGCAAAATTAGCTGGTGGAGTTGCCGTTATTCGTGTGGGTGCTGCAACAGAAACTGAATTAAGAGAACGTAAATTACGTATTGAAGATGCTTTGAATGCAGCACGTGCAGCTGTTGAAGAAGGAATCATCGCTGGTGGTGGGACTGCTTATATCAACGTTCAAAGCAAAGTTGCTGAAATTGAAGCTGTAGGCGACGTTGCAACAGGTGTGAAAATCGTTGTTCGTGCGTTAGAAGAGCCAATTCGCCAAATCGCTGCAAATGCAGGAATGGAAGGTTCAGTAATTGTTGAAAAAATGAAAACTGCTGAACCAGGTGTTGGATACAATGCGGCAACAGACGAATGGGTAAACATGATTGAGGCTGGAATTACAGACCCAACTAAAGTGACTCGTTCAGCTCTACAAAATGCTGCAAGTGTAGCGGCATTATTGTTAACGACTGAAGCCGTAGTAGCAGATCATCCAGAACCAGCAGCACCAGCAGCTCCAGGAATGGACCCAAGCATGGGCGGTATGATGTAAGAAAGTTATTTTAAGATTATTGAACAAGGGAGTGAGGCAAAAGCCTCACTCCCTTGTTTTTTTCGATTATTTTCAGTTCTCCACTATTTAACGTTGGTAAGTAAAAATTCATTTCTTTACCAATGTTAGAATATACGAGAATTTTAGTGTTTATGGTTATCTCTGGATAGTAATCCAAAAAATTTCAAGCAGTATAAAGCACATAGACCAACGATGATATACACAATTTTAGATAAGAGAGTGTCTTGTCCGCCAAATAAAGTAGCTACTAAGTCAAATTCAAAAAGTCCAACCAACAACCAATTCAAACCACCAACGATCAATAAAGCTAAAGCAATACTGTCTAGAGTTTTCATCCGGTATCCCTCCCTGTTTAGTATGACTTTTAAATCACTCTAAAAATAACAGGGATACTGTTGATTGTCCAATGAATTGATTAGAAGAATATCTAACAGTTAAAGGTGTTTTATATTGGCTCTTCATCTTCTAGCGTTGGTAAAGAAATTTCCTCCGGCCTATGGTGTTGCTTATGGAAAGCCATGGGAACGCCTTGAGCTGAAAGCCACATCTCAAGGCTTGCAAGCTTCAAACTTAGCGTAACGGCTAAAGCCTAACGCTAAGTAATTCCCATTGCTTCCTTTTTCATGGCTACAACCAACCCCATAGTCCTCCATAAATTTCTAGGAATGAGCTTCTAAAAGGTTTAGAATTAAGTTTTTTTTACTTACCAACGTCAAATATTGTAGAACCTTTATATTCGATAGGCTAAACGCCTTGTTCCGCGCTCTCAATAATCATTGCGATGCCTATTCCGCCTCCTACGCATAGTGTGGCTAGGCCGCGCTTTTTGTTGTTTTGTTTCATCGCATTTAAAAGAGTGACTAAAATGCGTGAGCCCGAGGCGCCGATTGGGTGTCCTAATGCGATAGCACCGCCATGGATATTGACTTTCTCAGTAGGAAGTTCTAAATCGCGCACCGAAGCAATGCTTTGGGAAGCAAAAGCTTCATTGAATTCATATAAATCGATGTCTTCTTTTGTGAAATTCGTTTTTTCAAATACTTTTTGAACAGCAGTATATGGTGCATAACCCATGATTTCAGGATCGGTTCCCACTTCTGAATACCCTTTGATCGTTGCTAAATAAGGGATGTTTCGTTTTTCAGATTCAGTTTTAGCCATCAGCAAGATTGCGGCTGCACCGTCGTTAATGCCAGAAGCATTTCCAGCTGTTACGGTTCCCTCTTTTTTAAAAGCCGGCCGTAGTTTTTGCAATTTTTTTATGGTTGTTTCTTTGTGAGGATATTCATCTTCTGAGATGAGTTGTGTTTCACGTTTTATTTGGACAGATACTGGAACGATCTCATCCTTGAACCAGTCATTTTCTTGAGCTGTTGCGGTTTTGATTTGTGAATCCAAGGCAAATTGGTCTTGTTCTTCACGGCTCACATGATACCGTTCAGCCACATTTTCGGCTGTGATTCCCATATGCTGCTGATTGAAAGCATCTGTCAGACCATCATGTACCAAGCTGTCGACGGCGTTGGTATCGCCTAATTTGCTGCCAAAACGTTGATTTTTTAATAAATAAGGAGCTTGAGACATATTTTCTGTTCCACCAGCCAACACGACTTTGGCATCTCCAACTTGAATAGCTTGGCTGGCTAAAATAACAGCTTTCAATCCTGAACCGCACACTTCATTTATCGTCATAGCAGGGATAGTATTGGGAATTCCAGAATGAATAGAGATTTGGCGTGCAGGGTTTTGTCCCAAACCTGCCTGTAAGACATTACCAAAAATCACTGAGTCCACATCTTCCGGCTGCAAATGAGAGCGGTGTAAGACTTCTGTAGCAGCCACGGTGCCCAGTTGAACAGCTGAAGTATCTTTAAATTGACCTCCTAAAGACCCGATTGGTGTACGGACTGCACTGACAATTACTACTTCTTCCATAATTGATCTCCTCCAACTAATTTTTATACGATTAAGTATTGATACGTCTATTTTACGATAAACTGAGCCGAATACACTATAAGATTTCCTTAAAACTATCATTTTGCCCAATTTCATAAGTTATTGTTAAATTTCATTTGTCTCAGTTGTGTTCTCAAGAAAGTTGTTTTATCGTTAAAGATGGAGAAGATTCGGAGAGCAATTGATTACGAATAAAAGGGGAGATCAACTTGAATATAGGGATAGATAAAATTGGTTTTTATACACCTCATACATTTATTGATATGGAGAAGTTGGCAGAAGCTCGAGGAGTGGATCCAGCAAAATACACGATTGGTATCGGACAGGAACAAATGGCCGTTTCACCGGTTACTCAAGATTCAGTAACATTAGCTGCAAATGCAGCCTTAAGAATATTAGATAAAGAAAATTTGGAAAAAATCGATTTGGTTATTTTTGGTACAGAATCAGGAGTCGATAGCTCTAAATCAGGAGCTGTTTATGTGCATGATTTGCTGGGCATTCAATCCAGCGCTCGTTCGATTGAAATCAAACAAGCCTGTTATGGAGCTACAGCAGGAATCCAGTTAGCTAAAGGGCATATTGCTTTGAATCCAGAGAGTCAGGTATTGGTATTAGGTTCAGATATTTCTAGATACGGCTTGAGAACTTCAGGAGAAGTAACTCAAGGAGCCGGAGCTGTAGCAATGGTCATTAGTGCTGACCCTCGTATTTTAAGTTTAGGCGACCAAAGTGCTTATCTGACAAATGATATCATGGATTTTTGGAGACCAACTTATTCGGATACCGCTTATGTAGACGGCAAATTTTCAAACGAACAGTACATTGCTTTCTTTTTAAACACCTGGGAACAATTCAAATCACAATTAGATATGACGATAGCGGATTTTGAAGCCCTGTGTTTCCATTTGCCTTATACAAAAATGGGTATGAAAGCGATGCGGGAAATATTTGATGAAGGTACTGAAGAAGATCAAAAACGGTTAACGGACCATTACCAAAAGAGTACGGTGTACAACAAAAGTGTTGGAAATATCTATACAGGTTCATTGTATTTGAGTTTGATTTCGTTACTGGAACAGGACGTCAGCTTAAAAGCTGGAGATCGAATTGGATTGTTTAGTTATGGTTCTGGAGCAGTTGGTGAATTCTTTACTGGAATACTTCAATCGGAATTCAGAAATGCTTTAGCAGAAGCGGATCATAAGAATTTATTTGCGGAACGAGAAGAAGTTTCGATTGAAAAGTATGAAGCGATTTTTAGTGAAACATTGCCAGTAGATGGATCAAATCTACAACTGGATATCGAAAAAGACCCAGCAATGATTTGTGTTGCGGGAATCAAAGAGCATAAGAGA
The DNA here is from genome assembly GCF_045528365.1 of Desemzia sp. FAM 23988. NCBI lineage: Bacteria > Bacillati > Bacillota > Bacilli > Lactobacillales > Carnobacteriaceae > Desemzia > Desemzia sp. FAM 23988. The sequence goes on from NZ_JBGQQS010000003.1 coordinate 50,536, forward strand.
GTGTATGTCAATAAAAGCAGATAATCTCAAAAAAGGCAATCCCAAAATAAACAGGGGCTGCCTTTTTTGAGATTCAGTTTATGAAGCAGACCCTAAATCATCTAATCCTACTTGAATTTTGAGACTGCTCCTCTTTTTATTGACGGTATTCTTTTAACAATTTCTCAGCAGTGGCTAAATTCATGTTTTCAGCTTGTTTTAATTTACGCGACAACCAGTTGATTTCTTCGCCTTTAGCGCCTGCACTGATAGCCAAAGAGCGAGACTGCAATCCCATATGTCCTTTTTGAATGCCGTCTGTGACGAGTGCTTTGACAGCCGCTAGATTTTGAGCCAAGCCAACAGACACGATGATTGATTCCAATTCAGCTGCATTTTCATAGTGCAAAATAGTTTTGGTCATTTTAGCGGCTGGATGGAATGAGATTGAACCACCAACTGTTCCGATGGGTAAAGGAAGCGTCAAATTCCCTAACAAGTCGCCATTTTTCGCTTTCTCCCATTTGGTCAATGAACGATACTGACCACTTCTGGAGGCATATGCATGGATACCAGCAGAAATAGCGCGCCAGTCATTCCCGGAAGCAATAATAACGCCATCAATTCCATTCATAATGCCTTTGTTGTGCGTCACAGCACGATAAGGATCCGCATAAGCAAATTGGTAAGCGTCAATGATGCGGTCACGCACTTCTTCGCCGCTAAACTTTCCTTTTTGCAACTGCTCAACTGGAATGCGGCAAGTAGCAGTTGCCAGACATTCTGTCGCATAATTGGAAAGAATCCCCATCAGTGCCCGGCTCTGCGCCAAATCCTCTACGTAAGGAATAATGCCTTCCATCATCGTATTGATAATATTGGCTCCCATGGCTTCTAAGGTTTTAACATGCAAATGAAGCACAATAAATTCAGGCGCATATTCTAGTTCGTCAGCTTTAATATGGCGAATGTCTAGTTTTACGGCTCCGCCCCCGCGTTTCACAATAGAAGGGTGAGCTTCATTAGCTATCTGTAAGATCTCAGCTTCTTTTTCAGCAAGCAATTGAAGAGTTTCCATTATGTGTGGGGGATTCTTCAAAGCCACCTGACCGATCATTGTCCGATCAGTCGTAGTCGTTGTAAAACCACCAGTGTGCTTGACGATTTTCGCAGCTGAACTGGCAGCGGCAATCACAGAAGGTTCTTCGATTGCCATCGGAACCACATATTCTTTGCCATCAATCAAAAAGTTTAAAGCAACTCCGTAAGGCAATTCATAAGTGGCCAGCTGGTTTTCAATCATATTGTCCGCTACGTCATTGGACAAATGCAACCCTGATTCCAACTGACTTTTTTCTTCGGCAGATAAAACTCCAGCTTGTCTTAAAGCAGAGATACGGCTAGATTTAGTTTTAGCATAAAACTTATTTAAATACGAGTAGTCCATCATAATCTCCTTTGAACAGTGATGTGTATAGATTTATAGTAGCACATTCAAAAAAACTAAGCACCAGTAAAGAAAATTAGTTTAAAAAACAAGTCAATTGATGAGGTAGTTATGACAAAGCTATAGGTTTAAATGATAGTGTTGGTGTAGTTAATAAAAGAGCAGATAAATTAGATGGGATTATTAGATAGATGGGGATTAGCTCATAGAATAATCGGTAATCAGGTTTCTTTTATGAGATAGAGAGGAGTTAACTCATAAAAGGACCGGGAAATAGGGGTTCAATTATTAGATAGAACGGGGTTAGTTCACAATAGAACTGGGAAATAGGATTCAATTATTAGATAGAGAGGCGTTAGCTCACAAATGAACTGGGAATCAGTATTCTATCATTAAATAGAGCGGGGTTAATTTACAAAAGAACTAGAAATCAGCAGCAATTGTTAGATAGCAAAAGCCTAGCTAACAAAAAAAGCAGGAATCCTTCTAGAATGATGAATTAACCTCTCCCTGCTAACTAGTGCAACGATGCGAAAAAAAGCCAAGCACTTTGAGAGATTACTTTACCTGCTTAAGCACAATAACTCTTCAAAATCCTTAGCTACCTAAAATGCACATTAAAAACATTACCAACGAATCTTATCGATCGTCTCCAATAACAATTTTGTATTAGCTTCACTAAGACCCCAGTGAGTGATTTCCTCTTTAATATCCGGCAACTTGCCGCGCTCGCGGACGAATCCGTTCAATCGAGCAGCAATAGTAGATTGGATAAATGAGGATTCATCTGGGAAAAGATTTTTGATCACCTCAGTGGCTCCTTTAAAGCGCCTTAAAAAGTATTTTTGATGGTGATTTTCAGCTGTATAAAAGTGGTTGAAAGTTTGGAATTCAGTTTGGATTTCTTTTCCTTGGGCTTGCTCGTATTCGGAACGAATCTCTTTAGCCGTCTTATACTGTGTTTCATTTTGATAAAACAAAATAGAGATATACTGGCGCTCTTTATAAAAGCGATCTTTAGCAGCGTCGTGGTTTTCCCAAAACAAATGGACTAATTGATCATAAGAAATGATTTCAGGGTCAAAAGTGAGGTGTATTGTTTCAGAATGATTGCCTATTTTTCGATAAGTAGGATCCTTACTAGTTCCGCCAGCGTAACCGACTTCGGTTTGAATCACTCCAGGTAAACTTCCAAAAAAACTATCCGGGCCCCAGAAGCAGCCCATACTAAAAGTAGCTTGTTCTAGAACTGAAGCGTGCTCATTCAAGTCTATCATTTTGCTCACCTCGCTATTTCTTTATTCCTCTTCCACAATATGCTGTACACGTCCTACTTGATCGCCTTCTTGAAGCATGACTTTGATGCCGTGCGGATGACTTTGACTGTTGGTCAAGAGACGTTTGACATGTCCACGAGTCAATTTTCCGGTACGTTGATCTTTTTTAAGAACGATATCGACCAGTGCCCCTATTTTAATAGTACTGCGTTTTTTTCCATCCATATTCAAATTGCTCCCTTATAACTAGTTTGTAGTTCCTATTATACAGAAAAGAAGCTGCGGGTTCTTCTTTTTTGCTGAATTCAAAATACCTATTCGTTAAAAATTATGGTAACATTGCGATGAAGTAGCTGTATGCAATCAGCAGAATGAGGAACAGGTGATGTGAAATGGTAACCATCAATGATATTGCCAAAAAAGCGGGGGTAGCTAAAAGTACAGTATCTCGCTATTTGAATGGCGGTTCGGTGAGTCAAAAAACAAAGGATAAAATAGAAAAAATAGTCAACGAAACAGGGTATTCACCCAATACATTTGCTCAAAGTTTAAAAGCTAAACACACTAAAATGGTTGGAGTCATTGTCCCCAGATTGGATTCTTATTCTGCAAATGAAGTCATCACCAGTATTGATAGAAAATTAACAGCAACAGGATATCAATTACTGATTACTAACACGGATCAAAGTGTTGAAAGAGAAATTGAAAATATTTATACATTGGCGAAACAAAAAGTCGCTGGAATTATACTAATGGCTACGGTAGTGACAGAAGAACACCGTAAAGCTATCAAAGAGGTAGACGTGCCTGTGTTGCTGCTAGGGCAGCAAGCGGAAGGATTGCATTCAATAGGGCATGAAGAATATAAAGCTGGATATGCAATGGGAAAACTTGCAGGCAGCTTAGGACATAAGGATTTTTTGTATTTTTCTGTCTTCAAAGAAGATATCGCAGTGGGCCAACTAAGAGCAAATGGAGTGCTGGAAGCTTTGAGAGAATGGCCGGATAGTCAAACAGAGGTAATAGAAACCAGTTTTTCTTTCCAACAAGCTTATGAATTAGCCTTGGATATCTTGCCAAAAACCAAAGCTACTTATGTATTATGTGCCACAGACAATATTGCGATGGCTGTGTTAAAAGCAGCACATACTTTAAATTTAGCGATCCCGAAAGATTTTTCGCTTTCAGGGTTTGGAGGATATGAAGTGACATCTATTGTTTCGCCTTCTATTACCACAGTAAAATACGGGTACAAAGAACTTGGTGAAACTGCGGTAAATCAACTCTGCCACTTAATAAATGGAGAAAAAGCAGAAAAGAATGTACTGATTCCGAATACATTGATCAAAAGGGAATCCACAGTTCCAAAATAAATAATCAAGAGAAATCTCTTGACAACTCTTTTTGGAACCGGTATCATGAACGTAAATAGAACCGGTTCCAAAAAATAGGAGGGAATAAAAATGGCAACGAATAAAGAAATTGCTGAAGATGTGGTGGAAGCGCTAGGTGGAAAAGAAAATATTCAATCTGTTACCCATTGTGCAACGAGATTGAGAGTTATCGTCAACGACAAAGAAAAAATACAAGAAGATAAAGTAGACGATATCGAGAAAGTAAAAGGAGCCTTCTTCAATTCAGGACAATACCAGATTATCTTCGGTACTGGGACAGTCAATAAAATTTACGAAGAAGTAACCGGATTAGGTGTTTCGGAGCAAACTTCCGGAGAAACCAAAGCTCAAAAAAACGAAGGCAAAAATGGTTTCCAACGAGCTATTCGGACATTTGGAGATGTGTTTGTGCCGATTATTCCAGTATTGGTGGCCACCGGGTTGTTCATGGGATTGCGTGGATTACTGACACAAGAACAGGTTTTAGCTGTATTTGGTTTAGTTCCTGAAGACATTAGTGCGAACTTTTTATTGTATACTCAAGTTTTAACCGATACGGCTTTTGCTTTTTTACCGGCTTTAGTAGCGTGGTCTTCCTTTAAAGTTTTTGGCGGATCGCCAGTTATTGGTATTGTATTAGGCTTAATGTTGGTTAATCCAGCTCTTCCAAATGCTTATGAAGTTGCTGCTGGAACAGCAGATCCAATCACCATGTTTGGCTTCATCCCCGTTGTTGGGTACCAAGGAACTGTATTGCCAGCCTTTATTGCTGGATTTATGGGTGCTAAATTTGAACGTATTGTACGCAAAAGAGTACCGGAATATCTTGATTTATTGATTACACCATTTGCAACGTTGCTTGTAATGAGTATTTTGTCATTATTCGTTATTGGACCTGTATTCCACTCATTAGAAACGGTTGTATTGGATGCAACGATTTGGTTGTTGCAATTGCCATTCGGTATTGCTGGATTGGTCATTGGTGGACTCAACCAATTGATTGTAGTCACTGGAGTACACCATATCTTTAATTTCTTGGAAGTACAGCTCTTAGCAAATACAGGAGTGAATTCATATAATGCGATTATCACATGTAGTGTAGCAGCTCAAGGTGGAGCAACATTAGCGGTAGGAATGAAAACAAAATCCAAAAAATTAAAAGCTTTAGCTTTCCCTTCTACTTTATCAGCGTTCTTAGGAATTACTGAGCCCGCTATTTTCGGGGTGAATTTGCGCTATGTGAAACCTTTCTTGTTTGGTTTAGTCGGTGGTGGAGTTGGCGGGATGTTAGCTGACTTATTGAATTTAGAAGGAACAGGGATGTCGGTTACGGTTATTCCTGGAGCATTGTTGTATTTAAACGAACAATTTATCTGGTACCTTATAGTTAACGCAGTTGCAATTGCTGTAGCTTTCGCTTTAACGTATCTGTTCGGATTTTCAGATAAAGAAGTTGCAAAGGACTAAGCAATGAAAGGAAGAAATGATTTGTCGAGTAAGTCAGAAACAGAAAAATATTCATTGAAGTACCATATTGTTCCACCAAAAGGGTTATTGAATGATCCGAATGGACTGATTCAATACAAGGGAATTTACCATGTGTTTTTCCAGTGGAATCAACACGATACCGTTCACAAAAACAAAAGCTGGGGACATGTCACTTCAAAAGATTTGATTCATTGGGATTACCATGAGGCTGCTTTGGTGCCGGATGAGTGGTATGACAAAGACGGCGTATATTCTGGCAGTGCAGTCTCCTTTGATGACAAATTGTATCTGTTTTATACTGGAAATGTAAGAGGAGCTGAAGGGAAGCGAGAAAGCTACCAGTGTTTAGCTGTGTCGGAAGACGGGTTCACATTTGAGAAAAAAAGGCCATTGTTCAATCATCCAAGAGGTTACACAGGTCATGTAAGAGATCCGAAAGTATGGCAAGACGGCGTTGGGACGTGGTGGATGGTGTTAGGAGCACAAAAAGAGGATCTATCAGGAGACACTATTCTTTATCAATCCACTAATTTGCTGGATTGGGAATTCAAGGGATCATTTGTGGAAGAAAAACTTTCTCTGGGATACATGTGGGAATGTCCAGATGTATTGCGTTTCACAGAAAAGGATGTCTTTATTTTCTCTCCACAAGGCTTGGAAACGAAAGGAAAAGAGTTCCAAAATATTTATCAAACGGGTTATTTAACCGGAAAGCTGACTTCCAATGGAACTTTTGCGCCAGATAAGAAGGCGTTTAAAGAATTGGATAGAGGCTTTGAATTTTACGCTCCTCAAAGTTTTACGGATGTTTCAGGCAGGGTAATCTCATTTGGTTGGGCCGGAGTGATGTACCCGGAAGTCGAAGCAGCGGTCCCAACACGAAAAGATGGCTGGCTGCACGCGTTATCTGTCCCAAGGGAAGTCACTTATGTGGATGGTGCGCTTAAACAACAACCTGTAATAGAGTTGGAACAATTGAGACAGCCAAACCCAACAGTGATAAATGATGCTGCACAGCAAACGATTGAATTGCCTTCATTACAAAACGAGTTGCTGATCGATTGGGAAAATACCCCTAAAGACTTCTGCCTTCACATTCGTAAGGGTGTAACGATGCAGTACCATCATGGGAATAACCGATTTGTAGTCAGTCGCACTAATTGGCTCACGAAAGAACGAGAAGAGCGAGAAGTAAAAATAGAAAAAGGATTAAAAAATATCCGTTTGTTGTTAGAAAGTTCTTTAATAGAGTTGTTTATTAATGACGGGGAAGAAGTATTTACCTTACGTTATTTCATAGAAGAAGAAAGCCGTCAATTAGTGATATCAACAGGTGATGAGATAGAAAATAGGACTATTTCATTGTATGAATTAAGCGTTTAGCAAAATAGACTGAGATAAGCACAATTTGCTTATCTCAGTCTGTTTTCTACATTTCTCTTATAGATCTAAGGTTTCGTTGGCATTTTCTCCCGGTTTCACCGAGTCTTTATTTCCAACAACTTTTTTAAAGAAGTTGGCAACAGATTTGGTAGTATCGCCTGTATCCCAATACTCTGCATGATTAGCTTCCACTTTGATCAAAACCAAAATAGGATCATCGTAACTGACATCGAACATTTTCTCATAGACTTTATTCCAAAATTCTTTTTTGCGCTCGATATCTTCTACAAAGGAAGCCGTTCCGCTGATAGAAGCATAAGAATCGCCAACAACGGTAACGTTTACATTTGGATTTGCAGAAATTTCTTGGTATTTTGTAGTATCTCTGCGCGTGATGAACCACAAGTCACCGTCAAATTCTAGTTCTTGAGTTTGCATCGGGCGAGAGACGATATTTCCTTCTGCAGAAACAGTTGTAAGCATGACTATCTCCGTATCTTTTAAAATACCTCTTAATACGGATAAAGCTTTTTCGTTTTGTAAAGAATTGTTTTCCGACATCTATTTCACCTCACTAGTTTAATACAGTTAGTATAACAGAGGGATTATCGATCTTAAAATAATACGTTTGCTGCTTATAAAAAAAATAGCACTCTGTTGACCGAAGTGCTAAAAAAGGTTATAATATTGTTGTAGCAAGAAAGAGACTTGCTGCAAGAATCAGTACAATAAAAGAAAGAAGGATGCTTTATGAATAGTTTATTTCCATTTAGACGTGATTTCATGAATGTAGACAGAAACTTTTTCGGAGATTCTTTTGATCACCTGTTTTCTAATACAGCCAACTTTGATGTAGATATTAAAGAATCTGATACAGGATATATCTTAGAAGCGGATATGCCAGGATTGGCAAAAGAAGACATCCAATTAGATTACCACAATAATGTATTGTCCATTAATGCTCACCAAGAAGAAGGCAAAGACGAGACGGATGAGAAAGGGAACTACATTCATAGAGAACGTTCGGTTCGTTCTTACAGTCGTCAGTTTATTTTAAAAGACGTTGAAGAAAATGCAATTACGGCTAAATTTGATAACGGCGTACTGACTGTTCATTTGCCTAAAAAAGAAGTTATGGACTCACCCAAAAATAGAATTGAAATACAATAAAAACAGAAGAAAAGGACTGTCATTAATTGGCAGTCCTTTCTGCTGTTTTTATTTATCTTGGTAAACAGAAGGTTCTTCAGCTTCATCCAAATCTTCGACGACTTCTGTATCCACAAGTGGTTTGACGATTTCTTTGTTTTTGCGTTCCTTTTTGTGGAAGTGTAAAACTTCCAATAAGGGAACTAAAATGGCTGCGATAAATCCACCAGAGAAACCATTGTTGTACAAGTTCATACCAGCATGCAAATAAGTGATGTTTGCAGCCATGGCCATGTGCAGACCACCTGCTATAAAACCTGCAACAGCCCCATAGTGCCCACTTATAGGAGCCAATGTAGTTCCAAAAAGAGCGGTCAATAGAAAAGTAGTAGAAGATAGTTCAACAGAAGTAAATAAACTGATCACAACAATCCCAACTAAAATAGGCAAGACATTTTTGATGTGTTTTCCAAAAGCTCCAAATCCGACAACGGTAAAAATACCACCAAGTACAGGTCCATTCAATTCTCCTCCAACCAGAAGAGAAAGAGTAGTAGTAATCAGCCCTAGTAAAGACATATTGATAAGAGTCAATCCAAAACCATGCTTTTCTAAAAAATCTCCCCCACCAATGCCATCCTCATCTAAGAAGTCATTGTATCCATGAAAATTCCCACCGTTAAAATACAGTCCGACAGCAAACATAAAGGAAAATAGAGTGTACATAAAAATAGAAAAAGCTACATTATTTCCGCTGGAAAGCAGATTCACTACATCGACTTCAAAACCATAAGCTCTCAACATAGCGATAAAGGCCATACCAATAATTCCGGCGGTAAATCCGATGTTGTATAGGCTGAACCCTTTATGGAAGCTGGCAAAATGACGAGACAACGGAGGAAGCACGAAGCCGACAATTATCCCTGAGAGAGACCCTAATAAGATACCTAATGGAAGAGGCAAGCCAACATTAAAAGAAACCTCACTTACTAAAGGGGCCAGTGCTGTCCCGAATAAAGCAGATAATAAATAATTTTTAAATGGAGTACGAGTAGCTTTTGCATAAAGCAGTACGCCTAAAATGATGGGGATAGAATTATACAAGTTTTTTCCGAATAAGGAGAATCCTACGACTGTAAAAACAGCGGCAAGTAACGGACCGGAGAGGGTTACTTTATTTTTTCGAATAATCAACAGGCTTTTCAAAGTCATTAGTGAAGCATTCACTAACGCAGCTCCTGGATTAGCCAATGCAAAATAATCCGTTATTAAGTTAGCGGGAGAAAATAAAATTTTTATACTGCCATTCCAAATTTCACTTGGTGTGTTTAACAAAAAAGCAAAACTAAATAAGGAAGCAGCAAAAATGAAGATAAAGAGATATTTTTGACGTTCAGTTACCAAAGTCTGTTCTTGATTTTGTTTAGGATAAAGAATATTTTTCATCTAGTTCAACACACTTTCATAGAGGATTTTCTAGATAGAATGGAATTTTTCTTTGTTTATCATCCAAGTGGTCTAGTAAAGTAGGCACTTGCTTTTTTAAAATAATAACATGATTCGTTTTCAACAGCAATAAAAAAATACCGAGAAAAAGTGCCGGTTTTATTGAAACATCAATGAAAACAGACAATAAAAGGAATCGTTTTCCTTTTTAAAAAATTGAACAAAATAAAAAAAGAGCAATCTTTGGTTAGATTGCTCCGTTAGTTATCAATTAAAAGGAAAAGTGGTCTGATTCTAAACGACTACAACGATTTTCTTTTAAATGCCTTGTTCTACATTTTGTAACAGTTTTGTTGTGTGTGCTTTCTTTTCTCCGGCAATCGTAGTGCGTTTGAATGAGTAGTAAGAAATGACTAGTGGAATCAATGCACCTATCCAAGCCAAAGGATTAGCAATAGTTACGCCAAGGTAGCCTAGTGGTGTTACGAGAGCTAGTGCTACAATAACACGAGAAAGTAATTCCATTACGCCTGCTACAGTTGGTGCAGTACTTTTACCTAATCCTTGAAGTGTATTTCTATAGATAAATAATAAAGCTAACACAAAATAGAAAGTCGAATTTGTAACGAAATAAGTTTGTACCATTCCTAAAATTTCGGGATCTGTTTCGCCAATGTACATTTTTGCCATACGGCTGCCGAATACAATCAGTAAAGTTGCAGCTACAAAGCTGTATACAACAACGATACGAGTGATTTTCTGAACGCCATCCCAAATACGGTCGTGTTTACCGGCACCGAAGTTTTGAGCTGTATAGGTTGCCATTGTTGTTCCAAAAGATACTAACGGCATGGTCGCGATACCGTTGATTTTTTCAGCTGCTGTAGTGGCTGCAACAGCAGTAGCGCCTAAACTGTTCAATGTAATTTGAATGGCAATAGCCCCGATTGAAATAATAGAAGCTTGGAATCCCATAGGCAAGCCGATGTTTAAGTGAGTTGTGATTTCTTCTTTGCTTACTTTCCAGTCCGTTTTACGAATCCGTAAGACAGGAACTCTTTTCCAAATATAAACTAAACAAAGAATACTAGAAACAACTTGAGAAATGACAGTTGCATATCCAGCGCCTTCTACGCCAGTGCCAAAGCCTAAAATAAAGACATAGTCCAACACGATATTTAATACAGAAGCGATAGCTAAAAATAACAAAGGTGTACGGCTGTCTCCGATAGCGCGTAAAACATTTGATAACAAATTAAAAAATACAGTAGCACTAATTCCAGCAAAAATAACGATTAGATAAGTATAAGCGTCTTCCATTAAAGCAGCCGGGGTGTTCATGAAATCTAAAATTTGTCTAGTAAATAAAGTAGCTAAAATAGTTAAAACAACAGCAGTTACAGCACTGATGATCACACTGGCTGCTAAGTTTTTACGAATCCCTTTAATATCTTCTTTTCCAAAACGTTGAGCAGTAATCACTGAAAGACCTACAGTTAAACCCGTTGCCAGCCCGATAATCAGATTGCTGATACTTCCTGTAGAACCAACGGCTGCAAATGCATTTACACCAATCGTTCTGCTGATAATGAATGTATCAGCCATGCTGTAAAATTGTTGGAAAATATTTCCTAATAACATTGGTAGAGTGAATAGGATAATCAATTTGATTGGATTTCCTTTAGTCATGTTTTGTCCCATTATAAAAATGCCTCCTGAATTTTTTTGTCTGACAAATCTGTCATGAATAAGTGCGTTTGTTTTTTTGAATACTTTTGCAAGTATAGATTCATTTTCAGAAAATACAACCCTTATTTTCATTTTTTATTGTGACAGTTTTGTCAACAAAAAAAAGGCAGAAAAACCATTTCGTTTTCATTGGTTTAACGGCAATCAGCTGTTGATACATATAGTTTTCCAACTTCACAAAGTGTTCATTTTCATAAAATATAAAATCAGAATGAAAAAATAAAGAGTACAGATTTTTTTTATTTTTAATTGTACATACACGCAACATGCCGTACTGTTAAATAAACAAATAAAGGAATTTATTTTTCAATAGAATAAGCAAAATTTTAAAACAAAGGAAGAGAAGTATGAGACTGGATAAGTTATTGGGTGAAGTTGGATTTGGCTCGCGAAGAACAGTTAAACGCTTAATTAAAAGTAAACAAGTGGTCGTTAATGGTGAAGTTGTGATGGAAGACAACACCAATGTTGATCCGCAAATCCAAAAAATAGTCGTATCAGGGAAAAAAGTTGACTATCAGCCGCATGCCTATTATATGATGAATAAGCCTGGTGGAGTAGTTAGTGCAGTAGCAGACGAAGAGAATAAAACAGTCATCGATTTAATCAAAGAATATGATCGCTTACCGGGGTTGTATCCTGTGGGAAGATTGGATAAAGACACAGAAGGTTTATTGTTGATCACCAATAATGGAAACTTAGGCTATCAATTGTTACTGCCTCACAAACATGTTGCAAAAAAATATGAAGTAATCGTCAACGAACGAGTGACTAGTGCAGATCAAGAAGCATTTGCCAAAGGAATCGTATTTCATGGGGGAATCCAGTGCGAACCAGCGAAGCTGACCATTTTAGAAGCGAGTGAAACAGAAAGCAAGGTACTTGTAGAAATTAACGAAGGTAAGTTTCATCAAGTGAAGAAAATGTTTCTAGCTTGCGGGAAAAAAGTGACTTCTTTAAAACGGTTGTCAATGGGACCAATTGAACTCGATGAAAAACTTCCGGCAGGAGCCTATCGCCCTCTTTCAATCGAAGAATTAAATCAATTAATCCCTTATTTTTAACTTTTAATCTCTAAAAAGAACCGACCTGGAATAATCGTTACTCATCAAGGCAGTTTTCTCCTTGATGTTCCAACACCATTCTTCATCAAGGCAACTTTCTCCTTGATGTTCCGACACCATTTTTCATCAAGGCAACTTTCTCTTTGATGTTCCGACACCATTTTTCATCAAGGTAACTTTCTCCTTGATGTTCCAACACCGTTCTTCATCAAGGTAACTTTCCCTTTGATGTTCCAACACCATTCTTCATCAAGGTAACTTTCTCCTTGATGTTCCAACACCATTTTTCATCAAGGTAACTTTCTCCTTGATGTTCCAACACCGTTCTTCATCAAGGTAACTTTCCCTTTGATGTTCCAACACCATTCTTCATCAAGGCAGTTTTCTCCTTGATGTTCAAACACTATTCTCCATCATTATGGTTTACTTCTAGGTACTCTACGCACCAAATGGATGAATAAACACGAGTTTTGAGTATCAACTCATAAAACTATGAATTATTCAGATCATTGATTGGATAGTGTATTAAATCTCACTCGAAGAAAAATCGTTTCTTTTTGGACATTAAGAAAGGGCTGTGCTTTTATTAAAATTAGACAATACAGAACGTTATCTTTGATTTGAAAGTTGATTCTCACTATTCTTAAAAGTAGAAGAGCAATAGGAAGGGAGTTTTAAGATATGGGAAAATTAACAGGAAAAGTAGCTTTTGTTACTGGCGGAACATCTGGAATAGGGGAATTTACAGCTAAAGCATTTGCGGAACAGGGTGCAAAAGTAATTGTAGCAGGTAGAGATGAGGAAGATGGAACGCGTATTGTAAAAGAAATGGAAGAAAAAGGCGGACAAGGTCTATTTGTCACATTAGACATTACTGAAAAAGAAGACATCAAACAAAGTGTTGAAAAGACGTTAGATGCATTTGGAACGATTGATGTTTTAGTGAATAGCGCCGGAATTCATGATTCGTATGATACGGTATTGGATACAGATGAAGAAAGTTACGATAAATTGATGGACATTAACGTAAAAGGTCCTTTTTTGATGACCAAAGAGATTTTGCCTATTTTGTTGGAAAAAGGGAAAGGAACAATTATCAATGTTGGTTCTCAAGCCACTTTTGTAGCCGGCCCAGGAGGTTCAGCTTATGTAACGTCTAAACATGCTATCGAAGGTTTTACGAAACAGTTGGCCTATGATTTTGGTAAAAAAGGCATTAAAGCGAATTTAATTGCTCCAGGATTTATTGAAACGCCCATGACAGAAGGCATTGAAGACGATCGCTTAAAAGATATCCCAGCACAACGAGCAGGAAGGCCAGAAGAAGTAGCTGCATTAGCAGTCTTTCTAGCCTCTGACGAGTCAGATTACATTCAAGGCACCTCCATCAAAATAGACGGAGGATGGACAATAGGAAGATAGAGCATGGAGCAAAACGTTTAGACTTCCGTGAGGTTCACTTTTCTCTTTTAGTTGGGCGATCTTTCCCACCAAAAAGAGAAAATGAAACTACAGGAAGTCTGTTTTGCGCAACGCGTCTAAAATAGAGCGTGGAGTAAGGCGCTTAGCTCACCGAATATAAGCTAATCACTAACAGTTAGGTGGTTTTTCCTAACAGTTAGTGATTAGCTTATAGGCGTGTGAGCTGCCTTGCGCAACGCGTCTAGAAAGCACAAACCTAAAGGAGCCGGAAAATATTCCGGCTCCTTTAGTTATTTTAGTTAGATTTACTTTGTGGCAATAAACGAGAATGTATCCATAGATTGGATGTTTTTTTGATTATGATAACTAGTTAATGAATTAAGCTGCGAAGACAACAATATTTTAAATTTATCCGGCATAGTTGAAATAGAAGCTATAGCTTCAGGTGCATTGGACAAGGTCATATCTACTTCCCAAGAACCGTCTTGCAAATCTTTCGAAGGAATAACGGTTTCGTCTACTACATTCCACCCAGCCTGTTTAACTAAATTTTTGCTGTCTTCAAGGGTAATTAATGTACGGATGTTGGCTTCAGTAGTTTCACGGAAACTTTCGTATTGTGCTTGCAGCAGAGCAGCTAAAAAATGTGGCATTTGATGGTTGTCAGTGATATGAGTATCCCATTCCGCAAAAACTAATCGTTTTCCCCATTTATGAAGTTTGGTAAACATTTCTAGCAATATCTCTTGAGATGTTAAGTACCAGCTTGAATGAGAAAACACTATGGTATCAAAAGTATTTTCTGGAAAATCTATTTCAGCAGATAAAATATCTGTGTTGAAATCAACTGTAATTTGCTTGCCCACAGAAGATTGCTGCAGTTTAGCCATCGCTTGACCCAACGTTTCTGGAGCGCCATAATCAGGACCAGCGATATCGATAGCGTGAACTTTTCCTTTATCTCCTGCAAAATAAGCTAGTACAGCAGTCATATCCCCTTGACCACAACCAATTTCTAAAACACTTTCTCCAGCATGAATTCCCCAATACTCTGCTAAATGAATGCGATGTTGCGTTTGGACAGTTTGAATTTCAGATAAAGTACCTGTTGGTGAAATGCTTTTAGCCATTTCTTTTAAGTTGTTCATTCCCAATTCTTATCCCTCTTTCTATTTCTTTCAATGATATGCCGTTTGACTTACTTAGTATACCTTAGTTTTAATCCGTAAAGTGCAGCAAAATGAAAGGCAGTTTCTTGATTTTATGGTATTCTATAGAATAGAAGAAAGGTATGTGAAAGATGAAGAAAAGTTTGATCAAATTAAGAAAAAAATTAGGACTTGTGGCTGCTTTGAGCCTGCTAAGTGCCTGTGGAACAGAAAGTTCAGCAAATGAAGCCTCTAATCCTACTGCTTCTCATGTAGAAACGATTGAAAAAAGCGGCTTAGAAGAGTTGAAAGTTCATTACATAAATGCTGGACAAGCCGATGCAACGTTGTTTGAATTTGCAGATGAGAGTGAAGAATATACGATTCTCTATGATACAGGTGATTGGAACAGAACAGATGTGGTCGATTACTTGTCTAATGAAGGGATAGAAGAACTAGATTTAGTCATCGTCAGTCATCCAGATGCAGATCATATTGGTCAATTAGATAAAGTGATTGAACAATTTGAAGTAGGAGAAATTTGGATGTCTGGAAATACTACCACTTCAGATGTATTTGCACGATCACTCGAAGCAATTCAAGAACATGAAGTAGGGTATTATGAACCTCGAGCAGGAGACCAATTTGATGTTGGTCCATTGGATATGGAGATTCTTTATCCTGCTGAATTGACCGGCAATACAAACGCAGATTCTATTTCAATGATGGTTTCATATGGAGAGATTGATTTCATGTTTACAGCGGATGCTGGAAAAGCGCAAGAAATCGAAATGGTCAATTCTGGGATGAATGTAGATGCGGAAATTCTTTCGTTAGGGCACCACGGATCTGATACTTCCAGTGATCCTTCTTTCGTTGAAGCAGTTAGTCCAGAAGTCGCAGTCTACAGTGCTGGTGTAGATAATTCATACGGGCATCCTCATCAAGAAGTAGTGTCTATGATTAAAGATAAAGGGATAGAGCTTTATGGAACGGATGCCTATGGCACCATCATTGTCACTACCAATGGTGCAGAGTACACTATTCGAACAACTGGCAAAGGGGTTGTGAAGACCGGCAAGAAAGAAAAGAAGGATTCTTCAAAAAATAGTGCTACAATTTCTGAAGTCCCTGAGGAATCGGCTGAAGAAAGCAAACTTGCCCCATCTTCAGAAATGATAAACATCAACACAGCATCTTATGAAGAGTTGCTTGAGATCGTTCATATCGGTCCAGAACGGGCAGAAGAGATTATCGCCTTGCGTCCTTTCGAGCGAGTTGAAGAGCTGAGCGAAGTAAATGGCATTGGAGCTGCCAGGTTAGACGATATTTTAACTGAAGGCAAAGTTTATGTAGGAGGGGAATAAGTGTGAAAGGTATACTAGATCGATTTGAAGAAGATAAAGCTGTCTTATTGGTTGAGCAGTTAAATAAAGAATGGATTGTAGAGGTGGATCGCTTGCCAGCGGGAAGTAAAAAAGGTACTTGGTTTACCTTAGACATCAGTGGAGATGAGATAAGCAGTATATCCGTTGATCAACAGCTTACAGAAGAAAAGAGCCAGAAGATCAATGATTTGATGCAATCTATACGTTCCAAAAGTACAGACAGCAAATTCAAACGCAACTAAAAACGAGATGAATTCAACAGGCTCCATAAAAGATCGGGTAGTCCATTCGATTTTGTATGGAGCCTGTTTATTCTATTTCTTCATTACAATTCTTAGTGATTAAACATAGGTTGAATTTTATTTTTGTGGTATCATTAAAAACAAAGAAAAAGTAATTTTTGGGGGCAAATATTGTGAATAATATATATCCAGATGATAGTTTGGCATTGCATACAGACATGTATCAACTTAACATGATGAAATCCTATTGGGAGTTAGGGGATGCAGATAAGAATGCTGTATTTGAAGTATATTTTCGTGAAAATCCATTTGGTATTGGTTATACCGTTTTCGCGGGGTTGGAAAGAGTAGTAAACTATGTAGAAAATTTAACGTTTACAGCATCTGATCTCGACTATTTAAGAGAGACTCAAGATTACCCAGAAGCATTTTTAGACTATTTAAAAAACTTTAAATTTACTGGAACGATTCGTTCAGTCATAGAAGGAGACTTAGTTTTTGCTAATGAACCCATCTTGCAAATAGAAGGGCCTCTGGCTGAATGCCAATTATTGGAGACAACTATTTTGAATGTAGTCAATTTTCAAACCTTGATTGCGACAAAAGCCTCTGAAATGAAGACCGTAGTTGAAGATGATCCCTTATTGGAATTCGGGACTCGAAGAGCTCAAGAAATGGATGCAGCAATTTGGGGAACACGAGCAGCTTTTATTGGCGGAGCAGATGCTACAAGTAATGTTCGTGCTTCAAAATTATTTGGTATTCCAGCCAGCGGAACACACGCTCATGCGATGGTGCAAGCTTACGATAGTGAATATGAAGCATTTATGGCATATGCCAAAACACATAGAGATTGTGTGTTTTTAGTAGATACATTTGATACATTAAAAACTGGTGTGCCTAACGCGATTCGTGTTGCGAATGAAATGGGAGATAATATCAATTTTTTAGGTGTTCGATTAGATAGTGGAGATATGGCTTATATATCTAAGCAAGTACGGACGCAACTGGATGAAGCAGGATATCCTGATGCTAAAATCTATGCTTCAAATAACTTAGATTCAAAAACGATTTTAAACTTAAAAATGCAAGGTGCTAAAATCGATGTATGGGGAGTTGGAACACGTTTAATTACCGCGTTTGATCAACCTGCATTAGGAGCGGTTTATAAATTAGTGGCGATAGAAGATAAAAACGGCAATATGAGAAATACAATCAAATTAACCAGCAATGCTGCTAAAATGTCTACTCCAGGTAAAAAACAAGTGTGGCGAATCACCAGTAATGAAAAAGGAAAATCTGAAGGTGACTATGTAGCTCTTTGGGGAGAACGCCCCGATCTGGAAAAGGAGCTGTTCATGTTCCATCCGATCCATACGTATATCAATAAAACTGTTAAAGATTTCACTGCCGTTCCATTGTTGAAAGATATTTTTGTGGACGGTGAATTGGTGTATGAGTTACCTAAATTGGATAAAATCAAATCGCACGCAGAAGAAAGTCTGACGGCATTGTGGGATGAGTATAAACGAATATTGAATCCTGAATCTTATCCCGTTGATTTATCTCAAAAAGCTTACGATAATAAATTAGCGATCATCAAAGAAACGAGACGGAGAATGAAAGAGCTGGAAAGCTGATTATTTCTTTCTTCTCGCGAAACAGTGGTAATTTATAATGGTTATAATAAATATTATTTGCCGAGTAGTTGTAAAGCTTCAATAAATTAGTTGTGATGAGAAAGGGTGCAAGTTATGTCAGAAATCAGAGATGAAATACTAGCAGAAATGAAAGTAAAGCCTTCCATTGATCCTAAAGTAGAAGTTCGACAACGAGTAGATTTTTTAAAAGCCTATTTAACAAAATATCCTTTTATCAAAACGCTTGTATTAGGAATCAGCGGGGGACAGGACTCTACGTTGGCTGGGAAAATAAGTCAATTGGCGATTAATGAAATAAGAGAAGAGACAGGGGACGCTCTGTATCAATTCATAGCTGTTCGATTACCTTATGGAACGCAAGCAGATGAACATGATGCCATGGATGCCATTGAATTTATGCAAGCCGATAAAACGGTTCGCGTAAATATCAAACCAGCAACAGATGCTGTAGTCGAGGCTTTAAAAGATGAAACGATTGAATTGAGCGACTTTACAATTGGGAATATCAAAGCTCGTCAAAGAATGATTGCTCAATACGCGATTGCTGGAACTTACAATGGAGTAGTTGTAGGAACCGATCAATCAGCTGAATCAGTCACAGGTTTTTACACCAAATACGGTGATGGCGGAACAGACATCAACCCACTGTTTGGATTAAACAAACGTCAAGGGAAAGCGTTACTTGTTGCATTAGGTTGTCCTGAACACTTGTATACTAAAATACCTACAGCAGATTTAGAAGACGACCGTCCATCCCTTCCGGATGAAGTAGCTTTAGGAGTGAGTTACGAAGCTATTGATGACTACCTAGAAGGTAAAGAAGTATCTGAACGGGAAGCCGCTGCTATTGAAGGCTGGTTCAATAGAACACGCCACAAACGCAATATGCCCATAGATGTCTTTGATACATTCTGGAAAGAATAAACGTACGATGTCGAGAATAGTGTGAGACGATAATTATAAGCGAAATCAAAAGTAACAGAAGGTTAAGAAGCTAGCTAAATGCCTAGTTTTCTTAATCTTTTTTGTTAGTGAAAGAAAAAAAGTTCATCCGTTGCATTTTCGGTCTATACCATTTATAATAGAGAAGTATTTTAAATGAAGGAGACAATAATATGACAAATAAAGTATTCGTCAATGGAAATGTTTATACAGGAGAAACTAAAATTGATAACGGTTTCGTCCGTTTCAACAAAGAAATCTTGGCGGTTGGTAGAATGGAAGATTTCACTCAAGAAGCTGAAGAGGAATTAATCGATATTTCCGGGGAAATAATCGTACCTGGATTTATTGATGTGCATAGTCACGGAGGATACGGCAGTGATAATATGGATGCGGATCCTGAAAAAATCAATCAGATGATTCAACAAATGTATCAAGAAGGAATCACTTCTTATTTTCCAACAACTATGACTCAATCTTATGAAAATATTGAAGCTGCTTTAAAAGGGATTGCTGAAGCAGCAGAAACAAATCCGGTGATTCAAGGGATTCATGTAGAAGGGCCATTTATTTCCGCTGTATTCAAAGGAGCTCAACCTGAAGAATATATTAGAATTCCTGATGCTGAAACAATGAAAAAGTGGGATGAGATTAGTGGAGGGCGTGTTCGTCTTGTAACGTATGCTCCAGAAACTAGTGATGCTAGTGAATTTGAAAAAATATGCCAAGAGAATGATATTGTTTTATCAGCTGGTCACACAAACGCGACTAGAGAAGAAATGAAACAATCTAAAGCTAGACATATCACGCATTTGTATAACGCACAACGAGGGTTGCACCATCGTGAACCAGGTGTAACAGGTCATGCTTTCTTAGACGAAGATACGTATGTAGAAGTGATTGCAGACGGGTTCCACATCCATCCTGAAATGGTGAAGATGGCTTACATGATGAAAGGTCCAGATCGCGTAGAGATTATCACAGACGCCATGAGGGCCAAAGGTATGCCGGATGGTGAAAGTGAGCTGGGCGGGCAAAAAGTTATTGTAAAAGATAAACAAGCTCGTTTAGAATCTGGTAATCTAGCTGGAAGTGTTTTGGAGTTCCAAGATGCATTCAAAAATATTATGGAATTCACAGGCTGCAGTGTGGAAGATGCTGTAAAAATGAGTTCAGTCAATCAAGCAAGAGAATTTGGGTTGACACAAAAAGGTATACTATCTGCAGGTAAAGATGCAGATATGGTAGTGTTGAGTCAAGATTTCAATGTCTTGCAAACAGTTAGTTATGGGGAAATCGTGTATAAAAAATAAAAGGAGCGAGTTAAAAATGAACGTTTTTGTAGCAAAAGATAAAAAAGAGGGTAGCCAAAAAGTATTTGATTTGATTACACAAGAAATGGAAAATGGGGCAAAAGTATTTGGTCTAGCAACTGGAAGCACCCCTGAAGATTTATACAAAATCATGACTTCAAGCGATATGGACTTTTCAGGTATTACATCTATCAATTTAGATGAATATGTGGGGTTATCACCAGAAGATCCGCAAAGTTATCGTTACTTTATGGAAAAACATTTATTCTCTAAAAAACCATTCAAAAAGACTTATGTTCCAAATGGTTTAGCAGAAGAAGCAGAAGAAAATACGCGTTACAATAAAATTATTGCTGAAAATCCTATTGATCTCCAAATCTTAGGGATTGGCACAAATGGACACATCGGCTTTAACGAGCCAGGTTCATCTTTTGAGTCTGAAACACGTAAAGTAGCTTTAGTAGAATCTACTATTGATTCCAACAAAGTTTACTTTGACCACGAAGAAGATGTTCCAAGATATGCCTTCTCTATGGGGATAAAATCGATTTTAAAATCTAAAAAAATTATTTTAATGGCATTTGGTAAAAATAAAGCAGAAGCTATTCAACAGATGATCGAAGGTCCTGTGACCGAAGAGGTTCCAGCCAGTGTTTTACAACAGCATCCAAATGTAATTGTGATTGTAGACGAAGAAGCTGGGTCGTTGTTGAATCGTTAGGAGTGAAATAATGACCAAGGAAAAACCGATTTATATTCAAATTCACAATAAGATCCGTAAAATGATCGAAGAAGGTCACTGGAAAGTTGGTGAACGGATTCCATCAGAACGTGATCTTGCTAAGACGTTTGAAGTTAGCCGAATGACTTTAAGGCAAGCTGTTCAGACACTTGTAGATGAAGGGATTTTAGAGCGGAAAGTAGGCTCGGGGACTTATGTTTCCAGTCAAAAAGTCCAAGAGAAAATGACTGGTATCCAAAGTTTTACGGAAACTATGCGTTCTCAAGGACGCAAACCAACGAGCAAGACGATCTCATACCATGTTAAACCTGCCAGTGTCAGTGAAGCAGAACACTTACATTTGGAAAATGAGACAGTTGTATTGCGCATGGAGCGTGTAAGGTTTGCAGATGATGTTCCGATTTGTTTTGAGGTAGCGACTATTCCGTTTCATTTAGTAGAGTCATTAGGGAAAAAAGAGATCACGTCTTCTCTATATAAAACTCTTGAAGAAGAAAAAGATATCCATATCGGTAAAGCTGAACAAACGATCTCGGCTATGCTGGCATCAGAAAGAATTTCAGAATACTTGGATATCAAACGTGGAGAAGCGATACTGCAGCTGAGACAAATTACGTACAGCAACGACAATAGACCGTTTGAGTACGTAAGAACTCAATACGTAGCAGACAGATTTGAATTCTATCTAGAGAACTAGAACACAGAGCATGCACTGCTTTGTGCAGTGTGTATAAACAAAAAGACTGTCTCACTGCGAGACAGTCTTTTTGTTTAGTAAAGTTGTTCCGATTCGAATAGTTGCTTCTGGATAGCCGCTTGATTGTTTTTCAGTTTTGTCTGCAATTCTTCAATATTCCGGCCTAGTTTTTCCAGCAGTTCGATGTTGCGTCCAATTTTTGATTTGGTATCCCAATCTGAAAATAGATTGTCAAAGAAGATATCGAATGTTTTGCTCATTCCGCTAAACTTCTCATAACTCAAAAAAGTATCCATAGACAAATCTGTTAATTCTTTAGAATAATGTTCCAACTGTTGTTCCAATTGACTCATTTTAGCTTCAGCTTTATCGATTTTATCGTATTTCATCATATCAAACAATAGACTGCTATCTGTAAACATATCCCAAGTAGAGTAAGAGTCTGCTGAGTCTAAATCGTCTAAAGCAAAATCGATTGCATCCAAAACACTTTCTCCAGCAGCTAAAGCTTCCTCAATTTCAATCAATTCTTGTTTTAGTTGTGCACGTTTCGTTTCTTCTGCAGTGATTCTTTCACGAAAGAGAGGATCACTTTGATACAGAGTTTCTTTTAATCGTTGGAGTTGAGAAGACGTTTCGTTGACAGCAGTTTGAACCGCATCTAATGCTTCTCTAGATTCAAGGGCCAAGGCTAGTGATAGATCCAGCTCCATTTTAGCCGTGAGTTGCTCTTGTTTCTCTTTATCCAGTCTTTTATCATAATTGCCCACTAAGCGCTTTAAAAAAGTAGACAATGACTCTTCTTGCAATTTTTCTACATCATCGCTTTCTTTTGCAAAAATAGATTTAGCCGTTTCATAGCGTACTTTATTTTCTTCAAATCTGATTTTTGCATTCGCCTCTTTATTTAGTAAAGAACTCATTTTTGCTTGTAAAACTTCATACTCCTCCATTACTTGATCCTCTCCCTATAGGTAAGTCTTTTTTCTTTTTTATTATGACTGAAAAGAGTGCGAATCTCAATGATAAAAAAAGAGCTTGGACAAATGCCCAAGCTCTCATAAAAATAAATAATGGCTTAACTAATTATATAGTAGAAATGCAAAACAATTAATTTTTACTGAAATCTTCTACCCATGTCATTCCTAATGCACCTTCACCTAAATGAGTGCCGATAACGGGACCAAAATAACTCAGGTGAAATGTAACGTCAGGGTACAAAGATTCTAATTTTTCTTTCCAAATAAGAGCTTTCTCCTCAACGTTTGCATGTATAATGGTAGAAACGATAGGATAACCTTTAGCTGCATCAGCGCCTAATAATTCTTCGATACGTTTTAAGGCTTTTTTGTGTGTACGAATTTTTTCGAAAACGACAATTTGTTTGTCTTCAAAATGCAAGATAGGCTTAATCTTCAATAAGGTACCGATAGATGCAGCACCACTTGATAAACGTCCGCCGCGAACTAAATTCTTCAAATCATCGACTACAAAAAAGGCCTTCAAACTTTGCTGCATGTGGTCAAAGTGATGGAATATTTCTTGTACAGAAGCGCCTTCTCGAACTAAACGAACAGCTTCTAATGCAAAGTACCCTTGAGCAGTACAACTGAGACCGGAATCGTAGGGATAAACTTGTATGCCCTCCATGTATTGTCCAACGCTTGCGATGCTTTGGTACGTACCGCTGATTTTACTGGATAAGTGGACACTGATCACAGCATCATAATCTTTAGCTAGTTCAGCAAATAAAGATTCAATATCGCCAATAGTCGGTTGCGAGCTTGTGGGTAATTTTTCGCTATCTCGAATAAGGTCAAAGTATTGTTCGCTTGTGATATCTACTTCTTCTTTTAACGCTTCGCCATTCACAACAACAGAAAGCGGCAATCGATAAATATGGTTATCTTGGTACTGCTTTTCAGTCAAATAAGCAGTACTATCTGTTACAACAGCTATTTTCAATTCAAAACCTCCCAAGCTGATTTTATTGTGGTGAAATATCAGCACATATTAGAAAATTATAGCATAGAAAGAGTGTAAAACAGAATAGAATCTAAAATGTTTACATTGTTTTAAAATAATCTGGTTTCATAAACAAGTTGTACTTATTCGCATGACTAGTTAAACACAAGCTGTTTACTTGCCTTGTGTCATCAATAAAAAACTTGTAGACTAAAGGCAAAAACAAAATAGAAACTGTCTGAAGAAAGGAAATTATCATGCTGAAAAACTATCGTACTATTGAAAAAGATGGTCAATTTGAAATAGAGATCAAAAAATCTCGGTTTATTTGCCATTTAAAACGAGTGGCAGACGAGACTGAAGCGACAGCTTTTATTGAAGCCGTAAGAAAAGAGCATGCTAAAGCTACGCACAATTGTTCAGCTTATTTAATTGGAGATCAGAACGAAGTCCAACGAGCTCATGATGACGGAGAGCCTAGTGGAACAGCTGGAATTCCTATGTTGGAAGTGCTAAAGAAAAAAGAGTTGAAGAATGTAGCGACTGTAGTAACCCGTTATTTTGGAGGCGTTAAACTAGGTGCCGGCGGATTGATTCGTGCTTATGGAAATTCTGTCAGTAGAGCACTAGAGGAAATCGGACTAGTAGAAGGAATGCTCCAAGCTGAGATCCGTGCAACGATCGAGTATCCGTTATTAGGGAAAGTAGAGAACTTGCTGCGCGAGTCATCTTATACAATAAAAGATATCGTTTATACAGATAAAGTAACATTTAGTTGCCTTGTAAAAGAAGAGGAGAATGCTCGTTTTTATGAAGACCTGATTGAGTGCGTGAGCAATCAGGTCACTTTTGAGGAAGGTGAGTTAAGTTACCGTGAAGTAAAAATTACCTCTGAATAATAGATTAATTTGCAAATTGTAACTTAAATTTTGTGTTTCTTCAACATATATTCAATGGGGAAAAATGTTTCAAAGACTCCCTTTTGTTCTTGTTTCAGTCGTTAATTACAGTTAGTTAAATGTCAGCAGCCAGAGAAATGAGCATTTTGCCATAGTAGAAAATCGTTCTAGGTGGGTTGAACATCAATAAAACTTCTTGAATGATAAAAAAAGGTGAAATTGGGTCTCTTATTGAACAATTGTTAAGAAACATTTACAATTTTTCAATAAGAGTATTGGAAATTGTAATTTTGTGATAAAATGACCAAGACTTCAAACAAAGCATCTGCATTATTTTTTTTATCCAATCAAAAAAGGATTGTTTGCTCTAGAAAAAACGTTAAGATATAAGCAATAGTACTGCTCATTTCAACAAATAAACTAGTTTCAAGAATACATTTGAAAAGGTGATAATCAGTGAAGAAAAAACAGAAAGACTCTTCAACTCGTTCTGAGTATAGGAGAAGCGGAAAACGCAAAAAATCCAAAGGCCAGAAAATTATTTTGGCTATTTTAATTCCTATCATGGCTGTTTTATTGGTAATAGCTATCTTTGCAGCAAAATTATTTGCTGAAGCTCAAACCGCTGTGGAAGATTCTTATCATTCTATTGAACGAGAAAGTGAAATAGATGTCGATCCAATAGAAGATACTGTCTCTTTACTGATCATGGGTGTGGATGACACTGAAAGTCGAAACTTGGGAAGTGCCAGAACGGATGCCCTGATTTATTTGACGATAGACCCTCAAAATCATGAAATTAATATGGTGAGTATCCCTCGAGATACGTATACCGAAATTATGAATGATGGTGAATTTTACAGAAGAAATAAGATCAATTCTGCTTATGAAGTAGGACAAGAAAAAGCCGTTATTGAAACAGTAGAGAACTTATTGGATGTGCCGGTTCATTATTACGCAACGTTTAACTTTGATTCCTTCTTAGAAATTATTGATGCTTTAGGCGGAATTGAAATGGATGTGCCTGTGACGATCTCAGAACAAAATTCTGATGGACAAATGGGTCAGATCCATTTAGAAGAGGGCTATCAAACCTTAAACGGAGAGCAAGCATTAGCGCTGGCTCGTACTAGAAAAATCGATAATGATGTCAAACGCGGCGAGCGTCAACAATTGATTATTCAAGCGATTGTGAAAAAAGCATTGAGTATCGGTTCGATTCCAAAACTTTCTGATGCAATCGAAGCTGTTGGAAGCAATATGCGTACCGATCTGCGATTTAATGAAATGCTGAATATTGCTCAATCAGGCTTGGAAGGAAGTTACACGTTCGATTCACACATTTTCGAATGGACTGATTTTACGTTTAATGGAGCTAGTATGGTCGAGTTGTATCCGGATAGTGTTGACTACATCAGTCATAAATTACGTGTAGCATTGGATTTAGAAGCTGCAGATGAACGCGATGCAGAAGGGTATGAATTTACTTCTAATCGAATAGCAGAATACGCTGATTAAAAGCAAGGATGAAGAATTGTTGCACCTATAAAAAAAGTGAGTTGAGGCATATGAATATGCTTCAGCTCACTTTTTTTAGTATCGTGATAATGCTATTCTTTGCGATTCCAAGCACGAGCAAATTTGCGAATATGTTTTAACAAAGGCTGATTCGATTTACCTGTCAAGCCGATGAGTTCTACAAAAAGCTCCAGACCAAATCCTAAACCAATCGTCAGAAAAATCCAACCCCACAGAGAGGATAAAGGATAAAGCAGTGCAATCAAAGAAAAAATAGCGGCTAAAAAGTAGATAGCAACAACTGTTTGCTTGTGAGTGAAACCCAGCGTCATTAGGCGATGATGAATATGCAATTTATCTGCTGTAGCAATCGATTGTTTGTTTAGAATTCTGCG
This sequence comes from Desemzia sp. FAM 23988, assembly GCF_045528365.1. Classification (NCBI taxonomy): domain Bacteria; kingdom Bacillati; phylum Bacillota; class Bacilli; order Lactobacillales; family Carnobacteriaceae; genus Desemzia; species Desemzia sp. FAM 23988. The sequence continues at coordinate 77,244 of NZ_JBGQQS010000003.1, forward strand.
GATCATTGCATAAATAGTATCTGTAATAGGAATGCCTAAAATAACAATTGGAATAATCAACGTAATCAAAGTAGCATTTTTTAAACCTTGCAGAGACATGACGGAAATCATAAAACCAAGAAATAAGGCTCCGGTATCTCCTAAAAAAATTCGAGCAGGATTAAAGTTGTAGGGAAGAAAACCAGCAATACTGCCTACTAATACAAAAATCATGATTGGTACTGACATACTGTCTACGGTTAAAAAGAAATAGCCGATAATTCCCATAGTAGTCAATGCGATCATGGACACTCCGCTGGCTAATCCGTCTAAACCGTCAATCAAATTAACCGCATTTGTAATGGCTAAAATCCAAAACAGTGTTACCGGTAAACTGAAGGATCCAAAATGAAGCTCGCCAATAAAAGGCAAGTTGATCATATTTAATTGAATGTCTCCGACGTAATAAACGATCAGACCAGCAATAAGAATACCTAGCGATTTTAATTTAGGGCTCAACTCTTTTAAATCATCCACTATCCCAGTGATCAATATGACACTGGCCCCTAAAAAAATCGGCAGAGTCTCCTGATTGGGAATAGGCAACAGGAAGAAAATTGAGAGGAAGAAAGAGATGAAGACAGCAATTCCTCCTAAAGATGGTACGATTCTTGTGTTTACTCTTCGTTCATTTGGCAGGTCAACAGCTCCGATTGAAATAGCTAATTTCCTTACAAAAGGCGTTAAAACAATGGATATCAATGCTGCAACTATACAAGTCAAAAGAACATGGAACATATTATACATTCAAATGATCCTTCCTTAACGTTATCTTCATTTATTATACAAATTTAAATGGTTAAACACAATTGCAGACCTTATTTATTTTAGGATTACGGGTCAGAACAGTATTGAACTCATGGCATTCAACATAAAAATTTTCTTTTGTTTCATTGTATTCAGGGAAATAATCCGATAAACTAGTTGAAAGAGCTTTTTTGGTAACGAGCATACCTGAAAAATAGGCCGTAATGGTTATGAATCTAACTTAAGGAGAAAAATTATGCGTTCTACTGACAGAAAGAAAAAAAAGAAACGAACTAAATGGATTGTCCTTTCGGTTTTCATTTTCATTATACTAGGAATAGGTATTTATCTTACTTATGCGTTTATGTCGGCAAATCATTTTTTTAATTCCATTCAAGGAGAACCGATTCCTTCAGATGACGCAAATGAACAAGTCATTATTGAAAATAAAGAACCCTTTTCTATTTTATTGTTAGGTGTAGATGAGCGACCTGGGGATATCGGCAGAGCCGATACGATCATGGTGGCTACTGTGAATCCAACGAGTGAGGACATTAAATTGGTATCTATTCCTCGGGATACATTGATCGAATTACCCGATACACAAGAAGAAGATAAAATAAATGCTACTTATGCTTATGGAGGTATTCCTTACGTCATTGATACGGTTGAAGAGTATTTAGAGATACCGATTCAATATTACGCTCAAATCAATTTTCAAGGCATGGTTGATTTAGTAGATGCAGTTGGCGGAATTGATGTGAATTCTCCTTTAAAATTCACCGTACAGGATAGTACTGAGAAAGCCGATGCGATCCATATTGAAGAAGGCAATCAGCACTTAAATGGGGAAGAAGCTCTGGGATATGCTAGAATGCGAAAACAGGATCCTCGTGGCGACTGGGGGAGACAAGAGCGTCAACGGCAAGTGATAGAAGCTATCGTAGATGAAACGATCTCTATTTCGAGTTTGACAAACTTTAATACAATCTTTAATGCGATTGCTCCAAATTTGAAAACCAATTTAACTGGTCGCGAGATATGGATTTTAGGCACAAATTATGCGCCGGCAGCACGAAACATTGAATCATTGACATTAGACGGTGAAGCAGATACAGTTTATTTTTCAACGTATGGACAAGACGTCTATGTATGGGTCCCTTATGAAGAGACATTAGAAGAAATTCGTCAAGTATTGCAAGAACACTTGGAAATCAATTCTTCTAATAATGATATATCCATAGAGGAAAGCAATACTGAAATAGAGTAAATAAAAAACGAGGGAAATGTGGATGGTTATCCACTTTTCCCTCGTTTTTTATGGTTCATAATTGCATTATGTTATTTAGTGTATTTCAAAAAATAGTTCTTTTTTTGCGTAAATTATTTTGAGGTGATGTGATGGAAAAGTGGTTAGTTGGAAGAGAATTGTTGCGGAACGAACTGATTTCTGTAATAGAAGCTTCAGAAAACATTCAAGAGAGAAAAGGCTTTACGTTAAATGCCAAAGAAATCATCTGTAATCGATGCGGCGCCAGTCAATCGAAAGATAGAATCAGTGCGCCTTGTCCATGTAGTACAGACTGTTTTTATTGTGTCAGCTGTCTGCAAATGGGGAAAGTAAAAAAATGCAGTGTTTTGTACTATCAGCAAGAAGAAAACAGTTTTGATGATCTAGAGGAACCTATTTTGACTTGGACAGGATCGTTGTCTCCCCAACAGCAGCAAGCTTCAGTAGAGATTTTGAATGCTGTACGAGTTGGAGAAGAGCGGTTGATTTGGGCGGTTGCAGGTGCGGGGAAGACGGAAATGCTATTTCAAGGAATAGCCGATGCATTAAAGGATAAGAAGAGAGTCTGTGTGGCTTCTCCTCGAGTAGATGTTTGCTTGGAGTTAGCGCCTCGATTGCAACAAGCTTTTTTGCATGTAGAAATAGCTGTTTTGCATGGAAATATGGAAGAACCTTATACTTATACACAGCTTGTGATTGCGACAACGCATCAGCTGATACGGTTCCGTGAGGCGTTTGATGTGCTGATTATTGATGAGATAGATGCTTTTCCATTTCATATCGATAAAAGCTTGCAATTTGCTGCTCAAAAGGCTCGTAAGAAAAAGGGAGCCTTGATTTACTTATCAGCTACACCAAGTAAGGAAATGCAAAAAGCGATTCGGTCAAAACAATTATCGGCATCGATTTTACCCGCTCGTTATCATGGTTTTTCACTGCCTGTGCCAAAGTTTATTTGGACAGGAGATTGGCGAAAAGGGATAGCAGATCATAAAAAAGCCTTACCTTTCTTGGATCACGTCAAAAGATTGACAGAGAAAAAACGGAGATTTCTTATTTTTGTGCCTCATATTGCATTGATGGGACAATTGGATGCTTATTTACAAATCCTGTTTCCAGCACATTCTTTTACGAGTGTTTACGCAGAGGATCCAGAGAGAAAAGAAAAAGTTTTAAAGATGAGGCAAGAAGAATATGATTTTTTACTGACTACCACTATTTTAGAAAGAGGAGTAACCTTTAGAGATATTGATGTATTGGTCTTAGGTGCAGAAGACAAAACTTTTACAGAAGCTGCACTGGTGCAAATTGCCGGTCGAGCTGGAAGGCACAAAGATTATCCAAAAGGAGAAGTGTTATTCTTTCATTATGGGCAGTCAAAAGAAATGAAACGAGCGCGTAAACAAATTCGGCAAATGAATAAATGGGCATCGGAGAGAGGACTGATCCAAAAATGACCAATTGTTTGTGGTGTGGACGTGAAGAGTTGCCTAAAATTCGTTTGATCGATATTGTTGGACTGACAAAAATTAAAACAGAACCTCTGTGCAGACAATGTAAAAAGCAATTAAGCTATTTAGACGATCAATCAACTTGCAGGGGGTGTGGAAGACCTGAAGACGGGGAGGAATACTGTAAAGATTGTATACGTTGGCAAAATCTTTATCCCCATTATGATTTTCATAATGAAGCATTGTACGAATACAATGAGTTTATGAAAGAGTGGATAGAAGCCTATAAATTTAAAGGAGACTACCGCTTAGGAAAGGTATTTGCGGAACCGCTAAAGTACAAGGTTGAAAAGAGAGCTGATACAGAGTCTGTTATCATACCGATTCCCATCAGCAAGAAAAGTATGGATATTAGAGGATTTAATCAAGTGAAAGGATTGCTGGATTTTGCAGGCCTTTCATATAATGAAGTTTTGGTTCATGTAGGGATTGGAGAGAAGCAATCTAGTAAGAATCGACAACAGCGGATGACCAGCTCGCAACCATTTGAAATCAAACCAAGTAAACGGATAGAAATAGAATGTCGGAATATATTATTGATCGACGATGTTTACACTACAGGAAGAACTCTTTTTCATGCAGCAGACTGTTTATTTTTGAATGGGGCGGCTAACGTGCAGTCTTTGACGATCGCACGTTAAAGCGGATTAAAAGCGTGCAAAATTCTTTTGACGACAAAAGAAAGATTTCAATTGAAAAGTTTGCTTATTAAAACGCTATCTTTTATAATGACAATAAGCAATACATCCTGTGAGTGGTCCACATGGTGTTGCGGTATCTGATGATGAGAGGTGTTAAAACAGCAGAATCAGAACTACTTATATATGAAGATAGACGGATTCATATATAAGTAGTTCTGCTATTTAAACGAATCATTAAATTACCAAAAAGGTATCAGATGAAAGGGGAGACTGTTTATGATTAGATACAATGTCCGTGGAGAAAACATCGAGGTGACTGCTGCAATTCGCAGTTATGTTGAGAAAAAAGTAAGTAAGATTGAAAAATACTTTAATGATGTACCAGAAGCCACAGCTCATGTAAACTTAAAAACTTATTCTGATAAAACAGCTAAAGTAGAGGTTACAATCCCAGTACCTTATATTGTATTACGTGCAGAAGAAACCTCTCCAGATCTATATGGAAGTGTGGATTTGGTTGTAGATAAATTGGAAAGACAAATGCGCAAATACAAAACAAAATCAAACCGTAAAGGGCGCGACCAAGTATCTCAACCTGTTGACCCATTGATTGGAACTGACTTCGAGCATGCTGATGCAGAAGAAGTCGAAGAAGAGTTGCCAATTGTGCGCACAAAACGCTTATCATTGAAACCAATGAACAGTGAAGAAGCCGTATTGCAAATGGATATGCTTGGACACGACTTCTTTATTTTCGAGGACGCAGATACAAACGGAACAAGCATTGTTTACCGCAGAAATGACGGGAAATATGGATTGATTGAAACAGAATAATCGTTGATTCTATCTATTAATAAATGAGTTAAACTAAAAGAACACAAGCGAAGAGTTCATTCTCCGTTTGTGTTCTTTTTACGATTTGAGGTCAATCATAGAGTATTTAGTCCATTACTGCCATAAGTTTAGGAGAGGGAAGCTGGTTTTATCGAAAAAAGCTTTAATTTCTTTCTATATATGATAGAATTAGAAAGAATGTAAACTGAATAATAGGCGAAGTGTAACAAAAAGGATATGTCAGATTATATAGGCAAATAACTAGTGGATAGAATGATCATATAGGGGAGAAATATTGAATGGCAAATTTATTACGCAAAATTTTTGATACAGATAGAACAGAATTAAAAGAATTGGATAAAATCGCAAAACAGATAGAAACGTTTGCTGATCAAATGGCAGCTCTAACTGATGAGCAGCTGCAAGCAAAAACGCCAGAATTGCAAGAACGTTACCAAAAAGGTGAAACTCTGGATGAAATGTTGCCAGAAGCATTTGCTGTAGTTCGAGAAGCTGCAAAACGAGTGTTGGGATTGTATCCTTTCCATGTTCAATTAATGGGTGGTATCACCTTGCACAGAGGAAATATCGCGGAAATGAAAACTGGTGAAGGGAAAACTCTGACTGCTACGATGCCCGTTTATTTAAATGCGCTTAGTGGTGAGGGAGTTCATGTTGTTACCGTCAATGAATATTTGGCTAGTCGTGATGCGATCGAAATGGGAGAGCTGTACGAATGGTTAGGTTTAACGGTTGGGTTGAACACCAACGATAAATCCTCTGCGGAGAAACGAGAAGCTTACCAATCGGATATTATGTACAGTACGAATAACGAATTGGGCTTTGATTATTTACGTGACAACATGGTTGTTTACAAAGAACAAATGGTGCAACGTCCATTGAATTTTGCTGTAGTGGATGAGGTTGACTCGATTTTAGTGGATGAAGCCAGAACACCATTGATTATTTCTGGACAAACACAAAAATCAAATACTCTTTACACACGTACAGACTTTTTTGTTAAAGGTTTAACCGAAGAAGAAGATTACACGATTGATGTTTCTTCAAAAACGATTGCTTTGACAGAAACGGGTATGGAAAAAGCCGAAAAAACGTTTAGAGTCCAAAATTTATACGATGTTGAAAACCAAGAGTTGACGCATCACTTAGACCAAGCTTTACGAGCAAATTACATTATGCACCATGATTTTGATTATGTAGTACAAGAAGGCAAAGTAAAAATCGTAGACCAATTTACTGGACGTATCATGGAAGGTCGTCGTTATTCAGATGGACTTCATCAAGCAATCGAAGCTAAAGAAGGCGTTGAGATTCAAAAAGAATCTAAAACAATGGCCAATATTACCTTCCAAAACTACTTCCGTATGTACAAAAAATTATCTGGTATGACAGGGACCGCCAAAACAGAAGAAGAAGAATTCCGTGAAATCTATAATATGAATGTAGTCGCTATTCCGACGAACAAACCATTGCAACGGGATGACCGTGCGGACTTGTTGTATCCTTCTTTGGAAAGCAAATTCAAAAGTGTTGTAGCAGAGATCAAAGAACGCCATGCTAAAGGCCAGCCGATTTTGGTAGGTACTGTAGCCGTGGAGACTTCTGAATTGCTTTCTAGAATGCTGAAACAAGAAAAAATTCCACATGCTGTATTGAATGCAAAAAATCACTTTAAAGAAGCGGAAATCATTACCAATGCGGGTCAACAAGGTGCTGTAACGATTGCTACCAATATGGCTGGTCGTGGGACAGATATCAAGTTGGGGGCTGGAGTTCGTGAAATAGGCGGATTATGTGTTATCGGTACCGAAAGACATGAATCTCGCCGTATTGACAATCAATTGCGTGGACGCGCTGGACGTCAAGGAGATCCGGGTGTCAGTCAATTCTACTTATCTTTAGAAGATGATTTGATGAGACGCTTTGGTTCTGAAAAGATTCAAGCTGTCTTGCAACAATTAAAGATTCAAGAAGAAGATGCTGTTATCCAAAGTAAAATGATCTCTCGCCAAGTAGAATCGGCACAAAAACGTGTCGAAGGAAACAACTACGATACACGTAAAAATGTCTTGAAATATGACGACGTGATGCGTGAACAACGGGAAGTCATTTACAAACAAAGACTTGAAGTCATCATGGAAACTGAATCGTTGAAGAATGTATCCGTGCCGATGATCAAACGTACGATCAATCGAATCGTTCAAGCCAATACTCAAGGTGAAACGAAGGATTGGGACTTGCAAAATATTGTTGATTTTGCCGGTTCAGCATTAGTTCATCAAGATGATGTATCATTGAGCGATATGGAAGGCAAAACGGCTGAGCAAATCGAAACCTATTTATTAGACCTAGCTAAGACGGTCTATGCAGAAAAAGAAACTCAACTAAATGGTACTGAGCAAGTACTGGAATTTGAAAAAGTCATTATCCTGCGTGTTGTCGACAGCAAATGGACAGATCACATCGATACGATGGATCAATTGCGTCAAGGTATCGGTTTGCGTGCTTATGGGCAATCAAATCCGTTAGTAGAATACCAAACAGAAGCCTTTAATTTATTTGAAGAGATGATTGCAGCTATCGATTACGATGTGACTCGCTTCTTGATGAAAGCACAAATTCGTCAGAACTTGAAACGAGAACAAGTCAGTGCTGGAACGCCAGCTCATGCTGAAAATGCTAAAAAAGCTGCTGAACAAGCTAAACAAGTGATGAAACAAGCTGTTCATGTTGACGGATCTAAGGTTGGCCGTAACGATCCGTGCCCATGCGGCAGCGGCAAAAAATTCAAGAATTGTCATGGACAAGATGTATAGTCTTTTCATTAAAAATGAAATAAAGCAAATAAAAAAATACGAGCTTCGATAAGCTGTATTTAAAGACTAGAGGGTTTAGACAAATTATTTGGCTAAGCCCTTTAGTGAATTTTAGGAGGAATTTTAATGGAACTCAGTGAAGTAAGAAATTTTTTAGAATTTGTTGAAAAGAAGTTAGCCAATTTCAGGGGGTCTCTTTGACTTAGAAGGTATGGAGCGAGACATTGCTGAGTACAATGAAATGATGGCTGAACCAGGTTTCTGGGACAACACCGAGAAAGCTCAACAAACGATCAATGATGCGAATACGATCAAAGAGAAGTACAACCAGTTTAAAGGATTAGAAACGCAAAAAGAAGATCTTGAAGTGATGCTGGAAATGCTGAATGAGGAAAAAGACGAAGCGTTGGAAAAAGAATTAAGTGATACGACGATCCAATTTGAAAAAGAAGTAGAAGAATTCGAACTTCAAATGCTGTTAAGCGAGCCGTATGATAAAAATAATGCCTTGCTGGAAATTCATCCTGGAGCAGGCGGAACAGAGTCTCAAGATTGGGGCAGTATGTTGTACCGAATGTATACTCGCTGGGCAGAACAAAAAGGTTTTAAGATAGAGATTCTTGATTACCAGGATGGTGACGAAGCGGGAATTAAAAGTGTGACCTTATTGATCAAAGGACAAAATGCTTATGGGTATTTGAAAGCTGAAAAAGGTGTACATCGTCTTGTACGGATTTCACCTTTTGACTCTGCTGGAAGACGGCACACCTCCTTTGCGTCGGTAGATGTGGTTCCGGAATTTGATGATGATATTGATATTGAAATCAATCCGGACGAGTTGCGTATCGATACTTATCGAGCAAGTGGAGCTGGTGGACAACACATCAATAAAACAGATTCAGCGGTCCGCATCACCCATTTACCGACTGGAGAGGTAACGGCTAGTCAAGCGCAACGCTCGCAATTGCAAAATAAAGAGCAAGCAATGAAAATGCTGAAAGCCAAATTGCATCAACTGCAGCTCGAAGAAAAAGAAAAAGAAATGGCTGCTATTCGTGGAGAACAAAAAGAAATCGGATGGGGTTCTCAAATTCGCTCTTATGTTTTTCATCCGTATTCTATGGTTAAAGATCATCGGACGAACTATGAAACTGGAAATGTGAATAATGTGATGGATGGAGATTTAGATCCATTTATCCATGCTTATTTAACTAGTCATATCAGCAACTAAAAATATTCTGTCGAACTTTCGTCATACTTTATAGATGGCGAAGGTTCTTTTTTTGTCATCTTTGTAACATTCAAAGAATCCGGCTCTCTCGAAAAGAGGTGATAAAAGCAGCCAATTGCTCAATATAAGGCAAGCTAACCTCTAAACAATAGTAAAGTTGGAGTGAAGTCGAAGTAGAGAAAGACACAGGTAGAAAGAGTTCTATAGTGACATGTTGTGAAATATATTGAAATGTTTTTGTAAAGAGATTAAAACAGACATTGATTCTCTAAATGATATAATTGTTTTTGGGCAAAGGGAATACTTTGCTTTTTTTATACTGTTAGACAGTGTAAAAAAAATTCAAACTTAGATAGGTGATAAAATAATGATTGAAATGCTCAACGTTTCGAAGAAGTATCCTAATGGGATTACTGCTGTGAATGATTTGTCTATTCGTATTGAGCAAGGCGAATTTGTCTATGTAGTTGGGCCAAGTGGTGCTGGGAAGTCAACTTTTATTAAAATGATCTATAGAGAAGAGCTGCCTACAAAAGGAACGATAAAAGTAGGAGATTTTGATTTAGCGAAAATGAAAAATAAACAAGTTCCTTTTTTAAGAAGACATGTTGGAGTAGTTTTCCAAGATTTTAAACTGTTGCCAAGACTTACTGTATACGAAAATATTGCTTATGCAATGGAAGTAGTGGAAAAAAATCCAAAAGCTATTAAAAAACGTGTTTTGGAAGTACTGGATTTGGTGAAGCTGAAACATAAAGTTAAGATGTTCCCGAATGAATTATCAGGTGGAGAACAACAACGGATTGCGATCGCAAGAGCTATTGCCAATATGCCTCGCGTATTGATTTGTGATGAGCCGACTGGTAACTTAGACCCCGAAACATCATGGGAAATTATGCATATTTTAGATGAAATTGCCAACAGCGGAACAACCATTATTATGGCAACTCACAATAGTCAAATCGTTAATGAAGTAAGACATCGTGTTCTTGCAATCGAAAATGGCCGCATTGTCCGTGACCAACAGGAAGGGGACTATGGCTATGAAGCTTAGAACGATGGGAAGACATATCAAAGAAGCATTTAAAAGCTTAGTCAGAAATGGCTGGATGTCACTGGCAGCGGTTAGTGCTGTTGCTGTAACATTACTTTTAGTTGGTAGTTTTATCGCATTATTAATGAATGTAAATAAATTAGCCTCTGATGTAGAAAATGATGTGAGTGTTCGTGTATATATCGATTTAGCTGCAACAGAAGAACAACAATCGCAGTTAGGTGAAGACTTAGAAAAACTGCCAGAAGTTGAAACCGTTGAATATTCTAGTCGTGAAGATGAATTGCAACAAGTAGTTGGAACTTATGGAACAGAATTTGACTTATTCGAAGGCGATGATAATCCATTGCACGACGTTTATATCGTCAATACCAATTCGCCAGAACAAACTAGTGTCGTAGCTGAAAAAGTCGAAGAAATGGAATTTGTATCTCAAGCCAATTATGGTGGAGCAGAAGCAGATAAATTATTTGAAACAATGGAAAGTGTCCGCAATATTGGTGGGGTAGTTATTATAGCATTACTACTAACAGCGGTCTTCTTGATTTCAAATACGATTCGTATCACTATTTTCTCGAGACGAACAGAAATTGAGATCATGAAATTAGTAGGAGCCACAAACTGGTTTATCCGTTGGCCATTTGTTATTGAAGGAGCACTTATAGGATTAGTTGGTGCTATCATCCCAACAGCTATCATTAGTGCAGTATATGTATACGGATATGATATGATTTCAAATTATTTTGTTGGAACCTACTTCTCATTATTACCGGTAAATCCTTTCTTATTCCAACTGGGAGCAGTACTCTTAGCAGTCGGAATAGTTATCGGAGCAATAGGATCCTTACTTTCTATTAGAAAATTTTTACGTGTGTAAACAAAGTCAAAAATGTTAAAGAACTAGTCAAGTGTAAAGCAACTATCAGTCAAAAACTTATCGAATAATTGGGGGAAACATCGTGAAAAAGAAATTAGTCCATCTAGCATTGCTTACAGTATTAGGGTTTACTACAGTGGTATCGCCGATAACGGCTTATGCATCAATCGATTCAGATATTGAGAGTACAAACAAACAATTGTCAGATTTAGAAGCACAAGAGAAATCTGCTCAAGCAACTCTAGTAGAAATTGCTGATTCTATCAAAGAGAATGAATCTAAAGCAGATTCTCTAGTAAAAGAAATGACAGAAGCTCAAACAACATTGAAAGAATTACAATCTGAAATCAACTCTTTAACAGAAGCGATTGAAAACCGTGAAGAGAAATTGGCTGCACAAGCTCGTTCTGTTCAAACAAGCGGAAACACTGGAAACTTTGTTCAGTTTCTTTTAGAATCTGAAACTTTTGCTGATGCAATGACACGGATGGACGTAATTTCTAGTTTAGTTAAAGCTAATCAAGATCTAGTTACAGCTCAAAATGAAGATAAAGAAGCAGTAGCTGCTGCAGAAGCTGCAACAGAAGAAAAACTGCAAGAACAAAATGTATTAGCTGCGGAACTAGAAGCAGCTAAAGCTGATTTAGAAACTAAAAAGCTTGAAAAAGAAGTAGCAGTAGCAACCATTGCAGCTGATAAAGCTGATGTTCAAGATCAAAAAGACTACTATTTGAGTGTAAAAGAAGCAGCAGAAACAGAAGCTGCATTATTGACTTCAGTAGAAGCCGTTACACCTGCAGCAAGTACGGACAATAGTTCTTCTGATTCAGAAACTGCATCTGCATCAACTGTAGAAGCAGCTTCTGCTCCAGAAGCTGAATTGAAAGCTGCACAAACAGCTAACGCAACCACTTCTCCAGCAGGTGGAGTTTGGGGTACTGTTAAAAATGCAGCATTCTCAGTAAGTGGTACACCGTATCTATTTGGTGGGACAACTACATCTGGATTTGACTGTTCTGGATTTACAAGCTATGCTTTTGCAAAAGCTGGCATTTCACTTCCACGTACAGCAAGCGGACAATATGCAGCTTCTACAAAAATTTCTCAATCTCAAGCACAACCAGGTGATTTAGTATTCTTCAGCCAAACTGGTGGAGTTGATCATGTAGGAATTTATTTAGGAAACAATAAATTTATTGGTGCACAAAGTTCAACTGGAGTAGCAGTTGCTGAAATCAATCAATATTACTGGGCAAAATACCTAGTAGGTTTTGGACGAGTAAACTAATTTAATCATTATAGAGCATCCCCATTTAATTATTCGATAATAGAGATTGAATGCTTTTACGTTGGAGGCAGGACCTAGAGTCCTGCCTCTTTTTGTTCGCCCAGCATGGGCGAACTCTAACGGGTGCAAGTCCCGAATGCGACCTGACAGTGGTAAAGCATATAGTAGAAGGCAAAGGTGTCCACTGTGAGGTGAAATTTGGGTTCTGTGGCATTTAACGTTGGAAACTAAAACCATATTTTCTCATTAATTGTTAATTGTTGCTCGGAGGAGAACATGAATGAATCTGAGACAGCCAGCAACTCTATTGTTTTAGTTTATTAGTCAAGTGAAACTTCATTTTAGGTTCATTTGAGAAGTAAATACAATTTATTAGTCAATTGAGAGCTTAAGTGAACGCTGCTTCATCAATAAACCCCATTTATTCATCGAGTCGGACATTTTTGATTCCTCACTTGATGAATAACCCTCATTTGCTCCCACAAATGAAGGCCTCTTTTCACAGTGAACAGAGCATTCCTCCAAAGGAAGCTGTTGAGTGCCGTTACTCTACTCGAATAAAAACAAAATCGCCTAGTTTAAGTCCGCTTTTGTTTCCTCCTCACTGTTAATTGAAATAGAACCATACGTCTAAATCTTCTTCCTGACTATTAAGAAGAGCCCAGCTTTCTAGAATAAAGACTTATACAATAAACGCACTTTTTTTCAATACTCTTTTTATCATTAGTAAATTATATTTTTGTTTCCTTATGGTATAGTAGAGATAAATAGAATGCGTAAAAAGTTTTTTTGTGTATTTTTGTAAAAGTAATGTAAATTGTATGGTCTTTGTAAAAATCAAGATTATCTAATGTTTATTTGTTAAAATAAATGTTGGAGCTGGGAAGAAGGGGAAAATATGGTAAGTAATCTATTCAGTGCAGTACTACTCTTTTTTATTCAACCAACTTTTTTGATCGGTGTTATGGTGGCACTAAGTTTAGCAGTTAATAGAAAAAAACAAGAACGAAAGTTGTTTCGCGTAGCCATTAATAAAGACAATCATGAGGTGGTTCAATTTTTTACAAAAGGATTGATTCCCGGATTAATCGGTTCGCTCTTGATTGTTGGTGCTGGTGTACCGATCACGATTGAAATTATAGTTCTTTATCAACTATTTGCACTTCTAGGATTGCTGGCTGGATTACGCTTTTTTCATCCTCTATTTACGTTTCCTTTATCCGCTTTAGCTATTATTGGAATAGATAGATTTGGAATAGTGGATCAACTACCGAATCCCATCAATGATTGGTATCAGGGGATTACTCAACTAGAGTGGTTGAATGCTCAGCTCATCCAGAATAGTTTAATGATTGCAGTATTCAGTTTACTTGCAACAACAGCTTATTTGTTTTATCAAAGAGAGACGAGTTTTTCTCCAAGATTCAATAAAACCAAGAGAGGGAAGAAAATCGCGACATACCCATTGACGCCTTTTTGGTTGATGCCCTTAGTGCTTGTTATACCAGGTGAAACCTTTACTGAGTTATTTGATTGGTGGCCAGTCTTTTCTATTGGAAATGGAACTTATTCTTTTTTTGTGTTGCCCCTATTGATTGGATTTAGATACACTGTTCAATCTCAAGTTCCAAAAGAGGCAACTGAAAAAATAGCTAAGGAATTAAGTCTTGTAGCTCTACTCGGGCTCCTGTGCGTTGCAGGTTCTTTTTGGAATTCTTTGATCTTGTTAGGCGGATTAACAGTTTTATTCTTAGGTGGCGTTATTGTACTATGGAGACACTATTTGAGAGAAAAAAGTGGACGACGACTATATGCACCTGCGGATAAAGGATTAAAGATCATCGGTATCCGACCTAATACTCCGGCAGAAAAAATGAAGTTGCAGGCAGGAGAAACAGTAACTTATTGCAATGAAATCCCCATTGAGACAGAAGATGACTTCTATGCAGCTCTTGCTAAAAACAGTGTTTATTGTCATTTAAAAGTCAATGACATCAGCGGTGAACCACGATTAACGGAGACGGCTTTATACGCTGATGATCCACATGGACTTGGAATTGTCTTTTTACCCTGACAAAATGAAAAAAGTTAACGGAGGAACAATATGAAAAAAGTATTGATCGTAGACGATGAACCTTCAATTATTACGTTACTAGCGTTTAATTTAGAAAAAGAAGGCTATTCAGTTAAAACGGCTTCTGATGGATTAGAAGGGTACGAGTTAGCTGTTACGAAATCATTTGATTTTATTATTTTAGATTTAATGTTGCCATCAATGGATGGAATGGATATTTGTAAAAAGCTGCGTCAAGAAAAGATCAACACTCCTATCTTGATGTTAACTGCTAAAGACGATGAACTCGAAAAAATTATAGGGTTAGAACTGGGCGCGGATGACTATATGACAAAGCCGTTCAGCCCTCGGGAAGTCTTAGCTCGAATGAAGGCTATCATGCGTAGAATGGGTGAGCCTTCTGAGAATACTGAAAACGAAGCTAAAACAGATGTGCCAAATGAAGACGAAAAAATCGAAGTGGGAGAAATCGTCATTTACCCACAACAATATGAAGTAGTGGTTCGCGGTGACCAAATCGAATTGACACCAAAAGAATTCGAACTGCTCTTGTATATGACTAAAAGATTGAATCGTATTCTAAGCCGTGAGCAGCTTCTTAATGCTATTTGGAACTTTGATTATGCAGGAGAAACACGAATTGTGGATGTGCATATCAGTCACTTACGCGAAAAAATCGAAGTAGATACTAAAAATCCTGAATACATTCGTACTGTTAGAGGTTTCGGATATAAATTCGAGGCGCCTAAAGTATGAAGCAACTGCATTTAAGGATTTTAAGTACCTTTATGATTATTTTCATTTTGTTCAGCTTAGTATTCGGTGTCTTTTTAAATAATCTATTGGACTCGCATTCTCGTGAGCGACAAAGTGACACATTGATTGAACAAGCTCGATTGATGGGTTCCTTTTTATCCGATGACTTCGTAGAAAACAGCCCGATATCTGACACTTTAATGCAAATGGATGCTCTGTCTGTCCAACTGGATGAACGAATCACATTGATTCAACCAGATGGTACAGTTATTTATGATTCTGAAACAAATGCAGAAACGTTAGAGAATCATGCGCAAAGAGAAGAAGTGGAAACAGTTATAGATGGAAGTTCTTATGGAATAGGATCCCGGGTGAGCAATAGTACAGGGATAGAAGAATACTATGTGGCTGTACCTTTATTTGATGAAACTGGTGAACTCATTAATATCCTGCGTTTGTCTCAACCAGTTGAAACCATTACTCAGTTGTACACTGAAATCAATCAGTCTCTGGTTCTATTTATTATTGTGGCTTTATTAGTAGCGTCAATCATCACGTATTTCACAACTAAACGCATTATAAGCCCTATAGAAGAAGTTATGGATGTGACAAAAGAGCTTTCTGAAAAACACTATACGGTGCGTTATTCGGGTCAAGGATTTGGAGAGATTTCTAAATTGGGCTCAACTGTAAATGAACTGGCAGAGAGTTTAGAAAACCAAATGTTGGAGATTAGACAAAACGATGAACGACTGTATGAGTTGATCAATCATTTAGTGATTGGCGTCATGCTACTGGACGATCAACGCAACATCCAAATGGTCAATCCAGCCATGAATCGGATTTTAGGTGAAGATACGTCTAAACTGTTAGGGAAAACTTATGTGGAAGCCATTAAAAGCTATGGGTTAAGTCATATTATAGAGAGAGCGTACAGAAGGAAAAAAGCTCAAAATAATGAGATTTATTTCTATTATCCACAAGATCGGATCGTGGATGCCAATATTGTTCCGATCAGCGGGAAAAATCCTGGAGAACTCAACGTGATCGTTTTGCTGTATGATATTACGGAAATCAGGAGATTGGAAAAAGTCCGGACAGACTTCGTTGCCAATGCATCTCATGAGTTGAGAACGCCTGTAACAGCTCTAAAAGGCTTTGCAGAGACACTTCTAGACGGAGCGAAGGAAGACAAAGAAGTATTGGATCAATTTCTGGAAATCATGTTAAAAGAAAGCATTCGGTTAGATTCTATTGTCAACGATATTTTAGAATTATCTCGCGTAGAACAAAAACAAGTTCCTGTAAATGCGGAAAACGTGAAGGTGCGAGAGGCTATTGAATCAACTTTCAAATTAGTGAAACAAAAAGCGGAAAGTAAACAAATGGAACTTTCTATTATTGAAGAAGATACAGTCAGTATCCAAACCGACTTAAGTCGCTTAAAACAGGTCTTAGCTAATTTGATCAACAACGCCATTGTGTATACTCAAGAAAAAGGGAAAGTAGTCGTGAAGATTCATAAAGATGATGAATATGCTGTTATTGAAGTAAGTGATAATGGTATTGGAATTCCTGAAGATGAACAAGACCGGATTTTCGAACGTTTTTATCGTGTAGATAAAGCGAGAAGCCGAAACTCTGGTGGAACAGGATTAGGATTATCCATCGTGAAGTATTTAGTGGAGAACTTAAATGGTTCGATCACTGTACACAGTAAATTAGGACTTGGAACCACCTTCACAGTTAAATTGCCCTATCATTTGATTTAAACTCATAAAAGCTCAAGAAATCAGCAGAAATGTGGAGATTTCTTGAGCTTTTTTGTGTATTTCCAGCGATTACAGTTGAGGATAACTCAACTGAAAGGTTCAAGAAACTGATTATTTGGGGATAAAGTCGGATAGAAAAATACTATTTTTCTTAAGCTATGTACACGCTGAGTATAACTATTAATAGGTACAGTCTATCGAAGTTTGCGAAAATAATGACATAGGTTAAAGACTTATAAAGGAAAGATTGATCAAAAAGGAGCAACTAACCTTCTTGCTCCATGTCCTTTTACATGAAGTTAATAATCTTTACATAATCCCAATGAAACATTACATAAAGTCGATTAAAAATTAATATTCACAGTTTAAGATAGGTTTTGTGGACGAGCGGATGTAGTCCAAAAAACCAAACAAAAAGGATGGGAATAAATGGATTTCAAAAAAATATCTAAATATATGTTAACTACCGGAGCAGCTCTTTTACTAGCAGCTTGTGGCGGTGGAGAAGAAGCTGGAACTGAAAGCGGAGATAATGCTGGGGGAGGAGATTTTGATACTTCTCAAACCATCAATGTTATCACACGTGAAGATGGTTCAGGTACACGCGGTGCTTTTACAGAGATCACTGGTGTTTTAGTTGCAGATGGCGACACAGAAACAGACAATACTTACGCTGGAGCAACGATTCAAAACAGTACTAACGGAGTCATGACCACTGTTGCTGGAGATCCTGTATCAATTGGTTATATCTCGTTGGGATCAATTAATGATACTGTAAAAGCATTAATGATCAATGGAGTTGAGCCAAGTACGGAAACTGTTCAAGACGGTTCATATGAAATTGCTCGTCCATTCAACATTGCATACAGCGGTGAATTGAGCGAAGTTGCACAAGACTTCTGGACATTTGTTATGAGCGCTGAAGGACAAGAGTTAGTCGTTGGAGAAGGATATGTTGAAGCTGTTTCAGATGCACCTGCATACGAAGCTGCTGAAGGACTTTCAGGAAATGTGAGTGTTGTAGGTTCAACTTCTGTAACTCCTGTAATGGAAGTATTGGTTGAAGAATATAAGAACTTAAACCCAGATGTAACGATCGATATCACATCTAACGGTTCATCTGCTGGTATGACAGCAGCAATGGATGGATCTGCTGATATTGGTATGGCTTCTCGTGAATTAAAAGAAGAAGAACTTGCTGAATTAACTGCAGAGGCGCTTGCAATTGATGGTATCGCAGTAATCGTTCACCCTGATAATTCAGTGGAAGATTTAACTACAGAACAAGTAAGACAAATTTATACTGGTGAAGTAACAACTTGGGCAGATGTTGCTGAATAAGTAAAACAATTAAAAGAAGACCAATTTTTCTGGTCTTCTTTTAGAATGTAAGAAAAAACAAGACATTCAACTTTACGAGCCTGCCTTATTGCTAAAGCAGGCTCGTTGTTTTTTTTATGGGGTAATGAAATTAGGTAAACTATTTTACAATTATCCATAAGTATACTGCCTTAAATGATATTGTATTTATGGATGATTTAATCTGTAACACAAAAAGGAGATAATCATGAAAGCAAAAAAATTAGAAGGATTTATGCAAGGTGTATTTCTATTTTCTGCCTTGATATCCGTACTATCAATTATTCTAATTATCATTTTCATGTTTGCAGGCGGAGTTCCGTTTATGATGGAATATGGATTGACTGATTTTTTGTTTGGAGAACGTTGGGCTCCTTCAAACTCGCCAGCATCATTTGGTATTTTACCAATGATTTTAGGATCAATTTTTGTAACCATCGGTGCCATTGTTATCGGTGTACCGATCGGTATTTTAACAGCTATTTTCATGGCGGAATTTTGTCCTCCAAAGCTGCACAAAATCTTAAAACCAGCTGTTAACTTAATGGCAGCTATTCCCTCAATTGTTTATGGTTTCTTTGCATTGCAACTAATTGTTCCGATCATGCGTGACATTTTTGGCGGGACTGGAATGAATATGTTGACGGCGATGATTTTACTTGGAATCATGATTTTACCGACAATTATCGGTTTATCAGAATCTAGTTTACGATCTGTACCTAGATCGTATTACACAGGAAGTATGGCTCTTGGCTCTACTCATGAACGCACGGTACTGAAAGTCATGTTGCCTGCTGCAAAATCTGGTATCATTTCTTCCGTCATTTTAGGAGTCGGAAGAGCTATCGGTGAAACGATGGCGGTCGTATTGATTGCTGGGAACCAACCGATCATCCCTCAAAACTTGACAAGCGGAGTACGTACATTAACGACGAATATTGTTCTTGAAATGGCCTATGCTGCTGGTAATCATAGAGAAGCACTCATTGCTACTGGTGTTGTGCTATTCGTATTTATCTTAATTATCAATGGAATTTTCATGATTATTAAGCGAAAGGAGTCTAAAGCATGAGCAGTAAGATTATCCGCTCTCTAGTATATTTATCCGCCACAATCACATTTGCTTCACTAGTTTTTATTTTAGTGTACATCTTTTCAAATGGACTCCCTCATTTAACAGCAGATATGTTTGCATGGGAATTTACTCCAGATAATCAATCGTTGATGCCTGCTTTGATTACGACTTTTATCGTTTTAGGACTAACGCTATTGATTGCAACTCCAATCGGTGTTTTTACAGGGTTTTATTTGGTAGAATATGCCAAAAAAGGAAATAAAGTAGTAGGAGCTATTCGTATGGCAACGGATACTTTAGCGGCCGTACCGTCAATTGTTTATGGATTGTTTGGAATGTTGTTCTTTGTAACTTTTTTAGGCTTTCAATACAGTGTGGCAGCAGGAGTGTTGACTTCTGTAATCATGGTGCTGCCTTTGATCATCCGTTCAACTGAAGAAGCATTGATGGCAGTAAATGATTCTCTTCGTGAAGCCAGTTTTGGCTTAGGAGCTGGAAAACTGAGAACGATTTTCAGAGTCGTTTTACCAGTCGCTATGCCCGGTATTTTAGCAGGAGTTATTTTAGCCAGTGGTCGAGTGATCGGAGAAACGGCTGCTTTAATGTACACCTTGGGCACTTCTTCTAATTTGCCAACTGGATTGTTTTCTTCAGGAAGAACGCTAGCTTTACACATGTATGTGTTATCAAATGAAGGTATCCATGTCAATCAATCGTTTGCTACCGGTGTAGTATTGATATTGTTTGTATTGGTCATCAACGGACTGTCAACATTTCTTAGCAATAAGCTCACAAAGGGGACTAAATAATGAGTAAAATTAGTATAAAAGATATGAATCTTTGGTATGGGGACTTTCAAGCTTTACATGGCGTAAGCTTAGAGATTCCTAAAAATGAAATCACAGCATTTATCGGGCCATCTGGGTGTGGGAAATCTACGTTGATCAAAAGCTTAAACCGAATGAATGATTTAGTAGAAGGCTGCCGAATCGAAGGAGATATTTTATTAGATGGTAAAGATATCTATAATTCGAGTACAAATGTGAATACTTTACGCAAGGATGTAGGGATGGTTTTCCAACAACCTAATCCGTTTCCAATGAGTATTTACAACAATATCGCGTATGGACCGAGAACACATGGAGTAAAAGATAAAAAAGAGTTGGATGAGATCGTTGAAAAAAGCTTGCGCGGTGCGGCTATTTGGGGTGAAGTGAAAGATGACTTAAACAAGAACTCACTCTCTATTTCTGGTGGACAACAACAAAGAATCTGTATAGCTCGAGCATTAGCTGTTCAACCAGAAGTATTATTGATGGATGAGCCAACCAGTGCATTGGATCCCATTTCAACTGCTAAAATAGAAGAATTGGTAACGGAGCTGAAAGAGAAGTATACTATAGTTATGGTTACTCACAATATGCAACAAGCATCTCGCGTTTCTGATAATACAGCCTTCTTTTTCAATGGGTACATTATTGAATCTGGTGACACCAGAAAGATGTTTACCAATCCAGAGAAAAAACAAACAGAAGACTATATTTCAGGACGATTTGGTTAGAGTAGAAAATATGTAACAGAAAGAGGTCCTTCAATGAGACAAAATTTTGAAGAAGAATTAAATGACTTACACGTTCATTTTTCTGAAATGGGCATGATGGTAAATGAAGCTATCTACAAATCGGTAAAAGCGTTTGTCAATCATGACAAAGATTTAGCGCATGCTGTAATAGAGGACGATGATGCTATCAATAACAGAGAAGCAGAGCTGGAAAATAAATGTTTTGAACTGATTGCTTTACAACAACCTGTGACGAGCGATTTACGGAAAATCATTACAGTGATGAAAGCTAGCGCGGACTTAGAGCGGATGGGAGACCACGCAGTAAGTATTTCAAAATCGACTATTCGAGTGAAAGGCAACAAACGTGTTCCAGAAATAGAAGCAGATATTGCTGATTTAGCTGAAAAAGTAAAAGAAAGTGTCGAAGTCGTTTTAGAAGCCTATCTAAAATACGATGTAGAAAAAGCCGAAGAAATTGCTTTGAACGACAGAAAGATTGATAAAGCTGCTCATACGATCACTGGAAAAGCCATTGAGGATATGAAAAGGAATTCAGAGTTGGTGATTGGGGCTACAGATTACATTTTAGTAGCAGGTTATCTAGAGCGAATCGGGGACTATGTCACGAATATTTGTGAATGGATCATTTACCATGAAACAGGAAAAGTAGTAGAGCTGAATACCAAAAATAAAGGTATCTAAGAAATACATGATGGAATTCTGTGTTTTATATTAGTTATTGTAAAAAAACTAGAAATTTTTTCAACGGACAATATTTGAATATGCAATAAAAAAAGCGTTGAAGTTACACTAACTTCAACGCTTTTTTTGTATATTTTAATTTTATGTAAAGGTTTTCCATTCATTCCCTTTACATAAAATTTACAATAAGACTATATAAGATTTACAAAGTATCGGTATTATGGATTTGAGTTAATTTTATGTATACTATTTACATACTCTATTTAAAAAAAGGTAATCTCATGGGAGGTACATGATGAAACTTAAAAAATTCCGTGTTCTTTTGACTATAATGGCCGGTTTGGTGTTGACAGCATGTGGTGAAGTAGTGGACGAAGAGTCTATCACAGCTGTGGGTTCCTCAGCTTTACAGCCATTAGTAGAAGCAGCCGGTGAACAATACAGTGCAGAAAATTTAGGGAAATTTATTAATGTTCAAGGCGGTGGTAGCGGGACTGGGTTAAGCCAAATCGCTGCAGAAGCAGTAGATATTGGAAATTCAGATATTTTTGCGGAAGAAAGCGACGGAATCGATGAGACTAAATTAGTCGACCACCGTGTTGCCGTAGTAGGTATCACACCTATAGTGACACCTGGGACTGGAGTAACAAATGTGACACTTGAAGAGTTACAGGGGATTTTTACGGGAAAAATCACCAACTGGGAAGAATTAGGCGGAGTTGATCTTCCTATTACAGTCTTGAATCGTTCATCAGGAAGCGGGACAAGAGCAACCTTTGAAAAATGGGTACTTGGAGATGACTTGAAGAGTATTGTTTCTCAAGAACAAGAATCCAGCGGGACAGTTCGTCAGATTGTGGCCAACACTCCTGGAACGATTAGTTATGTGGCTTTTTCATACGTAAATGACGATGTCGAAGCTTTGTCTATTAATGGAATTGAACCATCAGATGAAAATGTCAGTACAAATGATTGGCTCATCTGGTCTTATGAGCACATGTATACGAATGGAGAGCCCACAGGTCTTACAAAGGATTTTCTAGAGTACATGTTGTCAGAAGATGTACAAGGCGGTTTGATTGAAACATTAGGGTATATTCCCATCAACAAAATGGAAGTAGAAAGGGATTTTGAAGGGAATACAACTCCTATAGAAAATCCATAATTCAAAAAAATAGATAGTTAAAATATATGAAAGAGACGACTGTTTGAATGAACAGCGTCTTTCGTTGCGCATTAAGCGGATGAGTACAAGGAGGTTTTCTTTTTGGAAGAGACACAAAGTAAATTTATGCGAAAATCAAAAAAGCGTAAATTTGAGCAATTTGGACGGACGATCAGTTTTATTTGTATCGCTTTTATTGTGTTGATCGTATTGTCTATTTTATATTTCGTAATCAGTAAAGGGGTATCCACATTTACAACAGATGGGGTCTCTGTAACAGATTTTTTATTTGGCGATATATGGCGTCCAGGTGAAGTAGGAGAAAATGGAGAGCCGTTAGTTGGTGCCTTACCGATGATTCTTGGATCATTTTACGTAACCTTGCTTTCAGCGGTATTAGCGACTCCGTTTGCGATTGCTGCAGCTATTTATATGATTGAGATCTCTCCTAAAAACGGAAAGAAAATCTTACAGCCTGTTATTGAGTTGCTGGTTGGGATACCATCAGTTGTATATGGTTTTATTGGTTTGACTGTTATTGTCCCGTTTATCCGGAGTATTTTTGGAGGGACCGGATTTGGTATCTTGTCTGCCACCATGGTATTATTTGTGATGATTTTGCCAACAGTCACTAGCATGGCCGTTGACGCGTTAAACTCAGTACCCCGTCATTATCGTGAAGCATCCTTAGCAATGGGGGGAACTCGTTGGCAAACGATCTATAAGGTCGTTTTAAGAGCTGCTACACCAGGTTTGCTTACTGCAGTAGTATTTGGTATGGCACGTGCTTTCGGAGAAGCTTTAGCCGTTCAAATGGTCATTGGTAACGCAGCTATCGTTCCGACTGACCTGATCACTCCAGCTTCAACACTAACCAGTATCTTAACGATGAGTATGGGGAATACTGTTATGGGAACTCTAGAGAACAATGTATTGTGGTCTTTAGCTACTATCCTCTTAATCATGGCTTTATTCTTTAATATATTGACACGTTGGATCGGGAAGAAAGGGGCAATGAAATAATGAATCCAAAAAAAGTAGATAAAATTGCTGTCGGCGTTATTTATGCGATGTCGGGAGTCATTGTCTTGATTCTTGCCAGTTTGTTGTTATTCATTCTATGGCGAGGGTTGCCTCAAATTTCATGGGAATTTTTAACAGCACCTGCAAAATCTTTCCAAGTCGGCGGCGGCGTTGGAATTCAGTTGTTTAATTCATTTTACCTATTATTGTTAACTATGCTGATCAGTACACCGCTAGCATTAGGTGCGGCTATTTATTTATCAGAATATGCAAGACAAAACTGGATAACGGACTTTGTACGAACGGCTATTGAAGTATTGAGTTCATTGCCATCTGTAGTAGTAGGATTATTCGGTTTCTTGATTTTCGTTATCCAATGGGATTTCGGCTTTTCGATCCTTTCAGGAGCATTAGCCTTAACAATTTTTAACTTACCCTTATTGACCAGAACGATTGAAGATTCTTTACAAGCTATTCCGGCTACACAAAGAGAAGCAGGACTGGCTTTAGGATTATCTCGTTGGGAAACTGTTACCAGAGTTATCTTGCCCGCAGCTTTACCAGGAATCATTACTGGTATGATCTTAGCAGCTGGACGTATTTTTGGAGAAGCAGCTGCATTGATTTACACAGCTGGACAAAGTGCACCAGCATTAGATTTTACAAACTGGAATCCGCAATCCATTACTAGTCCATTAAACATTTTCCGTCCTGCTGAAACATTAGCAGTTCATATATGGAAAATCAATAGTGAAGGGGTTATGCCGGATGGAGCGGAAGTCTCTGCTGGAGCATCTGCAGTATTGATTATCGCGGTAATGTTATTCAACCTAGGGTCACGCTACTTAGGAAGAAGACTACAGAAAAAAGCCACATCCGCATAATATCAGCAGGCAATTAAACCAAAACATGTGAGAAACAGTGCTGTTTTGATATGGCCGTTTTAGTTCATGTGGTTAGTAATGAAGGAGGACTTTTAAGATGGAAAGTCAAACAACTCAAAATACAAACATTATCACTCTAAAAGAAAACGCAGAAATAGCTCTTAAAACGAATGACCTGCACGTTTGGTATGGAAACAATGAAGCCATTAAAGGTGTATCGCTAGAATTTGAGAAAAACAAAATCACTTCTTTGATAGGTCCGAGTGGGTGTGGAAAATCAACTTATTTGAGATCGTTGAATAGAATGAATGATGAAATCGAAATTGCAAAAATAACTGGTGAAATCATGTATAAAGGTGTAGATGTAAATTCGCCAAACGTTGATGTATTTGAAATGAGAAAAAACATTGGAATGGTTTTCCAAAGACCTAATCCATTCAGTAAATCCATTTATGAAAATATTGCATTTGCTTTAAAAAGACATGGTATAAAAGACAAAAACAAATTAGACGAAATCGTAGAAACTAGTTTAAAACAAGCTGCATTATGGGATCAAGTCAAAGACCAATTGCACAAAAGTGCTCTGGCTTTGTCTGGGGGGCAACAACAACGGTTGTGTATCGCACGAGCTATTGCGTTGAAACCAGATATTTTGCTGCTCGATGAGCCGGCAAGTGCGTTAGACCCGATTTCCACTGCTCAAGTAGAAGAAACGTTGCTGCAGCTAAAAGAAGACTACACAATCATTATTGTGACACATAATATGCAACAAGCTTCGCGTATCAGCGACTATACAGCTTTCTTTTATTTAGGAAATGTACTGGAATATGATGATACAAGAAAAGTATTTACACGTCCGAAAATTCAAAAAACAGAAGATTATGTTTCAGGTAATTTTGGTTAAGGAGGGAATACAAGTTGGCAATGAATGAAAAAATTATTGAAACAAATGATGTACACTTATACTATGGCAAGCATGAAGCTTTAAAAGGAATCACACTTGATTTCAATCCTAATGAAATTACTGCTCTTATTGGTCCTAGTGGGTGTGGGAAATCAACCTACTTAAGAACCCTTAATCGAATGAATGACTTGATTCAAGATGTAACGATCACTGGACAAGTTAAATATAAAGGGAATGACATTTATAGTCCTAAAACGGACACAGTAGAATTGAGAAAAAAAGTTGGGATGGTTTTTCAACAGCCCAACCCGTTTCCTTTCTCTGTTTTTGATAACGTAGCTTATGGACTCCGGATCAGCGGAATGAAAGACAAACAAAAAATCCAGCAAATCGTTGAAGAAAGCTTGAAAAAGGCCGCTGTTTGGGAAGATGTAAAAGACAAGCTCCATGACAGTGCATTAGCTTTATCTGGCGGACAACAACAAAGAGTTTGTATTGCTCGTGTGATAGCTATTGAGCCGGAGATTATTTTGTTGGACGAACCTACAAGTGCTTTAGACCCGGTTTCTAGTGGAAAGATTGAAAACATGCTGTTGGAGTTGAAAGAAAATTATACGATGATCATGGTAACGCATAATATGCAACAAGCTTCTCGTATATCGGACAACACAGCCTTTTTCTTGCAAGGACACCTTATCGAACACGGCAAGACAAGACAAATTTTTACCAATCCAAAACAACAAGAAACAGAAGATTACATTTCGGGACGTTTTGGTTAATAAAGACAAAAAAAGATGGTCAAAAGCCATCTTTTTTTTTATTTTTAGAGTGAATATTCCGAATATTTGCTTACATAGAATATTAAATATTGGATTTTTTCCTCGTTTCAGTGCATAATGAAGTATACAAAAGGGCTTTCTTAAATTAAATGTAAGAACTAAAAGAAACTATAAGATGAAGGTGATAGAAAATGAGACAGGTATTCGAAGAAGAACTAAATGATTTACACATCCACTTTTTTCAAATGGGAAAAGCAGTACATGAAGCAATTGAAAAATCTGTAGAAGCATTTATTAAGCATGACAAAGATTTAGCACAAGAAGTGATTGATAATGATGTTCACATTAATCGCCTTGAAATCGAATTGGAGAAAGATTGTATTGAGTTGATTGCATTGCAACAACCTGTTACAACAGACCTTAGAAAAATCATTACGGTGATGAAAGCTACTTCCGACTTAGAAAGAATGGCTGATCACGCTGTGAGTATCTCTAAATCGACCATTCGTGTAAAAGGAACTAAAAGAGAATACGATATTGAAAAAGGGATTCAAGAAATGTCCGTGAAAGTATTGCATATTGTGCGTAAAGTATTAGATGCTTATGTCATTTTTGATGCGCAAGAAGCGAGAAAATTAGCTTCATTAGATGTAGAAGTGGATAGGATGGGGAAAGAACTTTACACTAAGTGTATCAAGTTCATGAAAGATGATCCTGAAATCGTATTAGGTGCTACAGACTACTTACGAGTAACGACTTATTTGGAGCGTATTGGAGATTATTCGACCAATATCAGTGAATGGATCGTTTACCTAGAAACAGGAAAAGTAGTAGAGTTGAATACTCAAAATCATTTAGATGATATTTAATAGCTAAAGATAAAATAGAGCAAAGGGAAAGATCGAGCAATATGCGATCTTTTCCTTTGCTTTTTGCAAAACATATGATAATATAAACATATGAATATCCGTACATATAAAAAGAAAAGGACGACAATTATGGAACCTAATAAAGAATTGCTGTTAAGTGAAGCAACGATCCAAAAAGTCAGTAAGATGCTTAAAGTTTTAAGTGATCCTACTAGAATTACCATTCTCTATCTTCTTGATGGGGGAGAACTGAATGTAGGAGCGATAGCCGAACAGTTAGATATGGAGCAATCGGCGGTATCGCATCAATTAAAAATATTAAAATCAGCTCGACTGGTAAAGTCCAGAAGAGAAGGGAAAAATATTATTTATAGTCAAATCGATGAGCATATCTATAAAATTCTAGAGCAAGTGATCCAGCATGCACAAGAATAAAGGGATTAAATGATGCAGAAAGTTGTAAGGAGGAAATCCGATGAAAAAGTATAGCCTTCAAGGGATGCACTGTGCAAACTGTGCGAAAAAACTGGAAGCAAGATTGCAACAATTACAACACGGAGAAAAAGTTCAGGTGAATTTTTCCGATAAGGCACTCTTTGTACCTGAAGATGTGGATGTAAATGCAGTAAAAAAAATCGTGAGCGCTGAAAAAATGTACCTGAATACCACTTTTGCTCCAACAAATGGAGAGGAATCCCATCATCACCACGATGAGAAAGGACATCACCATCACCATCATATGAACTCTGGTGAAAAAGCTTCCAAAAATATGCAGTTGGTTTTTGTATTGAATCTATTGTTCTCATTAGTTGAGTTTGTGTTTGGTTTTCTCTTTAATAGTGCTGCTATACTGTCAGATGCCGTGCATGATTTAGGAGATTCGCTTTCTATTGGTTTGGCATGGGGATTCCAAAAAATCTCTAACAAAGAAGCCAATGAAAAATACAGCTTCGGACACAGAAGATTTTCATTACTAGGTGCTCTAACGACTTCTATTGTACTGATGACTGGTTCTGTGTTGGTCGTTATCCACAGTGTTCCATTGCTGTTCAATCCAGAACCTGTTAACTCACAGGGGATGTTTTGGATGGCTATCATAGCTATTGCAATCAATGGATTTGCTACTTGGTTAATGGGTAAAGGGTCATCTGCAAATGAAAGAGTCCTTAGCTTGCACATGTTAGAAGATGTTCTGGGATGGGCAGGAGTATTGATCGTCAGTGTGGTATTAAGATATCAAGAATGGTACATTCTTGATCCGCTATTATCCATTGGGATCGCGCTTTTCATACTCAGCAGAACCATCCCCAACTTTTTAAATTCTGCGAATGTATTCCTAGAATCTGTTCCAGAAGGTGTAGACATACGTCAGTTAGATAAGAAAATCCTCGGTATCGACTACGTGCATGGTGTCTCTCATTTGCATATGTGGTCGATCGATGGCGAGGAGAATGCTTTTGCTGTGACAGTGTATGTGTCTACAGAAGACGTCAATGAATTCGAAAACATTCGAGAACAGATCCGATTAATGTTAACAGATAACAATGTGACTCATTCGACAATTGAAGTCGTAGTTGACATGGAAAATTTAATTCACTAAGACACAAGACTAGTTAGAAAATGCTCCTAACTAGTCTTGTATCCTTTTAGCCAGTGGATTCTTTGCAATGCTGTAAGAAGTATGCTAGTATAGAAAAAATTTACTGTTTTTAAGAAAGGGTGGTATACATGGGTATGCATCAATACATTAAGAGCTTGAGTGATTTAGAGAATATCATTCGTTTGTCGGGAAAATTTAAATTTGAAGAGCATTCTGTAGCTGCTCACTCTTTTAAAGTGACACAAATAGCGCAATTTTTAGGGACTGTTGAGGAACAAGCTGGAAATAAAATAGATTGGCGCTCTCTTTATGAAAAATCATTGAATCATGATTATACAGAATTGTTTATCGGAGACATCAAAACACCTGTGAAGTATGCGGATCCTTCGTTAAGAGAAAAACTGGCGAATGTAGAAGAAAAAATGGCTAAGAATTTCATTGAGACCGTCATACCAGAAGAGTTTCAAAAAGCCTATATCAATCGAATGAAAGAAGGCAAAGATGAATCGTTGGAAGGCCAGATTTTAGCTGTAGCAGATAAAATCGATTTGCTGTATGAATCATTTGGAGAGATTCAAAAAGGGAATCCAGAACCTGTTTTTGATGAGATCTATGAAGAATCTTTAAGCACGATCGTTCAATACAATCATTTAGATTGTGTACAATATTTGATTAAAGAAATCTTGCCTGATCTGCTTAGTGGTGATTACATTAATCAGGCACAGATTCAAGTGATCTCTCAAAGAATCGTAGAAGGAATGGAAGAAAAAACAACTAAGTGAACAAATGTTCGATAATAAAAAGGAATTGTGATAAAATAGTAAAAGGATAGGATCCATAACATTGTCCTATTCTTTTGTTACGCGTTAAAATAAAAATGATAACCACTAAACACTAAAAATAAAGGATGTAGAAAAATGCCGAATGATAAAATTGTTGTTCATGGTGCCCGTTCACACAACTTAAAAAATATCGATCTTACGATTCCACGCGATAAACTAGTCGTCTTTACCGGACTTTCTGGTTCTGGAAAAAGTTCATTAGCTTTTGACACTCTTTATGCAGAAGGGCAAAGACGCTATGTTGAAAGTCTGTCTTCTTATGCACGACAATTTTTAGGTCAAATGGACAAACCTGATGTGGACAGCATTGACGGGTTAAGTCCAGCCATTTCGATAGATCAAAAAACAACGAGCAACAATCCGCGTTCCACTGTAGGAACTGTTACGGAAGTAAATGATTACTTACGTTTATTATATGCTCGTGTAGGACATCCGATATGTCCAAATGATGGTACCGAAATCAGCAGTCAAACGATCGAACAGATGGTAGACCGATTGATGGAATACCCTGAAAAAACAAAAATCCAAATTTTAGGCCCTGTTATCTATGGCAAAAGAGGGCAACATAAAAAAGTCTTTGAGAAAATCAAAAGCGAAGGCTATGTACGCGTCAGAGTGGATAAAGAAATGTATGATATCTCCGATGACATCGAATTGGAAAAAAATAAAAAACATGATATTGATGTTATCATAGATAGAATTGTTATCAAAGAAAGCAACCGTTCGCGCTTATTTGAGTCGTTAGAAGCGGCTTTGACATTAGCAGATGGTTACGCAATAGCAGATATTATTGGACAAGAAGAAGTTCTCTTCAGTGAACATTATGCATGTCCTTACTGCGGCTTCACAGTTGGAGATCTTGAACCGCGTTTATTCTCTTTTAATGCTCCTTTTGGGGCTTGTTCAGAATGTGATGGTCTTGGAGCAAAACTAGAAGTAGACGTTGATTTAGTGATTCCCGACCGTTCACTTAGCTTAAACGAAGACGCCATTATTCCTTGGAAGCCCATTAGTTTTAATTATTATCCACAGTTATTAAAACAAGCTTGTAAAAAGTTCAAAATCGATATGGACAAACCATTTCAAGATTTACCAGCAGAACAACAGGATTTAGTGTTAAATGGGTCAAAAGGCAAATTGTTCCACTTCCATTATAAAAGCGATTTTGGCGGTGTGAGGGATACAGAAATGCCGTTTGAAGGAGTCTTAACGAATATCCATCGTCGTTACAATGAAACGAGCAGTGACTATACACGTGAACAAATGCGTCAATATATGACTGAACTACCATGTCAAGTATGTGGCGGGAAACGGTTGAATGAGCAAGCTTTATCTGTAAAAATCAATGGGAAAAATATTGGAGAAGTGTGTGAATACCCTATTGAACATTCGGTTACGTTCTTTGACCAGTTAAAATTAAGCGAACAAGAAACCGCTATTGCTGAACCAATCGTTAAAGAGCTGCATGACCGATTAACATTCCTGAAAGATGTGGGGTTGAATTATCTGACGTTAGCTCGTACAGCTGGGACCTTATCAGGTGGAGAAGCTCAACGTATTCGATTAGCTACGCAAATTGGTTCTAACCTATCAGGTGTATTATACATTTTAGATGAGCCTTCCATTGGGTTGCATCAACGAGATAACGACCGCTTAATCGGTTCTTTGAAAAAAATGCGGGATTTGGGAAATACTCTGATCGTTGTAGAACACGATGAAGATACGATGCGGGCTGCGGATTATTTAGTAGATATTGGGCCGGGAGCAGGTAACAATGGTGGGGAAATCATTGCAACAGGAACTCCGGAAGAAGTGGAGAAAAATAAAAACTCTTTAACAGGTGCTTATTTATCCGGAGAAAAATTTATTCCGGTACCCGCTGTCCGTCGTACAGAAGACAAGGGAGCCATTCGTATTATTGGAGCCCAAGAAAATAATTTGAAAAACTTGGATGTTGATTTTCCTCTGGGCCGTTTTGTAGTAGTGACAGGAGTCTCAGGTTCAGGAAAAAGTTCTTTGGTAAACACTATTTTGAAACGAGCTCTTAAACGAGAAATCAACCGAGCGAAAAAGAAACCCGGAAAATTCAAATCGATGTCTGGATATGAATCAATCGAAAAAATTGTAAGTATCGACCAAAGTCCGATTGGACGTACTCCTCGAAGCAATCCAGCCACATATACAAGTGTGTTTGACGATATCCGAGATTTATTCGCCAGTACCAATGAAGCGAAAATAAGAGGATACAAAAAAGGCCGTTTTAGTTTCAATGTAAAAGGCGGACGCTGTGAAGCTTGTAAAGGTGACGGTATTTTGAAAATTGAAATGCATTTCTTGCCGGATGTATATGTTCCTTGTGAAGTGTGTCATGGTGCACGCTATAATTCTGAAACGCTTGAAGTCAAATATAAAGGAAAAAGCATCTCTGATGTATTGAACATGACGATTGACGATGCTGTAGTATTTTTTAAAGCAATTCCAAAAATCCATCGCAAATTGCAAACCATCGTGGATGTTGGACTGGGGTATGTTACTTTAGGACAATCTGCTACGACATTATCAGGTGGGGAAGCCCAACGGATGAAATTAGCCAGTGAACTGCATAAACGCTCAAATGGAAAAAATTTCTACATTCTGGATGAACCGACTACCGGATTGCATACAGATGACATCGCACGTTTATTGGAAGTTTTGGACAGATTAGTAGAAGCTGGAAATACTGTTCTTGTGATCGAACATAATCTCGATGTTATAAAAACAGGAGATTACGTGATTGATTTAGGCCCTGAAGGTGGAGAAGACGGCGGTACTATCGTTGCTAAGGGAACACCTGAAGATGTGGCTGCTGTTAAAGAAAGCTACACTGGAAAATATTTAAAAGAAGTTTTACAGAAAGTTAAATCCAAAAAATAATGTTCATTCGTACAACTAATTAAACAGGAGACTGCAACAATCGTTATGCCAGCGATTGTTGCAGTCTCCTGTTTTAAACGTATAGTACAGATTGCGGTTCTGCAACAGTTGATGTTGGTAAATAAAAATAGATTCCTTTTCAGGGCTTGAAGACAAGCATTTTTTACAAGTTTGCTTTTGATTTTTTAATTAATCTCTTTATGGTAAAATGAAATAGAGAGAAAGCCTTCCTTAGCTAAGACTATGTAAGGCTTATAAAATCGTTCTTAAGTCCTATGACTTTTTTCCCTTAGTATTGCATAATACGTATATAGCAAAGAACTTGAATAACTTAGCGCATATGAAACATTCAGGTAGTCTGATGGAAAGCATAAGGAGGAAAATGAACATGAAAGAAAGAGAAAGAATTCTTGAGCTCGTTAAAGAAGGCATTATTTCAACTGAAGAAGCTTTATTGCTTTTAGAAAATATGGCTAAAAAAGAAGGCAAAGAAGCTGTCAAAAAAGACCAAACTTCTGCAACTGAAGCTGAAACAGTAACGGAACAGAAAGATGAATCGGCTATTGAACCAGAAGGATTTGATACAGAAGAAGCTTATGAGAACGGCAAAGAACGTTTAGAAGCTGAAAAAGAAAAAGATCGCGAACGATTGGAAACGATTTTAGAAGAATTGGCAAACAAAGCATCAGCTTACTCTGTACAATTAGATAAATTAAACAGTGAAATCAATGAAACAAAACGCAACAAAGATTTGTTAGATGAAAAATTGATGGTTCTTCAAACGATGGAAGACTTAGATGAATTAGCTCCTGAAAAAGAAGATGAAATGGATTCATTAGAAGGCGATATTGATGTTCTGGAAGCAGAACTAGATGAGTTGTATGAAGAACGTGAAGAGTTAGAAGAACGTATGAAAACAGTGAAGAAAAAACAGTGGAAAACGCAAACGAAACAAGTCTCTGAAAAATTTGAAATTCCAGACGAGTGGAAAGATACAGCACAAAAAACTTTTACAGATGTGAATGAAAAAGTTACTGAAGCCGGAACTCAATTTGGTAAATTTATCAAGACCAGCTTGTCTCAAGTCATGGATAACATGGAGTGGAAGGATGTTAATGTCCGTATGCCTGGATTGGTATCCACTAAATTCACACATGAATTCTATTATCCAGAAACAACGGCTACTATTATCAACCTAAAAGTAGCGAATGGAAATGTACAATTCAAATCTTGGGATAGTCAAGACATCAAAGTGGAAGCTGATATTAAATTATATGGCAAACAAGAAGCTGGCGTAGAACCTTTGGAAGCTTTTGAAAAAAGAAGCAAAGTAGAATTAACAGAAGAATCATTTACTTTCCACGTTCCAAATAAAAGCGTCCGAACAGACATCGTTGTCTACCTGCCTAAAAGAGCTTACGACCATACTGCTCTTAAATTGTTGAATGGCAATGTGAAGTTCGAAGTATTTGAAGGGAAAGACGTCTATGTGAAATCTACCAACGGATCATTGACGTTTGAAAAAACAACTGCAACAATGTTGGAAGCGGAAGGTGTTAATGGTTCAGTAGATGTCTTAGATAGTCAAAT
The DNA here is from genome assembly GCF_045528365.1 of Desemzia sp. FAM 23988. NCBI lineage: Bacteria > Bacillati > Bacillota > Bacilli > Lactobacillales > Carnobacteriaceae > Desemzia > Desemzia sp. FAM 23988. The sequence goes on from NZ_JBGQQS010000003.1 coordinate 111,465, forward strand.
TCGCGACTTATTGGTTCGCAGTGTAAATGGCAACATTGTGATTCGAGGAAATTACAAGAGCAGCAACTTATCTACTGTAAATGGAACAGTCAAAGTAACTCTGACTGGTAAAGACATAACTCGTTTAGAAGCAACTTCTGTGAATGGAACAGCGAAAGTATCACTTCCAAAAACAAGCAGTGTTGAAGGCGAAGCAAAAACGAACTTTGGTTCCATTCAAAATCGCATGGGTGACATTGAAGTTCTGAAAGAAAAGAAAGACCACACTAACCGTTCATTGATCTTCAGAAGAGTTACCGAAGAAGCACCTATTTATTTGAAAATAGGAACTACTACTGGTAGTGTAATGCTTAAAGATGGCGAATAAAGCGAACGGATAGACTAAAAGACAAAACTTAAAGGCAAAGGAGTGGAAACCATTGAAAAAATTGTATAAATCAAAAGATGATCGTATGGTATCAGGTGTTATTGGAGGAATTGCAGAATATTTTGATATCGATTCAACATTATTGCGTTTGATCTATGCTGTAGCATTATTTGTTGGAATCGGGTCACCAGTATTATTGTATATTATTCTGGCTATTGTCATTCCAGAACCTAAAATTGACCGAAAAAGACCAGAACGCAATAACCCTAAAGGGTACTACAAAACAAATGCATCACGAAAAAGCTCTCCTAAAGAAGCTGAAAAAGTTGAAGATGATGACTGGAGTGACTTTTAGTGAAGTTTTGGCAAAGAATCATTGTTAATGCTTTAGTATTTCTAGCATTATCAGGTTTGCTTCAAGCAAACTTCTACGTTGGAAGTGTTTGGGTTGCGTTAGGAGCTAGTATAGTTCTAGCATTGTTAAACATGACGTTAAAACCGATACTGTTTATTCTGTCATTACCGATTACCATTATCAGTTTAGGTCTGTTTAGTATCGTGATCAATGCAGTCATGCTCAGCTTAACAGCAGCGATTATGGGGAATGGATTTTACTTTTCTTCATTCTGGACAACGATGCTTGTCGCGTTGATTTTATCTTTAGTCAATACATTCTTTAACAACCGTACAACAGTGAATATTTATCGAGATTAATTAAAAATAAGAAAAGATTTGGAGCAAATCTTTTCGGTAGCGACCCTCAAAAATTAGAGTAATATCTAATCTTCGGGGGTCTTTTTTTAGGGTAAATCGGCTCTTCGTCTTCTAATATGGATAAAGAAATTTCTACCGGCCTATGGGGTCGCTTATGGAAAGCCTTGAGCCAAAAATCATGTCTTAAGTCTGGATGTATCTGAAGTCAAAACAGATAAACAGTCGTACAATAAAATTTAACTTTTGAGACCAGCATCTCTCAAGCCTTTTTGGTATGTACTAAAGTTATTTTTTTATGAAATGGATACTATTCGGTCTTTATTAATCCAAGTCTATCGGTTGTATTTAAAACTCTTGCGGTTCTATTTTTGTAGTATACCTTTCAAGGTGTGTCGGAAAATGTTAAAATAGGTTATCTCAATGGAAAATATAAAATATGAATTTTTATACGAATTTGAAAAAATAGGAGGTTTAAAATATGACTAGAAGTGTTAAAGTTTCTGAATTAGTCAAAGATGTCTCACTTGAAATTATTGCTGGTCATGATTACTTAGATCGAGAAATAAAAATAAGCGATTTGTCTCGTCCTGCTTTAGAATTGACGGGGTATTTTAGTTATTATCCATCAGACCGCATTCAGTTGTTTGGACGGACTGAGATTTCATTTATGGAGAAAATGACGGATGACGAACGTCTGATCGTGATGCGTCGCATTTGTCATGAAGAAACACCAGCTCTATTAGTATCTAGAGGACTGGAGCCGCCGTGGGGGTTTATTCAAGCTGCAGAAGAAGCAAAGATTCCAGTCTTGAAATCTGAAAATCCGACCACAAGATTGTCGAGTAATGTTACGAATTACTTAGAAGATCGTATTGCCACTCGCTTATCTGTACATGGGGTATTGGTAGATATTTATGGGATGGGAGTTTTGATCACCGGAGACAGCGGGATTGGAAAAAGTGAGACAGCTTTAGAATTGATTCAAAGAGGGCACCGTTTAGTGGCTGATGATCGGGTTGATTTGTATATGTTAGATGAACATCGCATTGTTGGAGAACCACCTGAAGTGTTGGCGCATTTAATTGAAATCCGTGGTGTAGGGATTATTGATGTCATTAATTTATTTGGTGTAGGCTCTATTCGAACCAGTAAAACAGTCAATTTAGTAGTGGATTTAAAAATGTGGGATAAAGAAGTTCAATTTGACCGTTTAGGCAGTGCGGATGAAAATAATCGATACTTTAACGTGGACATCCCTAAAATATCTATACCGGTCCGTACAGGACGAAATTTAGCAATCATCATTGAAGTAGCTGCGAAGAACTTTAGAGCTAAACAAATGGGATACGATGCTATTGAAACTTTAAACAAGAATTTAGAGCAGTTGATCAAAAAAAATTCTGTCGTGAACGATGAAGACTAAAAAAAGATAAAAAACAGGTATAGCAGAGATTATTTTTCGTGGATTCTTCCTTGGAAAATAATCTTCTTGCTGAATATGGAACAGTTGTGCAGACCAACTGAAAGTAAAAAGAATTACAAATGTCTAGAATGAAATGGAGAATAAATGATGAATGATGTGTACGAACCGCTGAATCCAATTGCTCTTAAACTAGGACCTTTAGAAATTCATTGGTATGGAGTAATCATCGCACTGGCAATATTTGTAGCGATTTTTCTAAGCATGAAAGAGGCTGAAAAAAGAGGGATAGAAGAAGACACAATTATTGATATGGCCCTTTGGACGATTCCAATTGCTTTTGTAGGTGCTAGATTGTACTACGTGCTCTTCGAAATAGGTTATTACCTAGAAAACCCTTCTCAGATTATCGCGATTTGGAATGGCGGAATTGCGATATATGGAGGTCTGATTGCTGGAGGACTGACCGTCTACTGGTTTACCAAAAAGAAAAATATCTCCCTTTGGCTGATGCTGGATATTTTAGCACCGCACGTTTTACTGGCACAAGCAATTGGTCGTTGGGGAAACTTTATGAACCAAGAAGCTCATGGCGGGGAAGTTACCAGAGGATTTTTAGAAAACCTGATGCTGCCGGAATTTATTATCAATCAAATGGAAATCAATGGAATTTATTACCACCCAACCTTTTTGTATGAGTCTTTATGGAGCTTAGTGGGATTTGTTGTGATCGTATTATTACGCAACCGCAAGCACTTATTGCTGCAAGGCGAAGTGGCTTTGAGCTATGCTATGTGGTATTCATTTGGTCGTTTCTTTATCGAAAATATGCGTACGGACAGCTTGTATATTCCTGGTACACCGATTCGAGTTTCGCAAATGTTGAGTGTAGTGATTTTCGCAGCGGCTTTGATCATTTGGATCTATCGTCGCCGAGATTATCCTAAAAAACCTTATTACACTGATGGAATACTGAAAGTGAAAAAATAGACTTAAAATGAAATGGACTGAATAAAAACGTGACTATTGAAACAGTATTATTTGACTTTGACGGAACATTAGCAGATTCGAATGCGTTGATCAATCAATCGCATTTGAGTGTATTAGAAGAGTATTTCCCTGGGGAATATACACTGGATAGTGTGCGCCAATTCAATGGCCCTTCATTAGAAACAACATATCAATTTTTGGGTGCAGAAAAAAGTGACGAGATGATTGCGAAATACAGAGAATACAATGCTGTTTATCATGATCAAATGATCCGCTTATTTGAAGGTGTAGCAGATACGTTAAAATTGTTGAAGCAAAAGGGGATTCGATTAGGAGTTGTTTCAACAAAAAGAAATGATGTACTTGAAAAAGGCATTAGTCACTTAAATCTAGAAGGCTTATTTGAAGTAGTGATCGGGGCAGAGGATTATACACATTTCAAACCGAATCCCGAACCTATTTATACGGCTATGGCGCAAATGAATTGCCTGCATCGGACCACAATGATGGTAGGGGATAACGGACACGATATTATGGCAGCTAAAAATGCGGGTATCTTTTCCGTTTTTGTGGGCTGGTCACAAAAGACAGCAGAAGAAATCGCCCCTTTTGAGCCGGATCTAACCGTTCAGTCAATGGAAGAATTAGCAGATTTTATACTAAAAGATGGGGTTTCAACACTGGTAAAGGAAGAGATTAATTAATGAGTAAAAAACAAATCATCACCGTATTGGGAGCTGGTTCTTGGGGAACTGCTTTAGCAATGGTTTTATCAGATAATGGACACGAGACTCGTTTATGGAGCCACAAAAAAGAACAAGCAGATGAAATCAATCAGTACCATACCAATCACCATTATCTACCAGGAAAAAGTCTGCCCGAAAATTTAATAGGGTACTACGACCTAGAGGCAGCTGTAAAGAATGCTGATGGTATAGTCTTTGTGGTCCCAACAAAAGCCATGCGACAAGTTGCTCAAGATGCGGCGCCTTTTTTAAAAGAAAATACGATTATTATTCACGCTAGTAAAGGTCTGGAACAAGAAACACATAAACGGATTTCTGAAATACTGGCTGAAGAAATTCCTGAAGCCAAAAGAAAAGGTATCGTGGCATTGTCTGGACCAAGCCATGCAGAAGAAGTAGCAGTTAAAGATCTAACAACTATTACCGCTGCATCTAATCCAGTGACTGGTGCCGAATATGTGCAAAAGCTATTCATGAATGAGTATTTCCGAGTTTATTCGAACCCCGATATCATAGGAGTAGAACTTGGTGGAGCATTGAAGAACATTATTGCTGTAGGAGCAGGAGCTTTAGTGGGAATCGGTTATGGAGACAATGCTAAAGCAGCTCTCATGACGAGAGGCTTAGCTGAAATTACACGTCTAGGGGTTTCTTTTGGTGCAGATCCGTTAACTTTCTTAGGATTGAGCGGAGTGGGCGATTTGATTGTAACGTGTACCAGTATCCATTCTCGTAACTGGCGTGCTGGAAAGTTATTGGGCGAAGGAAAAGACGTAGACGATATATTGGAAAATATGGGAATGATCGTTGAAGGAGTATCCACGACAAAAGCAGCGTACGAATTAGCTGCACAAAAAAATGTCGAACTGCCGATCACGACAGCCATCTATGAAGTGTTGTATAATAATGCTGATGTAAAAGAAGTTATCAAAGAGTTGATGAACCGTGTTGGAAAAAACGAAACAGATTAAGTAAATGGAGGAGGAAAACAGCATGCAGAAAGTGAGAAAAGCCGTTATCCCAGCTGCTGGGTTAGGGACAAGGTTTTTACCTGCAACAAAAGCAATGGCAAAAGAAATGTTGCCGATTGTAGATAAACCAACGATTCAATTTATTGTTGAAGAAGCGATCAATTCAGGTATTGAAGATATCTTGATTATTACGGGCAAAAGCAAACGTCCTATTGAAGATCATTTCGACTCTAATATTGAGTTGGAAGAAAATTTGCGGGAAAAAGAAAAATTTGAATTGTTGAAAATAGTTGAAGAAACTATCGGGTTAAACTTGTTTTTCGTCCGACAATCTTATCCTAAGGGTTTAGGAGACGCTGTGCTTCATGCTAAAGCCTTTGTTGGAAACGAACCTTTTGTAGTGATGTTAGGTGATGATATCATGGAAGATGAAGTTCCATTAACTAAACAATTGATTGATCAATATGAAAAAACACATGCGTCTAATATAGCTGTGATGAAAGTTCCTCATGAAGATACGTCGAAATATGGAATTATTGATCCAGAAGCACAAATTGAAGAAGGTTTGTACAATGTTAAACGATTTGTGGAGAAACCAGATCCTAAAGATGCACCAAGCGATTTAGCGATTATTGGACGTTACTTATTGACACCAGAGATTTTTGAGCTATTGGAAAATCAAAAACCTGGAGCTGGTAATGAGATCCAATTGACAGATGCAATCGATAATTTAAACAAAACGCAACGCGTTTTTGCTCATGAGTTTAAAGGTGAGCGTTATGACGTTGGAGATAAATTTGGTTTTATGAAAACCAGTATTCAATATGGGCTAAGACATGAACAAATCAAAGATGATTTGCGAGCTTATATTAAAGATTTGGCTACAGAATTAGAGGCTGAAGACAATGAAAAAGCCATTGAAGAAATTGAAGAAGTGGTGAAAGAAAAAGTCGAAGAGAAGAAAGAAGAACTAAAAGAAAACAAAGAAAATTAAATAAGTTTACTGTAAAAGAGATGAGTTTTCCGCTCATCTCTTTTGCGTGAACAAAAGCTGTGTAGCAGATTGAACTTGTGTTGAAAAGCAAGGACATCTATCAAATATAGTGGGATTGTGCTATAATAGATGTTAATATAAAAATGATTCGAGTGTAAAAATACTCTAAATTGACAAGGATAGCGTTCTTTTTTAAGGATGTATAAACGGAGCAACAGAGAGGAGTAGAACGATGTCTAATAAAAATGGTCAAGCAGAAATCATTAAAATAAATCCCAATGCTGATTTTTATTTCAATAGAGCTTGGGAAGCGTTTGATAAAAATAACTTAGAACATTCATTAAAATATTTTCAACGAGCTACTTCTCTTGCGGATAATGATGTAGATAGAGAGTTCGGACAATGCCAAACAGCATTGATTTATCAACATCTTGGACATTTTCAAAAATCCTGTGATCTGATCGATGAATTGATCCAAAAAGGCAGTGAAAATTATCCAGAAGTTCATTATTTTCAAGCCAATAATTATGCTTTTTTAGGAGATTATGGCAAAGCTTTAAAGTGTACGCAAATGTATTTGTATTTGGTGCCTACAGGTGAATATAAAGAAGAGGCTGAAGAATTTCAAAAGGATTTGGAAGAAGAATTGAACATTTAATGACGACACAATCAATTGACTTCTAAAAAGTAAGCAAAATTCTAGTGTTTTCTGGTTATTTTAGTTACAGTAAAAAAAGAGAATTTGATAAATAGGGAGAATGAGCTATGGAATTAACAAAGATTGAAAAGATTTATGATGTCATCATTATTGGAGCTGGTCCAGGAGGGATGACAGCTGCGCTATATGCGTCTCGTTCCAATTTAGATACATTGATATTAGAACGTGGAATTCCTGGTGGACAATTGAACAATACAGCAGAAATTGAAAACTACCCTGGTTTCAATAGTATTTTAGGACCTGATTTGTCCAATAAAATGTTTGAAAGTGCTAAACAATTTGGTGCTGAATATGCTTATGGTGATGTAAAAGAAGTGACGAACGGAAAAGAATACAAAACAATCGTTGCTGGTAAGAAAGAGTACAAAACTCGTGCAATTATCATTGCTACAGGAGCAGAACATCGTAAACTGGGTGTAGACGGCGAAACAGAATACAATGGTCGTGGAGTGTCTTATTGTGCTGTGTGTGATGGAGCATTTTTCCGAAACAAACATTTAGTAGTGGTTGGTGGAGGAGATTCAGCAGTTGAGGAAGGAACGTATTTAACTCAATTCGCAGATAAAGTAACGATTATTCACCGTCGTAATGAATTGCGTGCGCAAAAGATTTTACAAGATCGTGCTTTTAAAAATGATAAAGTTGAGTTTATCTGGGATTCTACCGTAGAAGAAGTCTATGGGGATGATATGAAAGTTACAGGTGTAAAAATAAAAAATGTTCATACCGGAGAAGTGATGGACTTCATGGCAGATGGTACATTTGTCTATGTTGGCTTGATTCCAAACTCTGAAAAGTTCCGTGCATTAGGTATCACGGATGAAGAAGGTTGGATCGAAACAGATGAAAGAATGGAAACAAGAGTTCCAGGTATTTTCGCTGTTGGGGATGTTCGTAAAACGCCATTGCGTCAAGTGGCAACAGCTGTTGGTGATGGAAGTTTGGCAGGTCAACAAGCCTTCAATTATGTGGAAGAATTAAAAGATTCAGTTGAATCTGAAAAAGTAAGAGGCTAATAAAAAAGGATGTCAGCTTGAGAAATCGAGCTGGCATCCTTTTTTATGGATCACTAGAATAATAGTTGCAAAATCCGCTGTATTAGCATTTGGTTCATTAGAGGAGTACAATAATTGTAGAGATTTCTTTAGTAGAAGTTTTTTGATAACGTACAAGAGTAGGACTTAATGATAAGGTCTAACAAACAAAATATTGGAGGGACATAAATGAAATAGTTTACAGAAGAAGAAAAAATCAAGATTCTCTCTGACATTGTAGCAATCAAATCGGTCAACCAAAATGAAATCGAAGTGGCCAATTACTTAAAAGATTTATTTGCTGAACACGGGATTAAAACTAAAATTGTTCCAGTTACTGAGACTCGTGTGAATTTAGTAGCGGAAATAGGAAGCGGAAAACCAGTCATTGGTGTATCTGGACATATGGATGTTGTCTCTCCTGGTGATGAAAGTGAATGGTCTTCAGATCCATTTACTTTGACAGAACGAGACGGAAACTTATATGGACGCGGATCAAATGACATGAAGTCAGGTTTAGTAAATCTTGCTTTAGTGTTGATCGAGCTCAAAGAAAGTGACGAGTTAACAAATGGAACCGTACGTCTTATGGCAACAACAGGTGAAGAAGTTGGCGGAGCAGGTTCTAAGAAATTGTATGAAGAAGGCTATATGAATGATGTAGATTATCTATGGGTAGCTGAACCATCTCAAGATACGATTATTTACTCACATAAAGGGTCATTAAACTTACGCGTCACTTCAATTGGTGAAGCGGCACATAGTTCTATGCCTGACCAAGGTTACAATGCGATTAATGCATTGATGGAATACTTGTTAGATATGGATAACAAGCTTAACAATGATGAACGGACAAATGAAGTGCTGAATAAATTAGTGAGCAGCACAACCATTTTCAATGGTGGGAATCAAGTAAACTCCATTCCGGACAAAGCTGTAGCAGAAATCAACGTACGTACGATTCCTGAATTTAACAATGATGAAGTTATTGAATTATTCAATACAACAGCTGATAAATACAATAAAGAAGGTTCGGAAATTGAAGTTGAAGTCTCTATGTCATTGCCTAGTGTTCTTACTTCAGGACAATCTAAAATGATTGATCTTTCTAAAGAACTTGGGAAAAAATATTTAGATTTAGATCTTTCTATTAAAGCTTCAACTGGTGTTACTGATGGTTCAAACTTATTACGTGGTAAAGATAAAGACTTTCCGTTTATGATGTTCGGCCCTGGTGAAACAAAAATGGCTCATAAAGTAGATGAATATGTTGCTAAAGACGTTTATCTTGCCTTTTTTGATATCTATAAAGAGTTGATTTTAGGATTGACGAACGAAAAATAACTAATCTCTTTGATAAAGAGGAAGAGGAGTCTACTTTTTTGGTAGTCTCCTCTTTTTATTTTTCAATACGAAAAAAGAGGATTTATGACTAAATAATGGTATACTTTTATTATAAGCCTTTACATAAGGAAAAAATCAGAAAGAAGGTTATGTAGATGAGTTGGAAAGAAACTTACACTATTTGGAACGAATTTAAAAATTTAGAGCCTACTTTAAAAGAAAAATTGGAATCTTTAAAAGATGACAATGCTGCTTTAGAAGATGCGTTTTATGCGCCATTAGAATTTGGAACTGCTGGGATGCGCGGTGTCATCGGTGTGGGAATCAACCGTATGAACCAATACACCATTCGTCAAGCTACAGAAGGTTTAGCCTTATTTATCGAACAGAACGGTGAAGAAGCTGTTAGACGCGGAGTAGCCATTGCCTACGACTCTAGACACCAATCACCAGAATTTGCTATGGAAGCTGCTAAAACCTTGGGAGTCCATGGGATTCCAAGTTATGTATTTGAAAGCTTGCGACCAACTCCAGAGCTGTCTTTTGCAGTGCGTCATTTGAATGCATTTGCTGGTATCATGATTACTGCTAGCCACAACCCACCCGAATACAACGGCTACAAAGTGTATGGCGAAGATGGAGGCCAAATGCCACCTAAAGATGCAGATGCATTGACTACCCTTGTCCGCAGTGTAGAAAACAGCTTAGGATTAGAAGTACTTTCACAAGAGGCATTGAAAGAAAAAGGTCTTTTGACAATGATTGGCGAAGATGTAGATAAAGTTTATTTAGATCATGTGAAAGGAGTTACTGTAAACTCAGAAATGATTCAAAAAATCGGCAGCGACATGAAATTGGTCTATACGCCATTACACGGTACTGGAAAAATGTTGGGTGAACGTGCGTTAGCTGATGCTGGGTTTACAGGAATCACTTTAGTGCCTGAGCAAGCAGAAGCTGATCCTGACTTCACGACGGTTAAATCTCCTAATCCAGAGGAACCGGGAGCTTTTGAATATGCCATCAAATTAGGAAAAGAGATTGAAGCAGATGTTTTAGTAGCAACTGATCCCGACGCTGACCGTTTAGGAATTGCGGTAAAAACTGCTGAAGGCGATTATGAAGTATTGACTGGGAACCAGATTGCCAGTTTGATGCTGCATTATTTGCTGACTGCTCAAAAAAATAATGGAACATTGCCTTCAAATGGGGCTGTTTTAAAATCCATTGTTTCCAGCGAACTGCCAACTGTGATTGCAGAAAGTTTTGGCGTAGAAATGGTCGATGTATTGACTGGCTTTAAGTTTATCGCTGAAAAAATCGAGCAATACGAAGCGGATAACAGTCATACATTTTTGTTTGGATTTGAAGAGAGCTATGGCTACCTTGTTAAATCTTTTGTTCGTGATAAAGATGCTATTCAAGCGCTGGTGTTGATTGCTGAAGTAGCTGCTTATTATAAAGAAAAAGGACAAACCCTTTACGATGGGTTGCAAGAATTATATGCGACTTATGGTTACTTCAATGAAAAAACCATTTCTGTAAAAATGGCTGGTATTGAAGGTTCTGAAAAAATCAAAGCTTTGATGTCTAAATTTAGAGAGCAAGCTCCTACTGAGTTTAATGCAATCAAAGTGGCTACTGTCGAAGATTTTAAAACCAGCACCAAAACAATGGAAGATGGATCCAACGAAACAATTGAAATGCCGCCAGCAGATGTATTGAAATACACTATGGAAGATGGTAGTTGGATTGCCATTCGTCCATCAGGGACCGAGCCGAAAATCAAATTTTATATTGGAGCAAAAGCTGATTCTAATGCTCAGGCAGCTGAAAAAGTAGCTGGATTTGAAAAAGCTATCAATGAATTAGTGGAAGATTGATTTATTGATCTATAAACAAACAGGAGTGAGGGTATCTTTATCCTCACTCCTGTTTGTTTATAGATTTTTATGCAATTGTTATTAGGGACAACCCGTAGGAGTAAACACTTTAATAAAAGTACCATGAATAAATATGAGCAATTAGAATTCTAATTCAGATTCAAGCAGTTGATTTGAAATAAAATAGATCTTAAAAAGACTTGAAGTAAAGGAAAGCGGGTTAAAAAGAGCATCACTAGACCTGTTAAAAATAACACTTAACAAGATTAGCGATGCTATCCATTCAAGTTTTAAAAACTGGTATGGTTAAAAAAGGATGACCCAAGTCCTTTCTTTAGAAATTACATATGGATAGGCATACCTAAAGCTAACTCAGATGCATCCATAATAGACTCGGCAAGTGAAGGGTGAGCATGAATCGTCAACGAGATATCATCAGCATTCATGCCGTTTTTAATTGCAAAGCCTACTTCACTGATAATGTCGGGAGCCCCAACACCAACAATCTGTGCTCCCACAAGAGTATGATCGTTATCTTCATCAGTAATTAAACGAACAAAACCTTCTGTTTGGTTCAAAGATAATGCACGGCCATTTCCTGCAAGAGGAAATTTGCTGATTTTTAAGTTTCGATCAGATTTTTTAGCTTCAGTAGCTGACATCCCTACAGTGGCCATCTCAGGTTCTGTATAAACCGCGATAGGAAGAACTTCTTCTTCTAAAGCAGGATTTTGACCTGAAATTACTTCTGCAACAACTTTTCCTTCATAACTTGCTTTGTGAGCAAATGCAGGACCAGGAGCTACGTCTCCGATAGCATAAATTCCGCTAACTGAAGTTTGTAACGTTTCGCTGACTTTGATACGACCGTTTTCGTGCATTTCAACGCTGACACTTTCTAAGTTCAAACCTTTCGTATAAGGTTTTCTTCCAGCAGATACAAGCGCAACACTTGCTGTAACAGATTCTTCTTTACCATTTTTTTCATAAGTGATCGTCACATCATCAGCTGATTCGGTAGTTCTTTTGATGTTTGCGTTTGTAATGATTTCAATACCTTTACTAGCATAATTTTTTTCAACCATTTTAGACATGTCTTCATCAAAGAAATGTACAACGTGAGACTCTTTTTCTAAAATGGTTACTTTTACACCTAAGTTGCTGAAAGCTCCAGCTAATTGTGTTCCAACATAACCGCCACCAATAATCACAAGTGATTCAGGTGCTTTTCTCAGAGCCATTCCTCCAGTTGTATCTACGACTTTATCGCCAAAAGGAACTTCATCTAATGCGATGGCAGTTGTACCTGTAGAAATAACAGCGTTTGTGAATTCAATTTCTTCTGTACCGTCTGCTTTTTCAACAATCAAATGATTGCTGTCTTTAAAACTTGCAGTACCTCTGATGATTTCCACCTTGTTTTTTCTTAATAAAGCTTCTACTCCACCAGTCAAACGTTTTACAACTGTATTTTCTTTCCAGTCTTGTGTTTTTTCTAAATCAATCTGAGCACTTTCTGTTTGTACACCAAATATCTCAGAATTTGTTGCATTGTGAAATGCATGCGCAGCGGTAATGAGTGCTTTTGAAGGAATACACCCTACATTCAAACAAGTTCCACCAATGTATTGTTTTTCAATAATGGTGACTTTTTGCCCCAACTGTGCCGCTCGTATCGCGGATACGTATCCTCCTGGACCGGAGCCAATAATGACAGTTTCCTTTTTGCTCATAATAAATCACTCTTTTCTTATTGTTTTATATTTCACACAACTATTCTCCCATATAGTAATTTACTCTAAATTTGACTAAAAAACAAAGGATAGTTCTTATTTCTTAAAAATAGATGAGGGACGCTATACATGACACGCCCGGAATGTTATAATATAGTGATGGATATTAGGGGACGAAAAAGAGAAAGAGGCGAATAATATGGTTGAAAGTTTGAACATAGTGATCATCACTGGTATGAGCGGAGCGGGGAAAACCGTAGCTATGCAAAGTTTTGAAGATATGGGTTATTTTTGTGTGGACAACATGCCACCCAGTCTACTGCCAAAATTTTGGGAGTTAGTGAAGGAATCAGGCAAACTAAACAAAATTGCACTTGTTATTGATTTAAGATCGAGTGCTTTTTTCGACGAATTAGTTCCAGCTCTAGAAAGTTTAGACAATACTTCTTTTATCACCACAAAAGTGTTGTACTTAGATGCTAATGATACTCAGTTAGTGTCTAGATACAAAGAAACTCGGAGAACTCACCCATTAGCTAATGGCGGACGAGTAATGGATGGTATAAAAAGAGAAAGAGACATGCTTGAAGCTATAAAAGGAAGAGCACAGTTAGTGATTGATACATCCGAGTTGACACCACGTCAACTCAGAACTAAGATCCTAAACGAATTTCACACAGCAGAAACAACAACTTTTCGTGTAGAGATGGTTTCTTTTGGATTCAAGTACGGTTTACCAATTGATGCAGATGTCGTGATGGATGTTCGATTCTTACCGAACCCTCATTATATCAATGATTTGCGTCCACTGACCGGAAAAGATAAAGCAGTATATGATTATGTAATGCAACAACCGGAAACTGAAGTCTTTTACCGTAAATTTACAGATTTACTAGAATATGTATTGCCAGGTTATAAAAAAGAAGGTAAAAGCAGCGTGACGATCGCGATTGGCTGTACAGGCGGAAAACACCGTTCTGTGGCCTTGACAGAACGTATAGCAGCAAAAATACAGTCAGATGGGTACCCAGTTCATATTACACATCGCGATTATGAAAAGACCAAGGAGTCAGTGAATCGATCATGATGAATGAAAAAACAAACAAGAAGAAAAATAGAAAGCCGAAAATAGTCGTTATCGGTGGTGGAACTGGACTTCCGGTTGTACTGGCAGGGCTTAGGGCAAAAAATTCAGACGTAACTGCAATCGTTACAGTGGCAGATGATGGAGGGAGCAGCGGCGACTTGCGCCGACAAGTAAATGCTGTTCCTCCTGGAGACATTCGAAACGTATTAGTGTCTCTTTCAGATATCCCAGTGATGCAAAAAGAAATTTTTCAATACCGTTTTGCTGTGAATGACCAATCGCTAGCTGGACATTCTATCGGGAATCTCATCATTTCAGCTATGGCTGAAATGAAAGGCAATATTTATGAAGCCATTCAAGTATTAGGAAAAATGATGATGATTGATGGGCATGTTTATCCAGCAGCTGAAGAGCCTTTAGAATTGCATGCTGTATTTGAAGATGGAACTCAAGAGAGTGGCGAATCTTCAATTGCAAAGCACCGCAAACTCATTGATCATGTGTATGTGACAAAGCTGGACGGGTCGAGAGAAGTAAAAGCAGCTCGCAAAGTAGTTTCAGCTATCATGGACGCAGATATGGTTGTTTTAGGACCAGGAAGTTTGTACACCAGTATTTTACCGAATCTGATGATTCCTGAGATAGGAAAAGCAGTGGTCGAAACACAAGCAAATGTGGTTTACATTTGCAATATCATGACTCAGCTTGGTGAAACAGAAAATTTTTCGGATGCCAATCATATTGAAGTGTTGCATCGTCATATGAACCAAAAATTTATTGATACAGTTTTAGTCAATATTGGAGAAGTGCCTGAAAATTATATCGATACTGAAAAATATGATGAGTATTTAGTGCAGGTAGATCATAATTTTAATGGTTTGAAAAAAGAAGTACCCATGATTATTTCAAATAACTTTTTAGAACTGAGAGACAATGGAGTGTTTCACGATAAAGATAAAGTTGTGGAAGAACTCTTTAAAATATCCTTTGACATCCAATATTACGGAAAAAAATACGAAACTAATTTAGATACGTTATAAAAAGATAACAGCGAAAGGAGGGGAAGGGTTTGTCATTTGCCTCAGAGGTAAAAAAGGAACTCACGCAGTTGGAAGTTCACAGAGAGCATGCAAAAGCTGAGTTGGCAGCATTGATTCGGATGAATGGGAGCATCAGTTTAGTTGAAAAGAAGTTTATTTTAAATGTTCAATCTGAAAACGCAGCTATTGCGAGACGGATTTATGTTCTGTTGAAAGATCATTTTGAAGTCGAGAGTGAACTATTAGTGAGACGTAAAATGAAACTGAAAAAAAACAATGTTTATATTGTGCGTTTAAAACAAGGGACCAAAAAGGTTTTAGCAGATTTATCGATCATGGATGGGATGTTGTATCAAGGACATGTCAGTAAAGAGATTTCAGAGAACAATCAAAAAACGAAATCTTATTTAAGAGGAGCCTTTTTAGCAGGCGGTTCAGTGAATAATCCCGAAACTAGTCGGTATCATTTAGAGATTTATTCGAATTATGAAGAACACAATGATGATATTTGTTCGATGATGAATAAATTCGGGCTGAATGCTCGGACGATTAGTAGAAGAAACGGTTATATCACGTACTTAAAAGAAGCTGAAAAAATCGCTGATTTCTTGGCACTGATTGGTGCTACGAATGCCATGCTGAAGTTTGAAGATATTCGTATTGTTCGAGATATGCGTAATTCTGTGAATCGTTTAGTCAATTGCGAAAATGCCAATATGAATAAAACGATTGATGCTGCCAGCAAACAAATAGAAAACATTCGTTTCTTGGAAGAAGTGGTAGGCTTGGAAAGTCTTCCGGAAAAGTTAAAAGAGATTGCGATCGTGCGTGTGGAAAATCCAGATGTGACTCTAAAAGAACTGGGTGATTTAGTACCTAGTGGAAAAATCAGCAAATCGGGTATCAACCATCGTTTACGAAAGCTAAATGAAATGGCCGAAAGTTATCGAAGCAAAAGCCAGATAGGTGTAAGCAACTAAAGAAAAGAGCTAGTAGAAGAAATCAGTCCTTCTGCTAGCTTTTTAAATTTTTTCATTTTGTGTAGAGACGGCTGTTTTTTAAACGCCCTGCTCCACGCTCTATGCGTATCTTTTTCTGTTTGTGGAGGATGGTATGGAGAGGGACTCTCGATATTTGGTTACCGTTCTTCTGGAGATGGTAATTCCTTCTTCAGCTAGTGCACTGGAAATCTTTTGATCAGACAAGGGTTTTAATTTATTTTCTTCCGCAATCATGTTTTTGATTTTAGATTTTACTTCTTCAGAAGAAATAGCTTGTTCTGTCAGGTCGTTATTTAGTGAAGATGAAGATTGCTTTAATCCTGTAGTAAAGAAGGACCTCATTTCATAAACGCCGAAATCCGTCTGAAAATATTTGTCATTTATGGAGCGGCTTACTGTTGACTCATGGATATCCAACACTTGAGCGATCTCTTTCAGGGTCATTGGAGTTAAAGGATGAGACTCTTTAAAAAAGAACTCTTTTTGTTTTTCAACTATGGCTGCACCCACGCGCACAATGGTCTCTTCTCTTTGTTGCAGACTACGTTGTATCCACTCGTATTCTGCATATTTTTCATTAATAAACTTCCTAACATCGTTGTCTTCAACCAGCAACATGTCTTGGTAATATTCTTTCTGGAATTTGATGATGGGTAAGCCAGTTTTAGCAGAAACAACAGAGAGTTGGTCATCTAATTGTCTTACGATAACATCGGGACGAATAAATTGATTTTCTTGGTTGCTGTAAGAAGAACCAGGATGTGCGGTTAAGGTTTGAACATAATCGGATATTTCTTGAATAGTCAACAAAGGCACAGTATATTGTTTAGCCAATTTTCCCCATTTATGAGAACTGAATAAATCAAAAGATTCTTCCAATATAAGGTAAGCCATATTTGGAGCTTCATTATCACGTTCGGTTTGCAGCATCAAACATTCTTGTAGAGATCTAGCTCCGACACCAGCTGGCTCGAGTTGCTGCAACAATGTCAGAGCATCAATCAGTTGAATTTCTTCAGCACCAGTTTTTTCTATAGCGTCATCTAGCGAAATAGTCAGATAGCCATTTTCATCTAGGTAGCTCGCCAGCCACAATACAAGTTCTCTTAGATATGTATCTCTCATAGTCAAGTTGATTTGGTCAATGACAGAAGTAAATAAAGAGGTTTGTCTGTCTGCTGCTTGATCAATTGGATTATAGTTCGTAGGAGCTGATGAAGTATTGTAGGAAAGACTATGCTGTCTTTCAGTTGGGGAAGATTGTTTTACTTTGACTTCAATCAAAGGATTCCCCAAAGCTTTTTGCTTTAAGAATAAAACCAACTCTTCTTGATTCATGTTCAGCATTTGAATAGATTGTTGCAATTGTTGAGTCATAGCTAACTTTTGGCTTTGTTTTTGCTGTTGTGTATAAGTTTGTTCAAAACTCATGGTTATCCTCCTTGAAACGGTTTCATCTATTTATTAATGATACCATATTCTGCAAAGAGCATTAATGACTGTAAAAAATTTAATCTTTCTTTGTGACGAATATTTGAAAAGAGAGTCTTTTACAGAAACGGAAGAAGGAGAGAAAGCTGCTTGTTAGAATAAAGATTTTATAACAGACGCTGATTATAAGATATGGTAAAATAACTATGCTATTGTTTTCAGGAAGAAACATGTAAGGGAACGAAACTGCCATGTAATGGAGTTTTTGACGAAAGACATTTTACTCAGCATTGAAAAGTGTCTTTTGCCTTATCTTGTGAAACGTTACAAAATTATTTATTAAGGGGAGATACAGTGTTTGAAATATTAAAAAAATTATCGTGGTTTTTTAAACTGAGGTGGAAAAGTTATACATTTGGCATCATTGCTTTGATGATTTGTGCGCTTTTATCGGCTATCACACCATTGATTATCGGAAACATCATTGATCAAATGATCGCCAATACATTGACTTGGGAAAATCTAGCTATTCAATCTGGACTAATTCTTATTTTTGCGATTACCATGTATGTTTTGCGGTATGGATGGAGGACAGCTCTTTTTGGAAATTCAACTTTGCTGGAATCCATTATGCGTAATCGCTTGTTTTCTCATTTTACTAAGATGGACAGCCAGTTCTTCAATGAATACCGTACTGGAGATTTAATGGCTCATGCGACTAATGACTTAGCAGCTCTTCGCTTTGTTGCTGGTGGAGGAATCTTATCGATTACAGACTCCATTTCCGTAGGGAGTGTCACGTTGTTCAGTATGTTCTTTTTAGTCGACTGGCAATTGACGTTGACCACTATCTTACCGTTCCCTTTATTGATCTTTGCTGCTCGTCACCTTGGGAAAGCTATCAATAAGCGTTACCGAAAATCATTGGAATCTTTTTCTCAAATGAACAACCAAGTACAAGAAAGTGTTGGCGGTATGAAAGTCATCAAGACATTTGGTGAAGAAGAACATCATTACGCTGATTTTATAAAAGATACGGATAATGTGGTAGCGAAAAACAAAGAGGTTTATAAAGTGGATTCTGCGTATACTCCGGTAATCGAAGGTATCACTGGGTTAACCTATGTGTTGACGTTATTTTTTGGAACTTATTTTATTTCTATCGGCAGAATCACTATTGGAGAACTGATCGCTTATTTTAGTTATTTATCTATGATGGCGTGGCCTTTGCTGGCCGTTGGTCGTGTAGCCAACACTTTAGAACGTGGGGACGCTAGCTATAATCGTGTAACAACCTTGCTTTCTTACGCTTCTCATTTGGAAAAAACGAAAGATCCGATCCCATCTCCTGTAACGGGAGACATCGATTTTGATATACAAGAGTTTACCTATCCGGAAGGGAAAAGTCCCGTTTTAAAAGGAACGAAATTTCATTTGGATAGTGGAAATACATTAGGGGTTGTAGGCCATACGGGTGCAGGAAAAAGTACGTTGTTCAAATTACTGATGCGAGACTATGATCAGTATCAAGGTCAAATCACGTACAATCAGGCGGATTTAAAAAAATATCGTTTAGATGCTGTTGCAAACGGAATTGGTTATGTACCTCAAGATACGTTCTTATTTTCAACCACTATTCGAGAAAATATTCGCTTTGTAAATCCTGGTCTGTCTCAAGAAGAGGTGGAGTATTTTGCTCAACTGGCAGATATCCATGAAGATATCACTCAATTTCCAGAAGGATACGATACAAAAGTTGGAGAACGCGGAGTTTCTCTATCTGGTGGACAAAAGCAACGGATAGCTATCGCACGCGCTTTAGCTACAAAGGCTGAATTTTTGATTTTGGACGATGCTTTATCGGCAGTAGATGCACAAACCGAATCACAAATTTTAGCCAATTTACGTGCGATCCGAAAAAATGAATCGACTATTATTGCTACCCACCGAATCAGTTCTATTATGCACGCGGATGAAATCATTGTTTTGGATAAAGGACAAATCGTAGAACGCGGTAAACATGCCGAATTATTACAAAATGAGGGTTGGTACCGCAGAATGTATGAAGAACAACAACTGCAACAAAAAGTGGAAGAAGGAGGGGAATAAACTAGTGGAACAAAAGAAAAATTTTACGATACGAGAACAAATCCATATTTTAGCTGGTTTATTCTCATTTACAAAACCTTTTTGGCTGCCGTTCTTAGCTGCTATCATTGGAATGGTCATTGTTTCCAGTATAAATGCTTACTTGCCTGTAGTGATTCAACGCTACATTGATGAATACTTAGCTGTAGATCAAGTAGCTCTTGATGCGACTATTCGTATTACGCTATTTTACTTTAGTTTTGTAATAGTGAAAATGATTGTGGTATATGCAAAAGATTATTGTTTTAAGATAGCATCCGAGAAAACAGTTGCGAGTATGCGAAACCAAATTTATCATAAAGTGGTTCATTTAGGGATGCGTTATTTTGACCAAATTCCGAATGGTTCAGTAGTTTCGCGAGTCACCAATGATACAGAGACCATTAAAGAATTTTGGAATGTATTCTTGACTTTTTTAGACGGCTTTTTAAATGCCATAACCATTGGTGTAGCGATGTTTAGTCTAAATGCTCGTTTAGCATGGGTATTTATGGCCTTTGTACCGATCGTGATTGTATTGATTTATATTTACCAAAAATACAGTACATTGATCTATGGCCGAATGCGAGAAGCTTTGAGTCGATTGAACGCCAAATTGAGTGAATCCATTATGGGAATGACTATTATTCAGCATTTTAATCAAGAAGAACGAGTAAAAAATGAATTTGATGATGTAAATCAACAATATGTAGCCGCGAGAAACAATATGTTTAAAATGAATGCTTTGTTATTGATGCCGGCCATTAATTTGATTGAAGCTATTGCATTGTTTGTTGTATTGTGGATCTTTGGATTGCGTCATTTGCAAGGTATAGCAGTAGATATTGGGATTGTTTATGCATTTACGTCATATGCTAAATCGTTCTTCCATCCTATTGGAAATATGCTGGATAGTTTAAGTATTTTTCAAGATGGATTAGTTTCAGGAGCACGGGTAGTCAGTTTATTAGATCGTGATGATATGGCCCCCAGTGCAGAAGAGGACGCAACTGGCAGGGTTACCGAAGGGAAAATTGCTATTCAGGGTCTATCCTTTTCTTATGACCAAGAAAAAGAAGTTCTCCAAGATATCTCAATTTCGGCAGAACCTGGTCAAACTATTGCTTTAGTCGGACAAACTGGTTCAGGAAAGAGTTCTATCATTAATGTGCTGATGCGTTTTTATGAATACGCTAAAGGTGATGTGCTGATAGATGGACAATCCATCCGGGATATTCCGATTGAAAAATTACGTGAACAAATGGGATTGGTTTTACAAGATAGTTTTATGTTTTATGGCGATATTGCTGACAATATCCGGCTGCATGGGAATTATTCTGATGAAGAGATCCGTCAAGCCGCTGAGTTTGTAAATGCAGACAGCTTTATTGAAGAACTCGATGGTGGTTACCACGCAAAAGTTATTGAAGGTGGAGCTACATTCTCAACAGGTGAAAAACAATTGATCAGTTTTGCCCGTACCATTTTGCGAAACCCTAAAATATTGATTTTAGATGAAGCTACCGCAAATATCGATACCGAAACAGAAAAGAAAATCCAAAAAGGGTTAGAAAATATGCGTCGCGGCCGTACAACCATTATTATTGCCCATCGCTTATCGACAATTCGAGATGCAGATAAAATCTATGTGTTACGACATGGAGAAATTATTGAAGAAGGAAATCATGAATCATTGATTGATCAACAAGGGGTTTATCATGATATGTACCAACTTCAAACTTTCCAAGAAAATAATTAGACTGTTTAATCTACTTTGAGTCGCTTTCTATTTATAGAGAGCGGCTTTTTCTCTATGGTACTCAGAGTTGAAATTAGAATTAAAGAAACTTGTTTGAGCGAAATATGAGCCTATTTGCAAATTTTGGCTTGTGTTTTAGGCTGATATTAGATAATATTAAGTAGTTGTCATCCTGTCTCCTTAGTGTAATGGATATCACGTAAGATTCCGGTTCTTGAGATGGGGGTTCGATTCCCTCAGGAGACATTAAAAAGAGCGTGGAGCAACACGTCTAGAGAGTACGAATTAATCCGCTCTAATATACATTGATAAAGGGGTCAGGGTTTTATCCTGGCTCCTTTTACCTGTATAATCAAAAACAGATATAAAAAAAGTGAGAAATAAAACAAAAAGACAATAAAAAGTTTGACCTTTATTGACCAAAAGAGTAAAATAAGGGTAGAAACTCATTGAAACTGATTCTTTAGAATGAGTATGATACAATCATTAGGAAACAAATTAGAGGAGGAATACTTCATGAACTTAGTACCTACAGTTATTGAACAATCATCAAGAGGTGAACGCGCCTACGATATTTACTCACGTTTATTAAAAGACCGTATTATCATGTTAAGCGGACAAATTGATGACGATGTAGCTAATTCAGTTATTGCACAATTGCTCTTTTTAGATGCACAAGACCCAGAGAAAGATATCTATATTTACATCAACTCTCCTGGTGGTAGTGTGACAGCCGGCTTTGCTATTTATGACACGATGAACTTTATTAAATCTGATGTTCAAACGATTGCAATGGGAATGGCTGCTTCAATGGGAAGTTTCCTATTAACAGCTGGAGCAAAAGGCAAACGTTTTGCATTGCCGAATGCAGAAATTATGATTCACCAACCATTAGGCGGAGCACAAGGACAAGCAACTGAAATTGAAATTGCTGCTCGCCACATCTTAAAAACACGTGAACGTTTAAATAAAATTTTATCTGACAGAACTGGACAACCCATTGAAGTTATTGAACGTGATACAGATCGTGATAACTATATGTCTGCAGAAGATGCAAAAGCATATGGTCTGATCGATGAAGTAATGGAAAATAACGCAGAACTACCAGGTAAATAGATTAGTGAACAAAGGAGACCTTTTCCATTAAATTGGAGAGTGGTCTCCTTTTCCATTGTAAAAAGAATGTTTTTCATTTGCGCGGATTCCAAGTATACTATTAAGTATCACTAATAGGAGGTAATATGATGGATATTAGCAAGATCAAAGCAGATAAAGTCAATACAACTTATGGATTTAAAATTGGTAAAGAAAGTGCACCAGTTAAAGTGATCGAATTTATTAATTTGCGTTGCCCGTACTGCAAAAAATGGTATGTTGATTCTAAAGATGTATTGACTGACTATGTGCACGAAGGAAAAGTCCAACGCATCATTAAATTATTTGATAAAGAAAAACCCAGTTTGAAAAAAGGGAATGTCGTTCATCATTATCTGGACTACAAAAATCCGGAAGATGCATTGATTGAAATAGATTACTTTCTTGCTCATCAAGATGAATGGGGAAATCTAGCCGATTTAGATCAAGTGGCAGAATATGTGGTTGAAAAACGCGGATTGACTCACCAACCTAATGAAATTGAAATCAATGGCATCATTCAGGAAGCTGACGATGCTAATGTAGTATTTGTTCCATCCGTATTCATTGGAGACCATGTCTTCGATGAGCATATCACTCCTGTGGAATTAAAAGAGTTGATTGATTTAGAATACGCCAAAAAGAACTCTTGAAACTCAGCCGTAAATAAGTAACACATTTGTCAAAAAGGACTGAGAAACGGTTCTTTTTACACTCCTGGACATAAAGAATGAAGTGGTAAAAACCGCTTCTTTATGTCTAAGGTTTTTCAAAAGGACTACCCATATCGAATTAACTCAGTAATGAGAGATTCTTGAATTAATA
Organism: Desemzia sp. FAM 23988; assembly: GCF_045528365.1. Taxonomy (NCBI): domain Bacteria; kingdom Bacillati; phylum Bacillota; class Bacilli; order Lactobacillales; family Carnobacteriaceae; genus Desemzia; species Desemzia sp. FAM 23988. The sequence continues at coordinate 134,783 of NZ_JBGQQS010000003.1, forward strand.
GGTTGCATGTTGTCCCAAGAATTGGTAGAATACAACTGTAAGAGATAAAACAGACGAGGGAAGTTCTGTAAAATGTAGAATGAAGAGCATGATTTAAAATCAAATGTCTTTATGCATTTTAATCTCTTTGTTTTTTTTGATATAGAGGGTCGCTAAACGGCTGACGTGGACGAAAAACGACCCGCTTAGAAAGAGGTGGCTCATGGAAGAGGTTTTGTCTGTTATAGAAAAAGTAGCTCCTGACGTAATAGACACTCTAAAAGAGAGACACCGAATTTTGAGGAATATCTATTTGTTAGGACCAATCGGAAGACGAGTGCTCGCTGACAAAATAAGTATATCTGAAAGAAGTTTACGTACGGAAGTGGAAGTGTTGAAAAAACAACGTCTTTTACTTTCTACAAAATCAGGAATGTTGCTTACTCCTTATGGAGAAGAAACGTATCGATCACTAGATCACTTAATGGGACAAAAATTAGGCATGCGCGATAAGGAAAAAAATCTAGCGATTTACTTCCAAATTGAGCAATGCGTTATTGTGTCAGGTGACCTTGACAGTCAGTCAAAGGTTATTGCTGATTTGAGTAGAGCGACTTTTGAAACATTGGATTTTCTATTACCAGAAGGCAAAAATATTATTGCCGTGATGGGTGGAACAACAATGGCGGCAGTAGCCAACCGCATTGATGAAAGTCTTTCTAAAAATCGAGAATTGTTTTTTGTGCCTGCGAGAGGCGGGCTGGGAGAGTCTGTAGATATACAAGCAAACTCAATCAGTGCAAGACTTGCTGAAGTCACAGGAGGCAAAAATCAAGCTCTGTATGTACCAGAACAAGTCGGCAAAGAAACGTATGAGTTTTTATTGCAAGAACCCAGCGTGAAGAAGACGTTAGATTTGATAAAACTGGCAAATTGTGTAATCTATAGTATAGGAGACGCAGGACATATGGCAAAGCGACGAGGACTTGATGATGAGACACTCGCGCTTCTTAAAGAAAAAGCAGCAGTTGCTGAATCTTTCGGAGAATTTTACAATGCTGAAGGTGAAGTGGTGTATAAAATCCCACGCATCGGTATGCAATCCAGCAAGTTAACGACCGTACCTAGTGCGATTATTGTGGCGGCTGGAGAATCGAAAGCTGAAGCGATCAAAGCTTATATGAAAAACGCACCCTCGCAAACTTGGCTAATCACTGATGAAGGTGCTGCAAACCAGATTTTAAAAGGGATTACCCTTTAAAATAAATAAATTTTCGATTTTCTAAAGGAGGAAATCTTGTTATGTCAGTAAAAGTAGGTATTAATGGTTTCGGACGTATTGGTCGTCTAGCATTCCGTCGTATTCAAGAATTAGAAGGTATTGAAGTAGTTGCGGTAAACGACTTAACAGATCCAAAAATGTTAGCTCACTTATTAAAATATGATACAACTCAAGGACGTTTCAATGGAGACGTTGAAGTTAAAGATGGCGCGTTTACAGTAAATGGTAAAGACGTTAAAGTATTAAGCAACCGTAACCCAGAAGAACTTCCATGGGGCGAACTTGGAGTAGAAATCGTATTAGAATGTACTGGTTTCTTCACTACTCAAGAAAAAGCTGAATTACACATCAAAGCAGGAGCTAAAAAAGTTGTTATCTCTGCACCAGCAACTGGTGACATGAAAACAATCGTTTACAATGTAAACCACGAAACTCTTGACGGTTCTGAAACAGTTATTTCAGGTGCTTCTTGTACTACTAACTGTTTAGCTCCTATGGCTCAAGTACTAAATGACAAATTTGGTATTGAATTAGGATTAATGACAACTATCCACGCTTACACAGGTGACCAAAATACATTAGATGCTCCACATCCAAAAGGCGACTTCCGTCGTGCTCGTGCTGCAGCAGCTAACATTATCCCTAATACAACTGGTGCTGCTAAAGCAATTGGTGAAGTATTACCAGAATTAAAAGGTAAATTAGATGGAGCTGCACAACGTGTTCCAGTTGCAGCAGGTTCATTAACTGAATTACAAACTGTATTGAAAAAATCAGTTACTGCTGAAGAAGTAGACGCAGCAATGAAAGCAGCAGCTAACGAATCTTACGGATATACTGAAGATGCAATTGTTTCTTCTGATATCTTAGGAATGTCATTTGGTTCATTATACGATGCAACTCAAACGAAAGTTATCACTGTTGGTGACAAACAAATCGTTAAAACTGTTGCTTGGTATGACAATGAAATGTCATACACTTCACAATTGATTCGTACTTTAGAATACTTTGCAAAACTGTAATTTAACGAATAGCAATTTCTTGTTAGGAGTATAAATTTACAATGATAAGCGGGGAAGCGACGCGCTTCTCCGCTTTTTTAATTGTTAAAGCATTTAGTAAGGGATACTAAGGAGGATTTTAACATGGCAAAAAAAGCTGTTACAGATTTAGATTTAAAAGATAAAGTTGTTTTAGAACGTGCTGATTTTAACGTTCCTATGAAAGATGGTAAAATCACGAATGACAACCGTATCCAAGCTGCTCTTCCAACAATCAACTACATTTTGGAACAAGGCGGAAAATTGGTTCTTTTCTCTCATTTAGGAAAAATCAAAACTGAAGAAGACAAAGCAGACAAAACTTTAAAACCTGTTGCAGAACGATTGAGTGAACTTCTTGGGAAAGAAGTGAAATTCGTTCCTGAAACACGTGGAAAAGAATTAGAAGATGCCATTGCTGCACTAAAATCAGGCGAAGTTTTGATGTTTGAAAACACTCGTTTTGAAGATTTAGACGGTAAAAAAGAAAGCAAAAACGATCCTGAACTTGGAAAATATTGGGCAAGCTTAGGCGATGTATTCGTAAACGATGCATTCGGAACAGCTCACCGCGCTCATGCTTCTAACGTAGGAATCGCAACTCACTTAGAAACAGCAGCTGGTTATTTGATGGACAACGAAATCAAATTTATCGGTGGCGCTGTAGACGCACCAAAACGTCCATTCGTAGCTATCTTAGGTGGAGCGAAAGTAAGCGATAAAATCGGTGTTATCGAAAACTTATTAGATAAAGCGGATAAAGTCTTGATTGGTGGAGGTATGGCTTATACTTTCTACGCAGCACAAGGAATTGAAATTGGTAAATCATTAGTCGAAGAAGACAAAATTGAATTGGCCAAAGAATTACTTGCAAAAGCTGGCGATAAGTTAGTATTGCCTATCGACAATGTTACAGCTGCAGAATTCAGCAATGATGTAGCAACTGAAGTTCATGAAGGACCAGTTCCTGAAGGACAAATGGGATTAGACATTGGACCTAAAACAATTGAACTATTCAAAGAAGCATTAGAAGGCGCTCAAACGGTTGTATGGAATGGACCAATGGGAGTATTCGAAATGTCGAACTTTGCTAATGGGACGATTGGTGTATGTAAAGCATTAGCTGAATTAGAAGATGCTATTACAATCATCGGTGGTGGAGATTCTGCCGCAGCAGCTCAACAATTAGGCTACGCAGATGAATTTACACACATTTCAACTGGTGGCGGAGCTTCATTAGAGTATTTAGAAGGAAAAGAATTGCCAGGATTGGCAGCTATTTCGGATAAATAAGATTCGTCTTTAAGCTGATTGAGATCCAAAATTTATGAAAGAAGGTTTTAGAATGCGTAAACCAATTATTGCAGGAAACTGGAAAATGAACAAAACTGCTGCAGAAGCACGTGAATTTGTTGAAGAAGTAAAAGGAAAAATTCCTTCTGCTGATGTAGTAGATTCAGTAGTAGGAGCTCCTACATTATTCTTACACGATTTAGTAAAAGCTGCAGAAGGAACTGATTTGAAGATTGCTGCTCAAAACTGCTACTTTGAAGAAGAAGGAGCATTCACTGGTGAAGTGAGCCCTAAAGCTTTAAGTGATATCGGTGTTAGCTACGTTATTATCGGACACTCTGAACGTCGTGAGTACTTCCACGAAACAGATGAAGATATCAACAAAAAAGCACACGCTATTTTCAAAAATGGTATGACACCTATCTTCTGTTGTGGAGAAACTCTTGAGCAATATGAAGCAGGAGAAACAAACGATTTAGTTGCTAACCAAGTAAAAGCTGGACTAAAAGGCTTAACTGAAGGTCAAGTAAGTGAAATCGTGATTGCTTATGAACCAATCTGGGCAATCGGAACTGGTAAAACAGCTACATCTGAACAAGCAAATGCCACTATTTCTGTTATTCGTGAAACAGTAGCAAAAGAATTTTCTCGTGAAGCAGCTGACGCTGTACGTATTCAATATGGTGGTAGTGTTAAGCCTGCAAACATTGCAGAATTAATGGACCAACCTGATGTTGATGGAGCATTAGTCGGTGGAGCAAGTTTAGAAACAGATTCTTTCTTAGCGTTATTGGAGGCTAATAAATAATGAGTAAATCACCAGTAGCTATCATTATTCTAGATGGTTTCGGTTGTCGTACAGAGACTATGGGTAATGCAGTAGCTCAAGCAAATAAACCAAACTTTGATCGCTATATGGAAACTTATCCTCATGCCACTTTAAAAGCATCTGGTTTGGATGTTGGATTACCAGAAGGACAAATGGGAAACTCTGAAGTTGGTCATACCAACATTGGAGCTGGACGTATTGTGTATCAAAGTTTGACGCGTATCGATAAAGCTATAGAAGATGGCGATTTTCAAACGAATCCAGTATTGAACAGTACAATGAATCAAGCGATTGAAATGAACTCAAGTCTTCATTTATTTGGTTTATTATCAGATGGTGGAGTTCACAGTCACATCAATCATTTGATCGCTTTGTTGAAAACCGCTAAAGAAAAAGGCGTTCCAAATGTGTACGTACATGCTTTCTTAGATGGTCGCGATGTAGCTCCTGACTCTGGTTTAGGCTATGTGGAACAATTGGAAAAAGCAATGAAAGAGATTGGTATCGGAGAAATCGCTACTGTTTCTGGACGCTTTTATGCAATGGACCGTGACAAACGTTGGGAACGTGTAGAAAAAGCCTACAACGCTATTTTCCATGGCAAAGGAAACTTTGCTGATTCTGCTGTAGATGCAGTGAAAAACAGCTATGAATTAGGTAAAATGGATGAATTTGTAATGCCTACAGTTATCCAAAAAAATGGAAAACCTGTAGCAACAGTTGAAGATAACGATGCAATTCTATTCTTTAACTTCCGTCCAGACCGTGCGATCCAATTGTCAAATGCGGTAACAGACGAAGAATGGGATCATTTTGATCGTGGAAATCGTCCGAGCAACGTTCTTTTAGTAACGATGACTCTTTACAATGCCAGCATCAAAGCTGAAGTTGCCTTCCCGCCAATCGCATTGAAAAATGTTTTGGGAGAAGTATTATCTAGTCATGGATTACAACAATTGCGTATTGCCGAAACTGAAAAATATCCTCACGTTACTTTCTTTATGAATGGTGGACGTAATGAGGAATTTGAAGGAGAAAGCCGAATCTTGATTCCTTCTCCTAAAGTAGAAACGTACGATTTAAAACCTGAAATGAGTGCATATGAAGTAACCGATGCATTGGTTGCAGATATTGAAGCAGATAAACAAGATGCAATCATCTTGAACTTTGCTAATCCAGACATGGTTGGTCATTCTGGAATGTTAGAACCAACTATCAAGGCTATTGAAGCAGTTGATGAGAATTTGGGACGTGTCGTTGACGCTATTATTGAAAAAGGCGGTTATGCTGTTATTTTCGCTGATCACGGAAATGCAGATACAATGATCACACCAACTGGGGAACCACATACAGCACATACAACAGTGCCAGTACCAGTAATCGTCACTAAAAAGGGTGCAGAATTACGCAAGGACGGCCGTCTTGCAGATGTTGCTCCTACTATGTTAGATTTACTGAATATTGAAAAACCAGCAGAAATGACTGGAGAATCTTTAATCGTTAAAGATTAAAGAAAACCTGCGTAATCGTGGGATACTAGTTGCAAACCACATTAAAATTAACTAAACTGAACTTGAACGAGAAAGTTGTTCATGGTTCTATTTGATAACTCAAAGGAGAGAAAAAAAATGCCATTTATTACAGATATTTTAGCAAGAGAAGTTTTAGACTCACGCGGTAACCCTACAATTGAAGTTGAAGTTTACACAGAAAGCGGTGCTTTTGGTCGCGGAATGGTACCTTCAGGAGCTTCAACAGGAGAACACGAAGCACATGAATTACGTGATGGAGACAAAGACCGTTATTTAGGTAAAGGTGTTCAAAAAGCTGTAGATAACGTAAACAACATTATCTCAGAAGCAATCATCGGTTTCGATGTTCGTGATCAAATGGCTATCGATAAAGCTATGATCGACTTAGACGGAACTCCAAACAAAGCTAAATTAGGAGCTAACGCTATTTTAGGTGTTTCTATTGCTGTTGCTCGTGCAGCTGCTGACTACCTAGATGTTCCTTTATACCAATATTTAGGTGGATTCAATACTAAAGTATTGCCAACACCAATGATGAACATCATTAATGGTGGATCTCACTCTGATGCTCCAATCGCATTCCAAGAGTTCATGATCTTACCAGTTGGAGCTCCAACTTTCAAAGAAGCTTTACGTTGGGGAGCAGAAATCTTCCACGCATTGAAATCAATCTTAAGCGGACGTGGTTTAGAAACTTCAGTTGGAGATGAAGGTGGATTCGCACCTCGTTTCGAAGGAACTGAAGACGGAGTAGAAACTATCCTTGAAGCTATCAAAAAAGTAGGTCTAGAACCAGGTAAAGACGTTTACCTTGGATTTGACTGTGCTTCTTCTGAATTCTACGAAGACGGTGTTTACAACTACGCTAAATTTGAAGGCGAAAACGGTGCTAAACGTACTGCTGCTGAACAAGTTGACTACTTGGAAGAATTAGTAAATAAATACCCAATCATTTCTATTGAAGACGGTATGGATGAAAACGACTGGGAAGGTTGGAAACTATTGACTGAACGCTTAGGCGATAAAGTTCAATTAGTTGGTGATGACCTATTCGTTACAAACACTGAAATCTTAGCTAAAGGTATTTCACAAGATATCGGTAACTCAATTCTAATCAAAGTTAACCAAATCGGTTCTTTAACTGAAACATTTGATGCAATTGAAATGGCTAAAAAAGCTGGTTACACTGCTGTAATCTCTCACCGTTCTGGTGAAACTGAAGATTCAACAATTGCTGATATCTCAGTAGCTACAAACGCTGGTCAAATCAAAACTGGTTCATTAAGCCGTACTGACCGTATCGCTAAATACAACCAATTGTTACGTATTGAAGACCAATTAGGCGAATTAGCTGAATACCAAGGTTTACAAGCTTTCTACAACCTAAAAAACAAATAATTTAACCGTGTTTTCTGTTTAAGTTAGTTAGACTTTTGAGAAAATTTTATAGTCATCTCATTCTACAATTGGTAGAGTGAGATGGCTTTTTTTGTTCTTAAGAGAGGAGCAAAAGAACACAGACCGATTTGGCTCTGCGTTCTTTTACTTTTATTGTAGTGCACGACCGACTATTATATTTAGGCGGATGCACCTGAAGGGAAAGAGTATCCTTCGAATTGGACAGTAGAATTAGGCGAAACGGTTTGGACAAAAGAAGACAATGGCGAGCAGTGAATGCGCAGCAGCGGAAGTTATTTTAGTGATAAAGGCAATTAAGCTGATGACAGAAGTGTGACCGTACAGCTATAAAAAACTCGAAACTCTGCTAGTAATTTTGAACGAGTTATGTTAAAGTGAATGATAGAAGAAAAGCTAGACGGGAGGGCAATGAAGTTGTACAATACACTTTTAATTGCTGAATTAATCGTATCTGTGTTACTGATTATTATTGTTGCCATGCAGCCAAGCAAAACAAACAGTGCTTCCAGTGCCTTAAGTGGAGGAGCAGAACAATTATTTGGAAAACAAAAATCACGTGGATTTGAAGCTGTGTTAAAACGGATCACAATAGTTCTAGGAACGTTGTTTATCGTGTTAGCTCTTGCTTTAGCATACTTATCCGCAAATTAAATACTTAAAAAGCTGCCTATATGTTAAGGCAGCTTTTTTTATATTCGTACTATCAACATCACCAATCAATCGCAGCAAACCTTTTTAGTGTATTGATAGGAATATGGTGCAATTTCAAGTAAAATAAAAGTATCAGAAAGAAAGCAGGAGACATTACATGAGAGATAGATCGTTTTATTTTAAAGGTGGAGAAAAGGCTGTACTGTTGTTTCATGCATACAGCAGTACGCCAAATGACGTTCGTATGTTAGGGCGCGCTTTAGAGAAAGAACATTATACGGTTTACAGTCCCACATTCAGTGGTCATGGGACGGATGATCTAGAAACGGTATTAGATCATTCACCCCAAGAGTGGGTAAAGGATGCTAAAAAAGCCTTGCAATTTTTAAGAGATGAAGGACATCAAGAAGTTGTGGCATTCGGTTTGTCGTTAGGCGGCATTATAGCCACTAAATTGATGCTGGAGGAAGATTTACTGGCTAGTGGTACATTTAGTTCACCTGCTATCCATAATGAAACCTCGAACGTTAGAAAAGAGTTTTTGAACTTAATGAAGATTTTAAAGCAAAAAAAAGGGAAATCAACAGAAGCCATCCAAGAACGACTTCCTGAATTAGAAGATAAGCTGGACAAACAATTGGCGGGTATTCGTGATATGGTAGATGAAATGGCTTCTCATTACGGAAATGTGGAGAAAAATATCTTTATCGGTCAAGCGGGAAAAGACGAATTGATCGATAGCAACATTGCGTATGAATTGAGAGATGCATTTACTAATGCTGATGTTGATTTTTACTGGTACGAAAATAGTCCGCATGCAGTAACAGTAGGGCCAGAACGTAAGGAATTAGAACAAGACGTACTTAACTTCCTAACTGCATTGCAGTGGAACGGGGGATAATCAATGACAAGTAAAGAAGTCTTAAAACAAGCAATTTTAGTTTATATGAATGAGCACAAAGCGGTGTCGTTTGAAATCAAAGATTTAAGTGAAGGTTTAAATAAAGGCAGTGCGAAAGATTTTAAAGAACTGGTCACTACAGTGGCTGAAATGGAACGAGAAGGGCAGCTTTTTCTTACTCGCAGCGGGAAATTGAAATTACCTAAACAAGATCCGGTATTGTCAGGAGTTTTTAGAGCGAGTGATAGAGGATTTGGGTTTGTATCGATCGAAGATGAAGAAGTGGATATCTATATTCCGCCTAATCGAACCAATTTTGCCTTAGATGGAGATAAAGTCAGTGTCGATATCGTTAATCCTGCAGAACCTTGGAATGACAAAGGGCCTGAAGGGAAAATCACGGCTATTTTAGAGCGCAACTTGACTCAGTTAGTAGGCGAATTCTGGGCTTATAGTGATGAAGGTATTGAAGAAACTGGATTATATGGTTACGTTGATCCTAGAGATAAAAAGCTCAACAGTTATCGAGTATTTATCAAAGCGGAAGGGGTAAAACCAGTAGATGGGTCAGTCGTCATTGTAGAAATTACCCACTATCCGGATCATGAATACACTCAAAGCATGCAGGGACTAGTTAAAAAAGTCATTGGGCATAAAAATGATCCTGGTGTGGATATTTTATCGATTGTTTACGACAACGGGATTCCAACAGAGTTTTCTCCAGCTGCACTGAAACAAGCGGATGCAGTACCGGATAAGATCTCTGATAAAGACATTGAAGGCAGGAAAGATTTACGGAATGAAGTCGTCATCACCATTGACGGCGCTGATGCCAAGGACTTGGATGACGCTGTAACGGTACGTCGCTTAGAAAATGGAAATTATCATTTAGGAGTCCATATTGCGGATGTTTCCTACTATGTAACAGAAGATTCACCATTAGATGGGGATGCTTTTGAACGTGCAACAAGTGTTTACTTAACGGATCGTGTTATCCCTATGTTGCCGCAACGTTTATCAAATGGAATCTGTTCATTGCATCCAAATGTGGATAGATTGACTATGAGCTGTGAAATGGAAATTGATTCTCATGGGGAAATCGTCAGTCACGAGATTTTCCAAAGTGTGATCCGTTCTTACCGCCGAATGACGTATTCAGACGTGAACGCTATTTTGATGGATAAAGATCCTGAAGTACGCGAAAAAAATGCTGATTTATTGGATATGTTTGAATTGATGGACGAATTACATCACATTCTTGAAAATCGACGTGTGCATAGAGGAGCTATTGATTTTGATTCTTCCGAAGCACAAATTGTAGTCGATGAATCGGGGCATCCATTAGATGTTGTGGTTCGTGAACGCGGTGTGGGCGAGCGATTGATCGAATCATTCATGCTGGCTGCAAATGAGACCGTTTCTGCACATTATTCTAAAATGGATCTTCCGCTAATTTATCGTGTACATGAACAACCAGACAGCGATCGCATGCAAAAATTCATGGAGTTTGTAACAGCATTCGGAATCAGTATGAGGGGTTCAAGTTCAAACGTCACACCAATAGCGTTGCAAAACGTGCTAAAAGAAGTAAAAGACAAGCCTGAAGAAGCCGTTATTTCGACTATGATGTTACGGAGTATGAAACAAGCTAAGTATGATGTGGAGCCTTTAGGACATTATGGTTTAGCGGCTGAATATTATTCTCACTTTACATCGCCTATTCGACGTTACCCTGATTTGATTTTACACCGTCTGATTCGTGCCTATGAAGAAAATGGTACCGGAACAGCTGAAAAGAAAAAATGGGAAGGTATGCTGACGGAAATCGCTGAGCAAAGTTCGAAAATGGAACGACGAGCTGTAGATGCTGAACGTGAAACCGACTCGATGAAAAAAGCGGAATTTATGGCAGATAAAGTTGGAGAAATTTACGAAGGTGTCATTGGATCAGTGGTTAAATTTGGTCTGTTTGTAGAACTTCCTAATACGATCGAGGGCTTGGTCCACATTTCAACTATGCGTGATGACTATTTTAACTTTATCCCAGAACAATTGATGCTGATCGGAGAGCGTACAGGGGTTGTTTACCGTATTGGTCAAAAAGTTAAAATCAAAGTGACCAAAGCAGATCCTGAATTACGCGAAATCGATTTTGAATTGATCTCAGATCCTGAACTGGAAGTAAAAGCAGATCCGAGTCAAACTCAAAAAGGAAAACACAAAAAGCGTGATACGAAACGCCCTTCTAAAGAACAGCATAGAAGAGGCAAAAAAATAGCGACTGAAAAAGGGAAAAAATCTTCAAGAGACAAAACGAAAAAGAATCAACCTTTCTATAAAGATGTTGCGAAAAAGAAAGGAAAGAAAAAAGGTAAAAAATGAGTGAAGGAGGCAAAGGATTATGCCAAAAGGCAGCGGAAAAGTTCTTGCCCAAAATAGAAAAGCAAGACATGATTATGCCATTGTAGATACCATTGAGGCTGGAATTGTTCTGAAAGGGACAGAGATTAAATCGATACGAGCCGCCCGCATCAACTTAAAAGATGGGTATGCTACTATTCGAAATGGCGAGATTTATCTTCAAAATGTGCACATTAGTCCATACGAACAAGGAAATGTATTCAATCATGATCCGGTTCGTACGCGCAAATTGTTGATGCACAAAAAACAAATCGCTCGTTTGATTGGTGAAACCAAATCTAGTGGTTATACATTGATTCCGTTAAAAGTGTACATCAAGGATGGGTATGCCAAAGTATTGATCGGTCTCGCTAAAGGGAAGAAAAAATACGATAAACGTGAAGACCTGAAGCGAAAAGATCAAAAACGAGAAATAGACAGAGCTATGAAAGCTCGTTAAAAACTGATTTCTACTTCTTTGAATAATAGTTATAAAGGTATAGGTACATTCTGATTATCTAAAATGGAGGTATAAAGTTGTCCTTTTTTGGAAAAATAGATTTTACTGATTTAACTGAAGTTCAAAAATATATTTACCACTATATTTCTAGTAACATTGATAAAATTTCATATGTGCATGTTAGAGATATAGCTAGAGAGTCGCATACTTCTTCTTCATCTGTGATGCGTTTTATACGCAAATTAGGTTATGAAAGCTTTACAGAATTTAAAACGTCTTTTAAAACAGATTTTTTAAAAGATGAAGAAAATGAAACCAGCTTTGCAGATGGTCTTAATATACTTGCACAAGAAAAATTTGCAAGCAATATTGAGAAGAAAATCCAACTTGTTGCTCAAAGAATGATCGAGGCAGAAAATATAGTTTTCTTTGGTATCGGTTCTTCTGGATTTATTTGCGAGTATGCTGCAAGAAGATTAGCTATTGCTGGATTAAATAGTGTTGTCTTGACAGATCCAACGTATCCAATTTTTTCTAAGCTTCGTAATACTTCTCAAAACATGTTAGTTTCTTTATCAATTACTGGAGAAACAGCAGAAATTGTAGAGTTGGTAAATGGTTTTAAAAATAATGATGATTTTACAACAGTCTGCATTACTAGTGATGAGCAGAGTACATTAGCGAATATGTCTCATTATACCTTAGGGTATCATGCTAATGTAAAGAGAGTAAATAAATATGAAGACTTAACGAGCCAAATACCATGTATGTATATTATTGAATATTTATCTGAAGAAATTATAAGATTGAACCTATCAGAATAAAAAAACCAGGTTGGTACATATTGTACCAATCTGGTTTTTTTCTCCATATTCGAGAAAAAAACATCATAAGAGCTAAATGCCATTTTAAAGAAAGCGTTTTTATAATATACTGACGTCAGTACTTAAATAGATAGGAGAAAGAATTATGGGCGTATTACCGGAAAGTTTTTTATGGGGCGGCGCAGCAGCTGCACATCAAATAGAAGGAGGTTGGGATGAAGGAGGAAAAGGATTAAGCATTGCTGATGTAATGACTGCTGGAGCGAATGGAGTAGCAAGGGAAATTACTGATGGTTTATTACCAAATAAATATTATCCTAATCATAAAGCTATAGACTTTTATAAAAAATATAAAGAAGATATAAAATTATTTAAGGAATTAGGATTAAAATGTTTCCGAACTTCTATAGCATGGTCCAGAATATTTCCAAATGGAGATGAGAAAGAGCCCAATGAAGATGGTTTGTTATTTTATGATAATCTATTTGATGAATTGCTTTCAAATGGAATAGAACCAATTGTTACGTTATCTCATTTTGAGATACCTTTTAATTTGTATAAAGAATATGGAGGATTTCAGAATAAAGAGTTAATAACTTTCTTTGTTCATTTTGCTGAAATAGTAATGAATCGATACAAGGAAAAAGTAAAGTATTGGATGACATTTAATGAAATTAACAATCAAGCTGACGGTCAACATGATGTACATGTGTGGACCAATTCTGCAATACGTTTTGAAGAAGGAGAAAATAAAGAAGAAATAATTTTTCAAGCGGGTTTAAATGAATTAATTGCTAGTGCTAAGGTAGTTAAAAGAGGACATCAAATCAATCCTGAATTTCAAATTGGTTGTATGATGGCTTATGTACCTGTATATCCTTTTACAAGTAATCCATCAGATATGATGGCCTCCTTAAAAGTTATGAACAGAAGATTCTTTTATAGTGATATTCATGCAAGAGGGAAAATACCTAATTATACACTAAAATACTGGGCACGAAACAATTATCACATTCATTATTCAGAAGAAGAAATCGCAGCATTGAAAGAAGGAACTGTAGATTTTATTGGTTTTAGTTATTACATGTCTAATACAGTCACAACGAAAGATGATGTTGACGGAAATCAAATAAACGACTTCAAAAATGCTAAAATGGTTTCAAATCCTTATGTTGAAAAAAATGACTGGGGTTGGGAAATTGATCCAATAGGATTGCGCTATACTTTGAATCTAATTTATGAAAGATATAGTCTACCAATGTTTATTGTTGAAAACGGGCTGGGAGCATACGACTCAGTCGAAGAAGATGGGTCCATACGTGATGAATATAGAGTTAATTATTTACGTCAGCATATTGAACAAATGAAATTAGCAGTCAATGAAGATGGGGTAGAACTGATTGGATACACTCCATGGGGGATTATAGACATTGTTAGTTTTGGATCAGGAGAAATGGAAAAAAGGTATGGCGTTATTTATGTAGATAAAGATAATAAAGGGAATGGGACTTTAAAAAGAAGTAAAAAGAATTCTTTTTATTGGTATAAAAAAGTAATAGAAACAAATGGAGAAAACATGTAGAGTCGTTATTAATTAAACATTGAAGTGAAAATAAAAACGTTTTTATTTGAGGAAAAATATGAATAAAATTACTATAAAAGACCTTGCTAAAGAAGCAGGGGTATCAATATCAACTGTATCAAAAGCATTGAATGGAGTTGATGTAGTAAAAGCTGATACAAGAGATCGAATATTAGAAATATCAAGACGACATAATTATGTTCCAAATTTAATGGGGAAACAGCTGAAAACTGGAAAAACAAAAATGATTGGGTTTTATACTGACAGTATAACTGGTCCTTACTTTAATACATTAGTGGAATCAATCGCGCGTTCAGCAGAAAAAGAAGGTTATGGTATAAATGTTTTTATTTCTAATAATAAACAAGTCGTCCTGAATAGTATAATGGGAAATATAGTAGATGGGATAATTGGTTTTCAAGATATTATTACTAAAGAAGATTTAAAAGCAATGAAGCGTGAAAAAATTAAAGCTGTATTTATAGATCGTAATACAGCCGATGAAACAATCGGAAGTGTAGTTTTTGATTCCTATCAAAAAGGTTATGAAGCAACTGAATTCCTAATACAATCGGGTCATGCAAAGATTGGCTTTATAACAGGATATGAAGGAGTTTATGATAGTGACGAACGGTTTAACGGATATAAAAGTGCGTTGAATGATTATAGCATTATGTATGATAAAAAATATGTTTTAGCTGGATTATTCGAGGAGAATGCATCATATAATTCAATGACATTATTTTTAAAAAATAATGTTAACGATGTACCCACTACTTTTATTGCAGGGAATGATTTAAGTGCTATTGGTGCAATTAAATCATTAAACTCCTTAGGATATAGTATACCGGAGGACTTTAGTATAGTTGGATTTGATAACATTGAGTTATTAGAGTACTTTGTACCCAAATTAACTACAGTATGTAATCCAATTAGCCAGCAAGGAGAAAGGGCTGTAGAACATTTGTTGGAACTCATTAATGGCGAAAAAAAAGGTGAAATTATTGAACTTTCGGGTGAATTAATTATAAGAAATTCGACATCTATTCTTTGAAAAACATCTTTAGAACATTTTATATCTGAGTATTGTTATGTGTAATCGCTTTTAATTAACCGTAAATGAAAACGTTTTATCGGGAGGTTTTAGATTGGAAATTAGGAGAAATGTACCAAAAGTATCGTTAAAATGGCGGTTCGTAAATTTCTGGAAAACATTCGGTAAGCAATGGCAACTCCAAAGTATGGCTATACCTGGAATTGTTTATATGTTGATATTTAATTTTATTCCAATTGTTGGATTAACTATGGCGTTCCAAAATTATACTGTTATTGACAGTTTGGATACAGCTGAGTGGGTTGGTTGGGAGAATTTTGAACTCATTCTAAATGATCAATATTTTTGGCAAGCAGTAGTGAATACATTAGGTATCAGTTCATTAAAATTAGCATTTGGTTTTATTTTGCCTATCATTTTAGCTGTTATGATTTACGAATTAAGAGATGGCATCTTTAAAAAAGTAGTTCAAACAATTTCTTACATGCCTCACTTCCTCTCATGGATTATATTAGGCGGTATGGTTATTGGTTGGATGTCTTCAAATGGAATGTTTAATCAACTATTAGGACTCATTGGGATTGAAACCCAGCAAACTCACATGTTGGATGCAGACAAGTATTGGTTAATTTCTGCTTTGTCAGATGTATGGAAAGAAGCTGGATGGGGGACGATTTTATACTTAGCAACCATGGCTAAAATTGATCCTACTTATTATGAAGCTGCAAAAATAGATGGAGCCAGTCGATTAAGACAAATATGGCATATTACAATTCCTATGATTCGGCCAATCATTGCCCTAAACTTTATTTTAACTATAAGTGGATTATTTAACTCTAATCTTGACCAAACACTTGTATTAATGAATGCACAAAATCAACCAAAAGCAGAAGTCATAAATTCGTATGTCTATCGAGTTGGATTAAGCCAAGGGGACTTTTCATATGCAACAGCAGTTGGTTTAGGAGTAGCTGTTATTTCCGTCATACTCTTAATTATAACAAATATTGTAACTAAGAAATTGAATGATAATAAATCTGTATTGTAAAGGAGGTAAAAAAAGTGGAATTTACACAGGCAAAAAAAACTACTTCTCTAAGTAAAAAAAGAAGTAACGTTGTTAAAGATAAAGACAGTAAAACATTTAACATTATTAATATTGTATTGCTTTTGGTTTTTACAATCATTATTGTTGTTCCTGTTTGGAATGTAGTCATTTCTTCCTTTGCATCTGGTCAAGCGCTTGCAGAAGGAGATTTTATACTATGGCCATCTGAACTGTCGTTAGATAATTATATCCATGTGTTTAGTGATTCGACAATTTGGAGAGCATTATTTATATCTATTGCTAAAACACTCATCGGTGTACTTGGACATACGGCATTTTGTGCAGTTTTTGCATATTCAATGAGCAAACAAAATTTAAAAGGCCGTGGGTTATATGCAACTATGGGAATCATCACAATGTTCTTTTCAGGTGGAATGATCCCAATGTATCTTTTGATTAAATCTTTGGGATTGTTAAACTCATTTTGGGTTTATATTATACCTGCATTGTTTAGTTATTATGACGTAATTATATTGATGAACTTTTTTAGAGATATTCCAATATCTTTAGAAGAGTCAGCAAAAATCGATGGAGCAAGTGATTGGAAGATTTTTAAAGATATTTTCGTACCATTAACTAAGCCTGCATTGGCTACTATTGCTTTATTTCATGGTGTTGCTCAATGGAATGATTTTATGACGACAAAATTATATGTAACTGATGAAACTCTTTATCCGTTACAAATGAAATTGTATGAAATCATTACACAATCTCAAGCAGCTTCGAGTCAAGGGTTGAATGCTGCCATAGCAATTAGTACTACATCAAAAGGGGTACAATTAGCAACTATCGTGGTAACAGCTTTGCCAATTATTATGGTTTACCCGATAATTCAAAAACACTTTATTTCAGGCATGATGTTAGGGGCAGTTAAAGAATAATAGTGGATAATTTAAACTAATGGGGGAAAAGAATATGGAAAACAAAAAAATAAAAAAAATCTTTTCAAGAGCAGCCTTACTTTCAGTTTTTGTATTAGCTGCATGTGGTAATAATGAAGAAGCACAAGGAACAGAGAATTTAGAGGAATTGCCTTCTATAGAGGATCGATATACGCCTGACTCTGAAACTCCAGCTTGGGAATTAGATACAAAAGAAGATAATAAGCTTACTTGGTATATTAATGCAGACTGGTGGAACAAAGAATATGGGGAAGACGTAATCACTAAAAAAGTAAAAGAGGATTTGAATTTAGACATCGAATTTATCACAGGAGATGATACAAACTTAAACACCTATTTTGCAAGTGGGGAATTGCCTGACATTATTACCATTTTTGATTCAAATTCTGATATTGCCCGTAAAGCAGATGATTGGGCACTTCCTTTACAAGATTTAGCAGATACTTATGATCCATACTTCTATGAAGTAGCTCGTGAAGATACAATGAACTGGTATCAATTGGAAGATGAAAAGACATATGGATATCCAGATTATTCCAACACCGCAGAAGATTTTGAGAGCGGAAACATTTATGCGAGAGATGCCTTTATTATTAGAGAAGATGTTTATAAAGCAATTGGAGAGCCTGATATGACAACTCCTGAAAACTTTAAGAAAGCTATGAACAGCATTAAAGAAAAATTTCCAGATTTAATTCCATTTGGCTTTAATGATTTTGCACAAGATGGAACTTCAAATGGTTCTATGGATGGTATTGTGCAGGATATGCTAGGTGTTCCATATACTGATGCAGACGGTAACTTCTATGACAGAAATTTAGATGAAGATTATATTGAATGGGTTAAAGCTTTTAGGCAAGTGCGTGAGGATGGTAATATTAGTGATGACTCATTTACTGATGATGGGGACTCATTTAAAGAAAGAATTCAAACAGGTCAATACGCTACTGTTATGATTGGTAGCTTTGTAAACCAAGGAATACCATTACAAACTTTTGCTTCAAGCAATCCTGATGCTCAATATATAGCAGTAGATTCAATAAAAAGCATGAAAGGTAATGAACCAACATTATCGCAAGCTGGAATTTCTGGATGGATGATAAACTATATTACAAAACAAGCAGAGGACCCTGCAAAAGCAATTCAATTATTTACTTATTTGCTTAGCGATTATGGACAAATGTTAACAAACTTCGGTATCGAAGGTGAAACGTATGAAACTGTTGAAGATGGTAAAGTTAAATTTACAGAAGAAACACGTAACGTACAATTAAATGAACCAGAAAAATGGCAAACAGAATATCGTATTGGTGAATTCATCCAATTTGGTCATGATAGATACAAGGCTTTAAGTGATGAATCATATGTAGATGCTGTTAAACAAATGCAAGAATGGGGACAAGGAAAATTACAAACACAATTTATTACTGAAAACATTAATCCAGATAGTGGAACACAAGAAGCTCGTTCGTTGAGTGCTATCCAAACAAATTGGAGTACTACGCTTGTAGGTATGCTTAGAGCAGAAAGTGATGATGAAGTTGATCAATTATTGAATGATTATATTACTTTCCAAGAAGAAAATAATATTGATGCAATTAATGAAGCTAGAAATGAGAAAATTCAAGAAAACAAAGAAAAGTTAGGAATAGAATAAATAGTAGATAAGAAGTGGAATATTATGAGGGCAGTTAACAGCTGCCTTTATACTTTCAGTTTTAATACAGAGAGAGAGTAGATTGGATGAAAAATTTATTTAGTACAGAGGGAAAAATATACTATGGAATGACTAAAATATATCAGCTTGTTATTTTAAATATTATCTTTCTAGTATTATGCGTGCCCATTATTACAATGGGTGCTGCAATAACTGCATTATATGGTACAACATTTAAAATGATTAAAGATGAAGAGAAGAACGTGTCTCAGACATTCTTTATAATATTTAAGAAAGAATTTCAGTCTGGAACCAAAATTTGGCTTATATATTTAGGGTTGTTAGCATTGTTTATTTTTAGTTATTCTTTTTTAAGAACATTATTCTCTCAAAATATAATTTTTTTCTATTTCTTTATGCTACTTATTTCTTTAGGTATTTTAACTACAATTTATGTATTTCCGGTACTATCAATTTTTGATAATCGGATAATGAATACGTTTAAAAATTCTTTCTTCTTAGCAATCAAACATGCACCACAATCGATACTACTGTTTTTGATAGCATTATTTTTATTAGTTATTGTACCAATTTATTTTGAAAAATTATTCTTTTTATGGTTGACTGTAGGATATTCATTAACGGTATATATAAGTGCTCATATCTTTCGGTTTATTTTCGAGAAATATATCATAATAGATGAAGAAGTATAATTAATAGTTAAAGAAGGTGAGTTTGAGATATGTTTATAGGATTTGATATTGGTGGTACAAATGTTAAGTATGGGTTGGTAAATAGTAAAGGAGAAATTTTAGAGAAATCGTTGTTTCCCACTCAGCATAACCGATGCGCATTGCTAGAAGATATTACCCAAATCATAAAAGAATATCAAATTAGATTTGAAATAAAAGGAATCGGAGTTAGTGCTCCGGGTATTATACAAGATAATGGTTTCATGGTTACTGGAGGCGCAATTAAAGAGTTATATGGTACAAATTTAAAAGAAGAAATAGAGAATCTGACTGGAATTTATACATTTGTAGAAAATGATGCTAATGCAGCTGCAATAGCAGAAAAATGGATTGGAAATGCAATAGGAGTAGATAATTATCTTTGTATAGTACTAGGTACAGGAGTTGGTGGAGGAATTGTAATCAATGGGGATATTTATCGTGGTAAACATGGAATGGCTGGAGAATTTGGCTACATGATGATTCATGATATAAATGCAGATGAGGATGTTGAAGACTCTTCGTTGAATCGAAATGCTGCAGTAGTAGGAGGCCTTTATCATCAATATTCAATAGAACTAGCAAAAAAAACCTTTCCTAGAGAACCAGTTACAAATGCAACTGAAATTATGGAAAGAGCAAAAAATGGTGAGATTGAGGCTCAAACTGTAATGAAACGATTTTATCAAGATATCTCAATTGGAGTAGTAAATTTGATTGCTGCTTATGATCCAGAATTAGTTCTAATTGGTGGAGGAATTAGTGCTAATATTGAATTTATAGAAAATCTAAAAAAGGAAATTAGTGAATTAGTAGACCGCCATCAAAGTATGAGATTTCTAAAAGAGAAAACAATTGCACAAGTATTACCTACGAAATTAAAAAATGATGCAGGTTTAATTGGTGCAGTATACCAAGTTCAACAAAAACTAAATAGTATGCTGGTAGTTAAATAATTAATGATATATAGATGCTACAAATAACCCTTACTATAATATGAAAAATTATAGTAAGGGTTATTTTGCAGTCAAAAGATTACTGCACTTATTAGAGCCGTGACAGTCTACTTAAAAAGATTAAATAAAAAGTTAAATCGTTTTACTTTGAAAGCGGTATTAATTTGGGTATTGTTTAATATAAGAAGCTAAAAGAAAGGACTGATTGGGTTATGGAGATAAAAGGGAAGAAAGTTTTAGCTGGATTAATTTTAGCCGGAGCTTTAGGGGCAGCTGGTTGTGGAAATAATGATTCTGGGGAATCTGATCAAGGAAATACGGGAGATTCAGGAGAAAATGTTCTGACAGTATCGATAGAAGAAATCTATTCAGATTATTTTGAGTCCATAAAAGGTGATTTTGAAGAAGAACATGGCGTAACGGTGGAGTTTGTTTTTCGTGAACAATTAGAGCAAGCAGAAGCATTGCCTTTAGATGGTCCGGCTGGAATTGGACCAGATGTGATGATGATTCCTTATGATCGAATCGGACAATTGGCTCAACAAGGTCACTTGGCTACTGTAACTGTGCCAGATGATGGGCGTTTTAATGAAACGGATATTCAACAAGTCACCGTAGACGACCAGATTTATGGCATGCCGTACTTATTGGAAACTTTAGTTCTTTATTACAATAAAGACTTGGTAGAAACAGAACCTGCTACATTTGAAGATTTAGAAGCACTAATGCAAAATGAAGAATACAACTTTGAAATAGAAGAGGGAAAGAATACCGGATTCTTAGCTAACTGGCTTGATTTCTATTATTCATATGGCTTATTTGCAGGTTACGGTGGGTATATATTTGGCGATGAAGGTACTGATCCGTCAGATATTGGTTTGAACAATGAAGGTTCAATAGAAGCACTAAATTATCTTACTGAATGGTATGCACAATGGCCACAAGGGATGCAAGACGAAGGAACAGTCGGAGACTTTATAGATTCTTCATTTATTGAAGGAAATACGGCTGCGGTCATTAATGGGCCTTGGGGAGCTGCTAATTATGAAGCAGGCGGAGTGAACTTTGGAGTGACGACCATTCCTACATTGCCAAATGAAGATCCTTATCAACCATTTGCTGGCGGTAGAGGTTGGGTCATCAGCAATTACTCTGAAGATATAGAATTAGCGCAAGCTTGGTTGGAATACATTACAACACATGAAAACCAACTCACTTTTTATGAAATGGTTCAACAAATACCAGCTAATGTAGAAACAAGAAAAGTCTTACTTGAAGAAGGAACGGAAGTAGAAGCAGCGGTGGTTGAGCAATATGAAAATGCTAATCCGATGCCAAATATTCCACAAACAGCAGAAGTATGGGACAATGCGAAGAATATGATTTTTGATACAGTATCTGGTAGTAAATCAGCTGAAGATTCAGCTAATGATACGGTGGAAGTGATTCAACAATTGATTGAACAAAAATACGAATAAACAATGACAACTCTCGCGTTTATCCTTTTAAGGGATGAATGCGAGAGTTTTTTTATTTTAAAACCTCATATGAAGTAGAGGGGCTTTCGTTAAGCCCCCTAGAAAATGTGAGATAAATTATTTCTAACTAATAATTTTATCAAGATTACCATTATAAGCAGAATACATTCTATGCCAAACTGCTCTCATTTATAGACAACTAGAGACAATATTGTGTTTTTTAACGAATGTGTGATAGAGTAGTGAAAAGAAAATTTGTGCAGAGTTGATTTGTGCACTAAAGGAGAAAAAAATTATGTCTGTGTATCCATTTAATGTGAAGACAATAGATCAAAAAGAACTGTCTCTTTCTGAATACAAAGGAAAAGTCTTACTGATTGTGAATACGGCTAGTGAATGTGGTCTGGCTCCTCAACTTGAAGGGCTGCAAGAGTTGCATCAAAACTATCAAGACCAGGGATTTAGCGTACTTGGTTTTCCTTCGAATCAATTCATGAACCAAGAACCATTAGAAGGAGAGGAAATTGCTGCCTTTTGTACTACGCAATATGGAGTGAAATTTCCCTTATTTGACAAAATAATGGTGAATGGCGAGAAAGCCCATCCTTTGTATCATTACTTAGTAAATGAAACAAAAGGAAAGAAAATAAAATGGAATTATACTAAATTTTTAATTGGTAGAGATGGAGAAATTATTGAACGATTCGGCTCTTTAACAGCTCCTGAAAAGATTGAGGATTCCATTGTGGAAGCTTTATCAACACCTGTATAATGTATTCAAAATAAAAGCCCAAAAAAAACTACAGTCGTAGTTTTTTTGTTTTTTCAGCAACAAAAATTTGGAACCATGCTATACTAATTGGTATAGGTTAAAAAGAAAGGGGCAGTTGAGATGGAAATGAAAAACAAATATTTAACCATGTTAGCAAAAGAACACCCGACAATAGGGTCAACGACTTCTGAAATCATCAATCTAGAAGCCATTATGAACTTACCTAAAGCGACAGAACACTATGTAAGTGACATTCATGGGGAATACGATGCATTTCAACATGTCCTAAGAAATGGTTCAGGTAATATCAAAGAAAAAATTGGAGAGATTTTTACAGATCGATTAACTCAAAAAGCAATGAACACATTAGCGACAGTTGTCTATTACCCAGAAGAAAAAACAGAAGATATTATGCAGACGTTTGAAACGGAAGAAGAAACTCATGAGTGGTATCGAATCACTATATCCCGATTGATTGAGCTGTGTCGATTTGTAGGCTCAAAATATACACAATCAAAAGTGCGCAAATCCTTGCCTGAGGAATTTTCTTATATCACAGAGGAACTCCTTTTTAAAGATGGAACCTTTTCGAATAAAGATGGTTATTACAGTGAAATCATCGACAGCATTATCTCTCTAGATAGGGGAAAAGAGTACATTGCAGCGTTGGCTTATTTGATTCAGCGTTTGGTGGTAGACCACTTGCACGTGGTAGGAGATATTTATGATAGAGGCCCTTATCCAGATAAAATTATTGAGGCATTGATTAACCATCATTCCGTGGATGTTCAATGGGGAAATCACGATATTTTATGGATTGGTGCGGCTTCTGGCTCAGAAGTCTGCTTAGCAAATGTAATTCGGATATCGGCGCGCTACAATAATTTAGATATTCTAGAAGATAGATACGGAATATCGTTGCGGTATTTGTCTAACTTTGCTGAAGGTAACTATACAGGGGATGCGGATAGCTGTTTTGCACCGAAAGTGAACCCTGACGACAATACCTTAAAAGAAGAGATCATTCAAAATACAAAAATCCATCAAGCCATTGCTGTTATTCAGTTTAAATTAGAAGCGGCGATTATTGAAAGACATCCAGAGTTTCAACTAGAACACCGTCTGCTGTTAAACAAAATCGATTATGAAAATGGTACTATCACGATTAAAGGAAAAGAATACCCGTTATTGAGCAACAACTTTCCTACCATCGATCCGGAAAATCCGTTCAAATTATCGGATGATGAAAAGTGGATTGTCGAAAAACTAAAAGAAGGTTTTAAAAATAGTGGGAAATTGCAAAAGCACATATCCTACTTAATCAATAAGGGAAGCATGTATCTAACGTATAATGATAATCTGTTATTCCACGGGTGTATTCCGTTAAATGAAGATGGAAGCTTTATGGGAATGGAAATTAGAGGCAAGTACGTTTATGGAAAATCCTTATTGGATAAATTTGAAGATGCTGTCAAAAAAGGGTTTTTGTATCAAAATCGAACCGACAACACTAAGTACTTAGACTTAGTTTGGTACTTGTGGACAGGACCGGTCTCTTCTTTATTTGGAAAAAATCAAATGACGACTTTCGAGCGGTATTATGTAGAAGACAAAGAATGCCATGAGGAAAAGAAAAATGCCTACTATCGCATGCGAAATGAAGTTGAGGCGTGTGAAAAAATTTTAGCGGAGTTTGGATTAGATCCATCTAAAGGACACATCATTAATGGGCACACACCGGTAAAAGAAAAAAGAGGAGAAGATCCGATCAAAGCAGATGGCAGAATGTTGGTCATTGATGGTGGGTTTTCAAAAGCTTATCAAGGAACGACAGGTTTAGCTGGATATACGTTGCTGTATAATTCGT
Organism: Desemzia sp. FAM 23988; assembly: GCF_045528365.1. Lineage (NCBI taxonomy): Bacteria > Bacillati > Bacillota > Bacilli > Lactobacillales > Carnobacteriaceae > Desemzia > Desemzia sp. FAM 23988. The sequence goes on from NZ_JBGQQS010000003.1 coordinate 159,500, forward strand.
TTGGAATGATGCTGGTTTCTCATCAACCCTTCACGTCTCCTCAGGAAGCGATCGAGAATGAGATAGACATTGTTTCTACCCGACGAGTGGTAGATAAAGAATTGGAACGAAAGAAAGTGAAAGAAACGGATATCGGTAAAAAACTGCAAGATCAAGTAACTGATCTGAAAGCGTTGCTCGATGCTTACCGTAACGGGGATATCCCAGAGAACATAAAATAAATGATGTCCATTTATGGAGTCAGTAACCAAGATAACTGTTTCTTACTTAACTGGTAGGAAACAGTTATTTTGGTTTGTGAAGCTGGCAAAACAATAGCCAACCAGCTTTATGTGACAATTGAGGTAAAATCAAAAATAAAACAAAGAGAGTTTTTAATGTATTGTATTTATTTAACGAATAAAAAAACTCTTTTTCATTAATTTATAACGGCTTTCTGTTACAATAAAAATAGAAGATTCTGAAATCAGTGCACTGGAGGAAATGAAAATGAGTAAAGGTTGTACATTTTATTTTGTTCGTCATGGACAAACGTATTTTAATCATTACCGAAAGATACAAGGGTGGAGTAACACACCATTGACAGAAGAAGGTACGGAAGATGTGTATCGTAGCGCTAGAGGATTAGCGGATGTAGAATTTGATGCAGTGTACACAAGTGACTTAAGCCGTACGGTTCAAACAGCAAGTATTATTTTAGAAGAAAATAAACAGGCTGAAAATTTAAAAATTGAAATGATGCCGGAATTCAGAGAAGTCTTTTTTGGTTTCTTTGAAGGTGAAAATGTAGACGTCGCTTGGGAAACGATCAACCAAGAACTGAATTATCCTTCCATTCCTGAAATGTTTGCACAGGCAAGCATTCCCGAACGAATGAATGCGACTAAAAAAGCTGATCCGTATCACGATGCAGAAGATTTTTTAACCTTCTGGACCAGAATTGAAGAAGGGTTGATGAAACTGATCAGTAAACATCGTGATACTGGAGACAAAGTATTGGTAGTGGCTCATGGAAATACCATCCGCTACTTACTGAATAATTTAGTAGCAGAGCTAGAAAATCCGCAACCTCTTTTAAACGCAAGTGTCTCTATTGCTTCTTATCAAAATGGTGCTTACCATTTGGAAAAATACAATGAAGTCAGACACTTTAAAGATTTGAAAGAATAAGCTGAGCAAATCAGTTATACACATTCAGTTGAGTACAACTGGATGAACAACAAATATGGAGGTACAGCATTGACTACACCTAAAGGACTTGTATTTTTTGATTTAGATGGAACGTTATTGAATGCTAAATCAGAGTTGGATCAAGAAATCAGTGAAGCATTAGAAAGTATGAAGCGAAAAAATATTATTCCATTTGTAGCGACTGGCCGCAGTCCGATTGAGATTGAACATGTATTGGAAAATAGCCCGATAGATTCTTTTATTACACTGAATGGCCAATATATTGTTTATGAAGGAAAGGAAATATACCGAAGTGCTATTCCGAAAAAATTGATGAATGAATTGAAATCTGCTACCGATAAGTATGACTTTCCTTTATCTATGTACACACATGATAAAATCCGCACGACGAAGGATACTCAAACAATGATCACCGCTTATAAAAATATCCATACGAAACCACCTGAAGTGGATGCTGCTTTTCATTTGAAGGAAGAAGTATTGATGGCGCTGATTATTAATGATGATCCTAGTTACGATGAGGATTTTCGTTCTAAATTTCCTCAATTGTCTTTTTACCGCAATACACCGTATAGCGTAGACACTATTATTAAAAACAATTCCAAAGCAACTGGGATCAAAGAATTAGAAAAATTACTAGGCCTTGAAAATGTTCCAACGTATGCTTTTGGAGATGGTCCAAACGATAGAGAAATGATTGCCTATGCTGATTATGGTATCGCCATGCAAAATGGAGTGGATGAAGTAAAAGAAGTAGCTGATTACGTTACCTCATTTAGCAATGTAGAAGGCGGCATTATAGAAGGTTTGAAAAAATACAATTTAATTTAGCAGTTGTATTTATTTCGATAAGCAAATCCCATTCGCACTTTTGTGAATGGGATTTGTTGCATGGTGGGGGATAGTCCACTATTTTGCCTTATGGTGATTCAAACTGCAATGATCATCATTCAGTGTCTCTGGATGATGATCAAACTAAGCTTATCATCATAGCAATTTACTCCATCAGCTTTTATACACAAAATGGCTGAAACATTTAGTCCTCTGTTCATAAATAACCCTTTAAAGGAGCGTTTAGAATAGGGGAGAACCACTTGACCACAACAGCTTTTGTTTAGAAAACAAAAAAAGCAGTAAATACTGACAAATCAGTATTTGCTGCTTTTTTATTGTATGGAGACGAGGGGAGTCGAACCCCTGTCCAAACATAACGACACCTAGACGTCTACGTTTATAGTTATACTACTTAAAAGTTCGCTTAGTATTAGCCGCACAACAGGCATCGTACTTTGCTAGTCTGATAATCTCTTCTAAATCTTGCAGACGGAAAGATTTAGTGTATCCCACTGATTATAGGACCCTTACTCGAGTACATGGGCGATACCGAGAGGATCTACACTAAGCTGTTATTACGCAGCTAAAGCGTAAGAGTTATTATTGTTTTTAGCAGTTATATTTAACTGTAACGTTTTTACGTAGCCGTAACCTACGAAACGCGATCCAAGCTCGACCTATGCCTGTCGAATCCGTAACGCCCCCGAAATAAAAGGGAGTACAGACTTAGTACCTAAAGTACTATAATAGTCATCTATCTAACTCTGCAACTATCATACCACATCTACTAATCAAAAGAAAGTATGTTCGCTCCGGAAATAAAAAAAAGAAAGCTTAAGCTGCCTTTTAAGCAGACTATAAAACTTTCTTTTCTGTCATGCAAGTCCATTATAACCATTGCTTGTTGATTTTGATATAAATGTCTTTAACGTTTTGAGTTGTAACGATATAAGCTGTAACAATTAAAATCATCCATTTCCAGTAAATTACTGGCAAAGCCACAAAGTCAAAAAACGTACCTAGCGGGCTACCAGGAATCCAGATAGCTGCTGCAATAACAGCTAGTGTTGAAGGAATCACACTCATACTAGCTCTGCTTTGAATAAATGGAATTTTTTCGTTTGAATAATATGCACAACGACTGTCTGAGTAATCAATCCGATAACAAACCATCCTGAATGGAATAAAGGTGCATCTTGCACAGAGTTTACTTGGAAAACAAACCACATCAACAAGAAAGTCAAAATATCAAAAATGGAACTGATTGGTCCAATGCTGAAAGTAAATTTCAGCAAATCAGCAGTTTTCCAAGTAGCTGGTTCCATGAGATTTTCAGAATCCATTTTGTCCCAAGGAATGGCTAATTGTGCAACGTCATAAATCAGATTTTGAACGAGCAATTGGATAGAGAGCCCTTCTATTTGAGTGTGTAATTGTGCCAAAAAAGTTTTTTCTGTCAGATAACCGATTTCTTTTAGTTGGTTATTTTTTGATTTTTTTTCGGTATAAATAGAATTTTTTTGTTTACTATTATGTTTTCCTCCTTGACTTAAAGGAAAATAAGCGTGCTACATCATCAGCCGAATAAAATGGGTTATGGTAGCATGACTTATTTCTCTTTTAGTTTTCCAATCACTAGCAGAGCTTTGTTCCATACTCTTTCACCTCATTTTTATCGTTTATTTTGAAACGAATCTGTAGGACTTCTATATGATGGTTTACCTTCGTAGTACAGAATGCAAAACAACAAAAAAGCATACACCCCATCTGACGACAGAGTATATGCTTGAATATCCAATCCAAATAAAGGGTAAACATTCCATATCTAGATAATATTTTTTTGCATGTTAAAAAAACATTATGCCTTCTCCATCGTTGAGTTTTAGCACTATATGGCGTAGATTGTTCAACAGCTACGTTAAGAATGACCTTGCGTCGATCATTCCTGTTGACCCATTGGTGTCTCTCGACGTTTTTGTGCAGCAGCGTTTTTCCATATAGGAGCCTCGTCTAACAGAAGCTTTATTCATTTCGTTTGCCATGCTAGTTCAAAAAAATTTATAAGTCAAGTTTGATGGAAGAAAAATAATCATTTAAAAAAGCCTAATCAGTCAATCTTTAAGTAATACTTACGGATTCACAGTCAATGTAAAAAGTTTCATTTGCCGATATACTAGTATCATATTTATTAAATTGGTATCATATAACGATACTTGTGTTGCTTTAATATCATTAAGAATAAGAAAGGAGAAAAGACGGTTTAGTTAGAAAAAATGAAAGCGGTATCTGTTGTGACATATGAAGAATGGGAGTGAATAAAATGGAAAAAGTAATTGATGTACATCCAGATAATCTGGCTACTAGAAAGCCTGCTAAATATCGGACAGCTAAAGTTTGGCAAATTGGAGCTTTTGCACTAAATAATACAGCAACAAACGCATTTATGTTTTTAATGACTTTTGTATCCTATTATGCAACAGGAGTTGTTGGATTAGGAACTGTCTTAGTTTCAACGCTCATTACAGCTAGTCGTCTCTGGGATGGTGTTACTGATCCAATTATCGGTCTTTGGATTGATAAAACTGATGGTAAGTTAGGGAAATTCAGACCGTTTATGATTTCTGGTTATGTTGTTATGACCATTACCACGTTATTATTGTTTTTTACCAATCATTTAATTCCAGAAAACTTACGTTTGGCTTAATTTATAGTGTTGTATTTGATTTATATTGTTGGGTACACTTTCCAGACAGCTTGTACAAAATCTGGCCAGTCGGTATTAACCAATGATCCAAATCAACGGCCATTATTCTCTACATTTGATTTGTCTTATACGTCTTTATTCTTTGCTGGTGCTGCTGTTTATGTATCAAATTATCTAGAACCAAAACATGGTGGTTTTAATGAAGCTTTCTTTGCTGAATTTGTTATCACAGTAGTGTTAATGGTAGGAGTGTTAACTTTACTGGCAGTTGCTGGTATTTGGAAGCATGATAGAACAGAAAATTTTGGTACAGGTGGAAAACAAGAAAAAATTGGTTTAAAAGACATGTTTGGGATTTTAAAAGGGAACCGACCTTTACAAATGTTGATTGTTGCTGCGGCAACTGATAAGTTAGCCTTAACAGTTGCAAATAATGCTATTGTAATGGTCTTGTTATTTGGTGTCGTAATCGGGGATTATGGATTGTATGGTCAAGTATCAGCTTACACAATGATTCCTTCTTTGATTATTATCCAAATCGGTACAAGATATGCTCGTAAATTAGGTTCTAAGCAGGCTTTAGTAACTGCAACATGGGCATGTATCATTATTTACTCTGCGCTATTTGCTCTATTGTTACTAGGAGATCCTTCTCAAATCAGCTTTGATAACATGGGATTCATGACAATCGCTTTCTTAGTATTGTTTATTCTAGGTAATGGTGTGAAAACAGTATCAGGTGGGATTGTTATTCCAATGATTCCAGATATTACAGATTATGAAACCTATAAAACAAGCCGTTATGCACCTGGTGTAATGGGAACGATCTTCTCATTTGTGGATAAAATGATTTCTTCTTTTGGACAAACCATTATTGGTATTACTTTAGCCTGGGTCGGCTTTACTGAAGTATTCCCCACAACGGAAACTCCCTATACAGAAAATATTTTCTGGGTAACGATGTTGTTGTTCATTGGTTTATTGATTCTTGCTTGGATTGCTTCATTAATCGCTATGAGATTTTATGAATTAGATAGCAAACGAATGGCTGAAATTCAAGAAGTATTAGAAGAAAGAAGAATTGCTGGCAAATAAAGAAACAGAATAAAGCTTTTAATAAAGGATGGTAAGTACCAATGTGAAAATGGAACTTATCGTCTTTTTTGTTACAATGAATTCAAATAAGTTTCTGAGTCAATTTTGACAGCTTATTGTTTGTTATAAAGAAGGACAGATTGAATAGGAAATTAGAGGATGATCTAAATGATAATTCCAGAAAAAATAAATGCTTTGGTACATGTAAAAGGCCAATACTATAGTCTTAACTATCATTCCCATCAGCAATATGAACTGTATTTTTTCCATCAGGGAAAATGCAGATACCTGATCAATAATCAAATTTATGATTTGCAACGAGGAGATATCATTGCTTTAGATGGCACGGAACTTCATAAACCACATGTGCTTGAAGAGAGCGAATTATATGAACGCAGTATGATTCACTTTTCTGCCGCTTGGATAGAGAGTAGTCTGAAAGAATTAAATGCTCTTTATTTATTAGACGTGTTCAGAGATTTTCCACACCAAATTTTTCGCATTGAAGATCAAGAGTGCTACAATAACATCATCGAATTGGGTAAAAAATTAGCTGATTTATCTAAAGAAGAATTTACAGTTACGCAGGAAGCAGAGATAAAACTCGTCTTAAGCATGTTTTTGTTGAAAGTCTATCAAGCAAAGCGCAAACCAATCGTGTGGATGAAAGAAATAAAAAGCGAAAAAGATAAGTATGCTGAAAAAATCGCGACTTATTTGCAACAGCATTTTACTGAAAAAATCACTATTGAGAAACTGTCAAAAAAATTAAATATCAGCAAATCATATATTTCCCACGTCTTCAAATAATCTACTGGTTATTCTGTGATGGAATTTTTAATGGATTACCGTTTAGTTCAAGCCAAATTTCAAATAGAAGTTTCCGGAGCTAAAAAGACTTTAAAAGAAATAGCTTACGATTGCGGATTTGAAAGTGATGCGCACTTTAATCGTTTCTTTAAGAAAAAGATAGGTATGACACCCAATAGATATCGAAAAGAAGTTGAAGCTAATATGACCGCTGGTTCAAATCACGATTAAAAAAGAAAAGGAATTTTTATTTATGTTATATCCAATTGCTACTGAAAGTCGTACATTGACTGATTTAAATGATGTCTGGAAATTTTATCTAGATGATGAAACAAAAGAAATAGACGTAACGAAGCCATTAGTGACCGATGCTGTAATGGCAGTACCGGGCTCATTTAATGACCAAGGAGTTCTTTCAGAGATTCGCAGACATGTTGGAACAGTTTGGTACGAAAAAGAGTTTACGATTGCAAAGCCTTTACTGTCTGAAAGAATTGTCTTGCGTTTTGGGTCAGCAACTCATAAAGCGGCCGTTTATGTAAACGGCCAAAAAGTGGTAGAGCATACTGGAGGATTTACACCTTTTGAAGCCACTATCAATGACGCACTAGTAAATGGAAAAAACAGGGTAACCGTATCTGTCAACAACATTTTAGATTACACGACACTGCCTGTTGGAAATTACAGCGAAACCACTGACGAAAACGGAAATGTGATTCGCAAATCAAGTGAGAATTTTGATTTCTTCAACTATGCCGGTCTACATCGTCCAGTAAAAGTCTATACGACTCCACATAATTATATAGATGATATCATCATTTCTCATCAAGTAGATGGGAATGCTGCAAAAGTCTTTACTGTAGTGCGAACTGCTGGTCAATTTGATGAGGTAAAAGTTACTCTTATAGATGAGGAAGGAGAAGTCGTTGCCAGCAGCAAGGGTGTAGAGTCGGAATTGACAGTCGAAGATGCTCATTTATGGGAACCAATGAATGCATACCATTACATTGCTCGAGTGGAAGGATTTATTGCTGGAGAATTGATAGATGTCTATGAAGAGCCTTTTGGTATCCGGACTGTTGAAGTTGGGGACAATCAATTCTTGATCAATGGAAAACCGTTTTATTTCAAAGGTTTTGGAAAACATGAAGACACTTATCTCAATGGACGCGGCTTGAATGAGACGGCTAATGTACTGGATTTGAATTTGACGAAATGGATCGGAGCCAACTCATTCCGTACATCTCACTACCCTTATTCAGAAGAGATGATGCGTTTAGCAGATAAAGAAGGAATTGTAATTATTGATGAAACTACAGCTGTCGGGTTATTTTCAGCATTTGATTTTATGTTGTTTGGTGAAGGAAAAACTGCTAATACATGGGATACGATGGATACAACTCAAGCTCACGAACAAGTTATTCGTGAACTAATCGACCGCGATAAAAACTTAGCTTGTGTTGTTTTATGGTCCATTGCCAATGAACCTGCTCTTCATGAAGAAGGAGCTCGCGAATATTTTGAACCGCTAATCAATTTGACGAAAGAATTAGATCCTCAAAGTCGTCCGATAACGATTGTCAATATCATGATGTCGACTCCAGACAAAGATTTGGTAGCCGATTTATTGGATGTCATTGCATTGAATCGTTACTACGGTTGGTATGTACAAACTGGAGATTTAAAAGCCGGTGAAAAAGCTTTGCGTGCTGAATTAGACTTGTGGAAGGATATGTATCCTGGAAAACCTGTGATGTTCACTGAATATGGGGCAGATACTGTTCCTGGTTACCATGCTATTGATGACATTCCATTTACAGAAGAATATCAAGTACGTTATTACGATACGTACCACAAAGTTTTCAATGAGTATGAACAGGTGATTGGAGAACAATTGTGGAATTTCGCTGACTTTGAAACAAAAGTGGGCATCAACCGCGTTCAAGGGAATAAAAAAGGAATCTTCACACGCGCAAGAGAACCCAAAATGATTGCACATGTTTTAAAACAACGCTGGACAGCTATTCCAGATTTTAATTACAAAAATAAGAAACACCTATAAAGTACTCAGCACAGAAACTTACCTGTTTTCTGTGCTTTTTTTTGTAGAGTAAACGGTGCACTTGTGTAAAAGTGACTTTGTAACTCTTTAATAGTTAAAACCATCAATTAGGGAATATAGTCTAATTATTGGCGGTTCTATTCTGTTTATCTGTGATGTATAGATGAAATAATGCAAAAAAATCAAAAAATACGCTTTCACAAAACAAATATGTTGATTTTTTCACAAAAATTTTGTATGCTATCTATGAAGTTATTAAGGGAGCAAGTATGGATACATAAAGCTGTTTTAATAACTTTGAAAACGGATAGCAAAATATGGAGGTAAGAAGTATTATGAGTAAATCAATTAAAAAAAGAAACTTGTTTTTTGGAGTTTGTGCATCAGTGATCCTATTGGCAGCTGGATGTGGAAGTGATGATACTGCTACAGAAAGTGAATCAACAGCTTCTTCCGCTGCAGAAAGCACAGAAGTAGTAACAAGCGCATCTATCAGCAACGATCCTGCAGATGTATTAGCAGGACTTAGCGAAAACGGTACATGGATTTATGCGATTACAGAAGATGTTACTGTAGATGAAGATATTATGGTAGCTGGAAATTTCCATGATGGCGGGGAAGACAGTGGAGATGTATACCGTAAATTAGCTTTATATGCACAAGATGACGACCGCAATGTTACAGATGAATTTACTTTAACTGCTCCATCAATGACTGTTGAATCTCCAAACTTCAGAATCCAAAATGGTACATTTGCTGGAGATGTGATCGTTAAAGAAGAAGGGTTCGAACTTGCTGGATCAACTGTTGAAGGAAACGTGACATTTGATTCTCAAGAATTAATGGACTCTGCTAAATTAGATGAAGGTACAGTAACTGGAGAAATCACAGTAGCTGAATAACACCTCACAAAACATGAAAAAATTGGAACTCTCTTGTCTTTACTCCTAGAAGACAAGAGAGTTCTTTTTTGACGTTCCAAAACAATCTGTTTGTTGTGTACAATTAGTAGTGCCAAGCTATTGCTTTTGGTAAAATAAACTTAACAAAGTGCAAGACAACAGAGGGTGGGGATCTTATGACTTCAAAAGAAGTATTATTGTTATTAACAGATCAATGGGCAGACTGGGAGGCTGCTTATGCCATAGCAGAAGTAAATTCTGCAGCAAATTATTCGGTGAAGACTATTTCTTTTGATAAAGAATCCAAAACGTCTATTGGCGGGTTACGTACCGAGATTGATTATGATATTAAGGAGTATACGAATTTCAGTCGTTTGGCGTTAGTGATCCTGCCTGGTGGGTTTTCTTGGGCAGACAATCGATATGATGAAATAGCCGAATTTATCAAACAAGTTCGAGACCGACAAATTCCTATTGCTGCTATTTGCGGGGCAACCATTTTTCTAGGAAAACATGGCTTTCTGGATCATATAAAACACACTGGAGACAATTTTGAATTTTTTGAAAAACAAAGCGGGTACCGTGGGGAAACTCATTTTTTGGATGAACAAGTAGTCCGAGATGATGATGTCATCACAGCAAATGAAACAGCAGCGGTCGATTTTGCTTATGAAATCTACAAACTATTAAAAATCGATGATTTAGAAGAAATTGACGCATGGTACGATAATTTCAAGAATGGGTTTGTGAGAAAAAGGTCCAATGAAAAATAAATCAGCAAAGATTTAGGAAGGGAAACTATTTAATGGTATTCTAGATACTGTAAGTTAACATACAGTAGGGGGAAATTTCATGGAGACCATCACATTAGCAAATGGGTTAAAGATACCACTAGTTGGTACTGGGACGAACACGTATGGAAAAGAAGGCAATCAGTACAATGGGGAGTTGAATGGGGACTTCAGCGCTTTGGAACAAGCTATTCAATCAGGATATCGATTGATCGATACAGCTATTTCTTATCGAAATGAAGCTGGTGTTGGAGAAACTATTTCTGACAGCGGAGTGCTGAGGGAAGAGTTTTATATTACGACTAAAATTCCGGCAGATGAAGCTTATATCGGTACAAAAGAAGCGGTAGAACAAACAGTAATAAATAGTTTGAAGAACCTTCAAACAGATTACATTGACTTGTATCTGATTCATCATCCCATTGAAGATGAAGATAAATTAAAACACACTTGGGAAGTGCTGGAATCATTTGTAGACAACGGAAAAATCAAATCTATCGGTGTATCGAATTTTGATATTGATTTGTTGAAAAAGGTGCAGCAATTTGCACGTATCCAACCAGCTGTAAACCAGATTCAATCCAACCCGCATACTTGGAATAATGAAGTCATCGAGTATATGCAAAAAAATGACATTGTCGCAGAAGCTTGGGGACCGTTAAGTAGAGTAACAGATGAACAGATTGCTAAACTCAATAAAATTGCTGAAAACTACGGCAAAAACTGGGGACAAGTCTTGCTGCGTTACCAAATCCAAAGAGGTGTAGTCGTGATTCCTAAATCACACAATAATGAGCGACAAACTTCCAACTTGGAATTATTTGATTTTGAATTGACTGATGAACACATGATTAGTATTGAATCGCTGTAAAATGAAAGAGTTGTCCGCTTAAGAGAAAACTGCTTAAGCGGATAGCTCTTTTTTAATACCTGATTAATATTCTTCAGGTATCCATTCAGTAATTGGCTGGTGACGATAACGAGTGAGGTCGACTTTTCCCGACCGCGTCAGCATGATACCTTCAGACAACAGACGATCTTTTTGAGTAAAAGATCCCACCTCATCTTTTATAGCAATCTCTCCTTTGGCATTAATGATCCGATGCCATGGCAAATCATGTTTTTGACTCATTGAATGTAAGATGCGGACTACTTGACGCGCTCCGCGTGGATTACCAGCAAGAGCAGCAATTTGACCATAAGTCATTACTTTTCCAGTTGGAATAGAGCGGATGATCCGAACTACACGTTCTGTAAATGTTGTCATATGTATGGGTCCTTTCTAATTTAGAGGTTATTGACTATAACAGCAAGCGCCGCTGTTCATAGTTTGTTTGTAAGCGCAAAATGAAACGGTATATAGATATAACAAATAACCCTTGCTACAATAGTTTTGTATTACAGTAAGGGTTATTTGCAGCTTTCTTGAACTTCTTTACTCCATGGTAATAGATTTTGAAGTA